>NZ_DASQCJ010000132.1:0-2338 GCF_035634735.1 Cellulomonas sp.
CCGCGCGCTGCTCGCCGCCGACCACGTAGCCCTTCCAGTACCAGGCCATGTGCTTGCGCAGCTCGCGGAGCGCCTTGCCCTCGTCGCCGAACGTCTCGACCATCAGCTCGGCGTGCCGGCGGATCACCTGCGCGACGTACCGCGCGCCGGGCGTGATCCGCTCGGACGAGCCCGCGAACGCCGCCGCGAGGTCGGCGAACAGCCACGGCCGCCCCTGGCAGCCGCGGCCGACGACGACGCCGTCGCAGCCGGTCTCCCGGACCATGCGCACGGCGTCCTCGGCGGACCAGATGTCGCCGTTGCCCAGCACGGGGATGTCGGTGACCGTCTCCTTGAGCCGCGCGATCGCCGACCAGTCCGCGGTGCCGGAGTAGTACTGCTCGGCGGTGCGGGCGTGCAGCGCGACCGCCGCGACGCCGAGGTCCTGGGCGACCAGGCCGGCCTCGAGGTAGGTCAGGTGGTCGTCGTCGATGCCCTTGCGCATCTTGACCGTGACCGGGACGCCGTACGGCCGGGCCGCGTCGACGGCCGCGCGCAGGATCGACTCGAACAGCTCGCGCTTCCACGGCAGCGCCGAGCCGCCGCCGCGCCGGGTGACCTTGGGCACCGGGCAGCCGAAGTTGAGGTCGACGTGGTCCGCACGGTCCTCCGACGCGATCAGGTGCACCGCCGCGCCGACGGTCGCCGGGTCGACGCCGTACACCTGCACGGAGCGCGGCTTCTCGTCGGGGGCGTGCGAGATGATCCGCATCGACT
The DNA here is from genome assembly GCF_035634735.1 of Cellulomonas sp. GTDB lineage: Bacteria > Actinomycetota > Actinomycetes > Actinomycetales > Cellulomonadaceae > Cellulomonas. The sequence continues at coordinate 757 of NZ_DASQCJ010000132.1, forward strand.
CCTCGCCGCGCTCGACCAGCGCCCGCGAGGTCACCATCTCCGCCACGTACAGCCCGGCGCCCGACTCGCGGCACAGCCGGCGGAACGCCGCGTTCGTCACGCCGGCCATCGGCGCGAGCACCACGGGCGTGTCGATCGTGAGCGGTCCGATGCGCAGCGGCGGGAGCACGTGCCCCTCGGCCGCGGGGGCAGCCGGGTCGACGGTGGAGGGAGCGGTCATGCCTCGATTGTCCCCCACCGCGCGGGCGGACCCCGCGTCGGGCCGCGCCGCGCCCCGGCGGCCGGCCCGCGGCACGATGCCCGCGCACCCGGCAGAATCGCCCCCGTGCCCTCCCCCGCCGCCCTGCGCACCCGCCGCGTCATCGCCGCGATCCTGCTGCCCCTCGTGCTGGCCGCCGCCGTCGGCATGGCGCTGACCTGGCCGCACGGCGAGCCGTCGACCGCCCGGCAGATCAGCGACGTCGCGATCGACTACCCGACCGCGACCGTCACCGGCACGTCGGTCGAGCAGTGCCAGGGCACCGTCGAGGACCGGCTGCCGGACGGCACGATCCCCGACGAGGTGGCCTGCCTCCGGGTGCACGCGACCGTCACGAGCGGGCCGGAGCGGGGCCGCGACGTCGAGGTGTGGGCCACCGCGTCCACCACCGCGGACCAGGTGCCGGCCGGCACCCGGATCCTGGTCGAGCACTACCCGGCGACCGACTCCGACACCGAGGTCTGGGCCTGGCACGACTACGACCGGACGCTGCCGCTGGTGTCGATCGCGCTGGTGTTCGCGCTGGCGATCATCCTGGTGGCGCGGGGCCGGGGGCTCCGGGCGCTGGTCGGCCTGCTCATCGCGTTCGGGGTGATCGGGGTGTACGTGCTGCCCGCACTGGTCCGCGGCGAGAACCCGGTGGTGGTGGCGCTCAGCGCGTCGACGCTGATCATGGCCGTCGTGCTGTACCTGGCGCACGGGCTGTCGCTCCGCACGTCCGCGGCGCTGCTCGGCACGCTGGCCGGCCTCGCGGCGACGACGGGGCTCGGCATCCTCGGCGCGGAGTGGGCCCGGCTGTCCGGCGTGAGCAGCGAGGACTCCTACCGGCTGGCGCAGCTGCTCGGCGAGAGCGGGGCGACGTCGCTGCGCGGGCTGTTCCTCTGCGGCCTGGTGCTGGCCGGGCTCGGCGTGCTGAACGACGTGACGATCACGCAGGCCTCGGCGGTGTGGGAGCTGCGGGCGGTCTCCCCCGGCGCCTCGCGCGGCGAGCTGTTCCGCGGCGGGATGCGGATCGGCCGGGACCACATCGCGTCCACGGTGTACACGATCGCGTTCGCCTACACCGGGGCGGCGCTGCCCGTGCTGCTCCTGCTCGAGCTCTACGGGCTGCCGCTGGGGCCGACGCTGACGTCCGGGGAGTTCGCGGAGGAGATCGTGCGGACCATGGTGTCGTCGATCGGCCTGGTGCTGGCGATCCCGCTGACGACCGGCATCGCCGCGCTGGTGGTCACGCGCGCGGGCGCGGCCCCGGCCCGGCACGCGGCGGCGGACGGCCACGCGCACGCCCACGTCCACGCGGTCACGCCGGCGGACGCCCCGGAC
>NZ_DASQCJ010000133.1:0-42387 GCF_035634735.1 Cellulomonas sp.
CGCGGGCCACGCTGCGGGCGGGCAGCCCCCGGGGACCGCGCTCGGCGCGGACCGTGCGCGCCCGGCGGACGAGGGGGCCGGGACGGGGCGGCGGGCGGTGCTGGTCACGGGCGCCGAGCCGTCCGCGGGCGACGAGGCGACGGCCGGCTGGCTGCGGTCGCGCGGGCTCGACGTGCGGGTGGCGTCGACCTGGCCGCCCGCCGACGACGCGGACGTCGACCTGGTCGCGCTCACCCCCGAGGCCCCCGCGGCCGCCGCCGAGGCGCTGGCCGCGGCCGCCGTGCCGGTGCTCGCCTGGGGGCGGCTGCTGACGCTGGGGGTCGCGACGACGTCGGGGGTGCTGCTCGACCGCGACCGGCTGGTGGGCGAGGACGGCCGCGAGGTGGTCGTGCACCGGGGCGCCGGGCGGCTGACCTGGTGCGAGCCGGTGCCGGGCGCCCGGGTGCTCGCCCGCGCGCCGGAGCCGGAGCCGCACCCGGTGCTCGTCGAGGTCCCCGCGGGGACGCCGCTCACCACGGGCGCGGCGGCGCCCGCCGCGCGGGCTGCCGCGTTCCTGACGAGCGACGGCGCCGCGCGCTGGCTGCTCACCGACGACGGCGGGGCCGCGCTGGACGCGGTGCTGGCCCGCCTGCTGCCGCCGGCGCGCTGAGGCGGGCCGGCGCGGCCGCCCCGCGCCGCCCCGCGCCGCCCGCGCCGCACACGGCGTCAGGCGCGGGCCAGGCGCAGGGTCACCACCTGGAACGGCCCGAGCTCCAGTGCCACCGCCCCGTCGCCCGCGTCGGACAGCGGCGCCAGCGCGGCCACCTCCGGGTCCTCCCGCTCGAGCAGGTCGCGCACCGACGCCCCGGCGCAGGCGAACCCCGGCCGGACCACCGCCCTGCCCCGCCCGCCGCGGGCCTCGTACAGCCGCACCACGACGTCGCCGGACCGGTCGTCGGCGAGCTTCACCGCCTCGACGACGGCGCCCTCCACCGCGACCAGCGGGGCGACCGGCCCGGCGCCCCGCACCCGCCGCGCGGGCAGGTTGATCCGGTACCCCTCGCGCACGGCCTCGTCGACCCCGGCCCCCGGCACCAGCGCGTACCGCATCGTGTGCCGGCCCTGGTCGGTCTCGGGGTCGGGGTACCGCGGCGCGCGGACCAGGGAGAGCCGGACCGTCGTCGACCCCGCGCCCCGCGCGTCACCCGGCCCGGGGCGCGCGACGTCGTGCCCGTACGTCGAGTCGTTGACCACCGCGACGCCGTAGCCCGGCTCCGCCACGTGCAGCCAGCGGTGCGCGCAGATCTCGAACCGCGCCGCGTCCCAGGACGTGTTGGTGTGGGTCGCCCGGTGCACGTGCCCGAACTGGGTCTCCGCCGTCGACCGCTCCGCGTGCACCGCCAGCGGGAAGGCCGCCTTGAGCAGCGTCTCGCGCTCGTGCCAGTCGACGTCGAGGGCCAGGTCCACCCGCCGCTCGCCGGCGGCCAGCGCGATCGTCTGCACGTACGCGGAGTCGCCGTCGTGCCGCGTCACCCGCACCTCCGCGCGCGCCGGGTCGGCGGAGTCGACGTCCAGCGCCGCCACCGAGCGGACCTCGCGGACCCGGTGCCGGTAGAACTCGTCGACGTCCCAGGCGTCGAACCGGACGGGCTGGTCCGGGTGCAGCTGCAGCACGTTCGCGCTGGTTCCGGGCGCCAGCACCTCGCGGTCCGCGACCAGGTCCCGCACGGACCCGATCGTGCCGTCGGCGTCGACCCGCACCCGCAGCAGCCCGTTGTCGAGCACGACGGCGTCGCCCGCGCGGGACACGGCCACCCGCGCGGCGCCGGGCGCCGCCCCGGCGACCTCCGCCGCCAGCGCCGGCACCCCGTCCCGGTCGTGCGGCGCGGCGTTGGCCAGCAGGTCGACGTCGCCGGACCCGGCCGCCGCGGCGAGCGCCCCGGCGACCAGCGTCTCGAGCTCGCCCGCCAGCCGGCGGTACGTGTCCCGCGCCTCGCGGTGCACCCAGGCGATGCTGCTGCCGGGCAGGATGTCGTGGAACTGCAGCAGCAGCGCGTCCTGCCACAGCCGTTCCAGGTGCTCGTACGGGTAGGCGGACCCGGCGCGGACGGCGGCGGTCGCGGCCCACAGCTCGGCCTCGCGCAGCAGGTGCTCGGTGCGGCGGTTGCCCTGCTTCATCGCGAGCTGGCTGGTGTACGTGCCGCGGTGGAACTCCAGGTACATCTCCCCGGACCACACCGGCGCCTGCGGGTACTCCGCCTCGGCCGCGGCGAAGAACTCGGCCGGCGTCTCGACGACCACCCGCGGCGAGCCCTCCAGGTCGGCGACCCGGTGCGCGGTCTCCATCATCTCGCGCGTCGGGCCGCCGCCGCCGTCGCCGTAGCCGAACGGCAGCAGGCTGCGGTTGGCCGGGCCGGCGTCGGCGAAGTTCGCCACCCCGTACGCCAGCTGCTCGCCCGAGAGCTTGGCGCCGTAGGTGTCGGCGGGCGGGAAGTGCGTGAACACCCGGGACCCGTCGATGCCCTCCCACCAGAACGTGTGGTGCGGGAACCGGTTGGTGGTGTTCCAGGACATCTTCTGCGACAGGAACCACCGCGCCCCGGCCAGCCGCGCGAGCTGCGGGAACGCGCCGGTGTAGCCGAACGAGTCGGGCAGCCACACCTCGGGCTGCTCCTCGACGCCGAGCTCCCGGGCGAAGTACCGGCGGCCCTGGACGAGCTGGCGGGCCAGCGCCTCGCCGCCGGGCAGGTTGGTGTCGGACTCGACCCACATGCCGCCGACCGGGACGAACTGCCCCGCCGCGACCTTCTCCCTGATCCGGGCGAACACGTGCGGGTGGTGCTCCTGCACCCAGGCGTACTGCTGGGCCGACGAGCAGGCGAACCGCAGGTCCGGGTAGGCGTCCGCGAGCGAGGCCACGTTCGAGAACGTGCGCGCGCACTTGCGGATGGTCTCCCGCACCGGCCACATCCAGGCGGAGTCGATGTGCGCGTGGCCCACGGCCGAGACCCGGTGGGCGCTCGGCGCGGCGGGGGCGGCGAGCAGCTCCGCGAGCTCGGCCCGGGCGGCGGCGGCCGTGCCCGGCACGTCCCGGACGTCCAGCGCGTCCACCGCCCGCTCCAGCCCCGCCCGGACGCGCTCGCGGCGCGGGTCGTTCCCGGGGAGCTGGAGGGCGAGCTCGTGCAGCACCTGGACGTCGAGCGCCAGCGCCTGGACCTCCTCGTCCAGCACGGCGACCTCGGCGCGGGCGAGCCGGTACAGCAGCACGTCCGGGACCGTGGCCAGGTCGCCGAGGTCGGTGGTCGGGGAGCCGCCGATCGACGGGTTGGCCGCGGCCTCGACGTACAGGTCGACCACCTCGCCGCCGCGCGCCGGGTCCGCGACCGGGACGTAGAGGTTGCGCGGCTCGATCCCCTTCAGCGGGACGCCGTCGGGCGTGTAGACGAGCCCCTCCGCCTCGAAGCCGGGCCCGCCGGTGCGGAACCCGAGATCGACGAGCACCTCGACGCGCCGGCCGGCCATCTCCGGCGGGACGACGCCGCGCAGGCGGAACCAGCTGGTGGACCAGGCGCGTCCCCACGGCTCGCCGACGGCCGTGGGGGCGAACGGCAGTCGGACGGCCTCGGCGAACGGCACGGGCTCGCTGGGCAGGTGGGCGACCGTCACCTCCAGCGGGGCGCGGTGCGTGTGGACGACCGGGAGCACGCGGTCCGTCAGGACGCGGTCGATGCGGGCGGTGAGGTCGGACAGGGTGCGGTGCACGGCTCTCCTCGGCGTGGTGCCGCAGCGGTTCCCCCGCGCGCGGCCCAGGGGCGGGCCGCGCGCGGGCACCGTGCGACGCCGGACGGATGTAGGAACGTTGCCACACTAGAGGATGTGCGAGTTCGCACACCAGGGGTCGCGCCGATGTGGTGACGACGAGCCGGGGACCACTTCCCCGCGCGCGGCGGGTGAACCGCTTCTACCCTCGCAGCGCGGGGTGCAGCAGCGGCGGCCCGCGCGAAGTCCGGGAGGCGGGACCGTGGACGTCACGATCGACCTGGGGCGACCGGCGCAGCCGTCCGTGATCGCGGTGCGCGGCGACCTCGACGTGCACAGCGCGTCGGCGCTGCGCGAGGCGCTGCACTGCCTGCTGGGCGCGGCGGGCGAGGAGCTGACGGTCGACGCGACCGCGGTGCACGTCGTCGACGACGCCGGCCGGCGCACGCTCGAGGCGGTGCAGCGGCACTGCCGCGAGTTCGGCGGGCAGGTCCGGCTGCCGGCCTGACGCGGCGTCAGCGCGCGCGGAGCGCCGCCACCTGCGCGGCGGTGAGGCGGCGGTGCGGCACGCCCGCGAGCAGCAGGACGACCTGCGCGGCCGCCTCCAGCTCCTCCGCCAGGTCGAGCGCGGCCGGCAGGTGCGCCCCCGCGACGAGCGAGCCGTGGTTGGCCAGCAGCATCGCCGGCGCGTCCGCGGCCAGCGCCGCGACCCCCGCGGCCAGGTCCGCCGAGCCGGGCAGGGCGAACGGCGCGACCGGCAGGTCGCCCAGCCGCATCACCTGGTACGGCGTCACCGCGGGCAGCGGGCCGGTCGCCGTCTCGCGCGGCAGCGCCGCGGGCTCCAGGCAGGACGCGGCGACCGCGGCGGGGGAGTGCAGGTGCACCACGGCGACCGCGTCGGGCCGCGCGGCGTACACGGCGCGGTGCAGCGGCAGCTCCTTCGACGGGACGGGGTCGCTGGGGTCCGCGCTCGGGGGCCCCGGCTCGACCGTCGCGACGGCGAGCTCCGCCGGGCGCACCCGCGACAGGCTCGACCCGGTGGGCGTGATCAGCAGCGTCGACCCGACCCGGACGCTGACGTTGCCGGACCCGCCCGGCGACAGCCCCCGGCCGGCCAGGTGCCGGCACGCCGCGACCAGCGGCTCGCGGGCGGCGTCGATCGTCAGCAGCTCGAGCTCGAGGCCGACGGGGCCGGGCGCCACGGCCCACGGGTCCCACGCGCCCGCGCCGGGCCCCGCGGTCACGGGCACGTCTCCCACGCCGTCGTGAACAGGTCCGGGCCCCCGAAGTTGCCCGACTTCAGCAGCACGGCCACGGCGGGCCCGTCGACGGGCGTCATCCACGGCACGCCCGGCGCCGCGGCCGGCCCGACCCGCAGCACGCCGAGCCCGAGCGCCGCCGCGACCGCCCCGGACGTCTCGCCGCCCGCGACCAGCAGCCGCCCGACGCCGAGGTCCCGGACGGCGCGCGCGGCGACCTCGCCGGCGGCACGCTCCAGCACCTCCGCGGCCCGCCGGACGCCGAGCCGCTGCTGCGTCGCGCGCACCGCGTCGGGGTCGGCCGAGGAGGACACGAGCACCGGGCCGGGCCCGTCGGCGTAGGCGGCGGCCAGTGCGGCGAGCACGGCGTCGAGCGCCCCGCCCGGGTCGGCCGCGAGGGCGTCGGCGTCCAGCGCCACGCGGGGCCCGGGGAACCGGTCGACCTGCTCGCGCGTCCGGGCCGAGCACGAGCCGGACACGACCAGCGCCCGGCCGCCGCCGCCCCGCGGGACGGCGTCCTCCGGCCGCGGCCCCGGCCCCGCCGCGCCCCGCGGCCAGGCCCGGGCGAGCGCCGCGGCGAACCCCGCGGCCCCGCCGAGCAGCGCCGGCCGCCCGGCGACCCGCGGCCCGCCGGCCCCCGGGGAGGCGCCCCCGGCCCCGCCGGCCCCGACGGCCCGCGCCAGCGCGTCCAGGTCCTCGTCGGCCAGCGCGTCCGCGAGCACGTGCGTCGCGCCGTTGCCGACGACGCGGTCCAGCGCCCCGGCCGGGTCCGCCCCGCGCAGCGCCTCCCACGGCAGCAGCGCCACGGCCCGCGCGGTCTGCCGCCCGAGCACCCGGACCAGGTCCGGATCCGTCATCGGCGTCAGCGGGTGGTGGCGCAGCGGTGACTCCGAGAGCAGGCGGTCGCCGACGAACAGGTGCCCCCGGTACTGCGTCCGCCCCGCCCGCGGCGTCGCGGGGGTCCCGACCGCGACGGCGCCCGGCCCGAGCAGGTCGAGCAGCGCGTCCGCGACCGGCCCGATCGTCCCCTCGTCGGTGGAGTCGAACGTCGAGCAGTACTTCTGGTAGACCGCCGCCGCCCCGCGGTCGAGGAGCCAGGACGCGGCCGCCACCGACGCGGCGACCGCCCGCGCGACGGGCGCCGCGCGGGTGCGCAGCGCGACGACGGCGGCGTCGCACGGCGGCAGGTCGACACCGGGGCCCGGGGCGCCGAGCACCACGACGGCCGACCCGCCCGCGTCCCGGACGGCGTCGGCGAGGTCGCACGCACCGGTGACGTCGTCGGCGACGACCCCGAGCCGCGGCCCGGTCACGCCGCCGACCCGGTGTCCGCGACGACGACCCGCTCGCACCGCTCGCGGAGCATGGCGAGCTGGGCGGGCGTGGCCTCGTCGTCGACCACCACGGCGTGCGCCTCCTCGAGCCCGAGGACGCGCATCGGGGCGCGGGCCGCGAGCTTGCGGTGGTCGAGCAGCAGCACGACGCGGTCGGCGATCGCGGCCATCGCCCGCTTGGTGTCGGCGTCCCACGGGTCCGCGGAGTAGACGCCGCCCGGGCCGGCGGCGGTCGCGGACAGCACCGCGACGTCGACGGCGAGGTCGGCGAGCCCGGCGCGCGTCGCCGGCCCGGCGAACGACCGCGTGGCGCGGTGGAACGTCCCGCCGAGCGCCACCACCTCCAGGTCGTCCCGGCCGGTGCAGGCGGTGATGACGGGGACCGAGTGCGTCACGACCGTCAGCCCCTGCGGCAGCCGGCGCGCGAGGGTCGCCACGGTGGTCCCGGCGTCGAGCGCCACCACCCCGGCGTCGGCGAGCAGCGGCAGGGCGGCGCGGGCGACGGCGTCCTTCTCCCGGGCGGCCTCGGCGCGCCGGAGCTCGAACGGCGGGGCGGTGCTGCCGTCGACCAGGGAGGCCCCGCCGACGACGCGGCGCACCCGGCCCTCGGCGGCGAGCTGCCCGAGGTCGCGGCGGATGGTCATCTCCGAGACGCCGAGCTCGGCCGCGGCGGTGCTGGACGAGACGTAGCCGGACTCCTCGAGCCGGCGCAGCAGCTCGTCCCGGCGGCGGGGGGCGGCGGAGTAGCGCACGGTCGCCATCCAACGGTCGTCCGCCGCAGATGTCAACGAGCGCACACGGTTGACCAAAGTGTTCGACGCCGAAAAGACTGCTCCCGTGAGCCGCCTCCTCGGCCTCGGCATCGACGTCGGGACCACGAACACGAAGGTCGCGCTCGTCGCCGCGCCGAGGTCGGCCGCCGACGGGACCGTCGCGCTGCTCGCGGTGGCGTCCGCGCCGACCCCGGGACCCGCCGCGCTCGACCGGGTGCTGCGGGAGCTGACGACGCGCGCGCTGGCGGCGGCCGCCCGGTCCGAGGCCCCGGCCGCCGGCGCCGCGGCCGGCGCCCGCGCCCGCGTCGGCGCGCCCCTCGCCGTCGGCGTCGCCTCGATGGCCGAGACCGGGGTCCCGCTCGACGCCGACGGCCGCCCCGTCGGACCCTGGCTGCGCTGGGACGGCCGGCGCGCCGCGGCGGAGGCGGCCGCGCTCGCCGACCGGCTCGGCGCCACGGCGCTGTTCGAGGCGACCGGGGTCCGCCCCAGCGCGAAGGTGCCGCTCGCGACGCTGGCCTGGCTCGCCGCGCACGACCCCGGCCGGCGCGCGGTGCTCGCCCGCTGGTCCGGGGTCGCCGACCTCGCGGCGCTGCGCCTGACCGGCGACCTCGTCACCGACCACACGCTCGCCGGCCGCTCGATGGCCTACCGCCTGCCGCCGGCCGGCGACGCGCTGCCGGCCGCGTTCGACGCCGACCTCCTCGCCGAGGTCGGCCTGCGGCCGGAGCACCTGCCCCGGGTCGCCGCGCCCGGCGCCGTCGCGGGGACCGTGCGGCCCGAGCCGTGGGTCGCCGCCGGGCTGCGGGCGGGCACCCCGGTCTCCGTCGCCGGCCACGACCACGCGGTCGGCGCCTGGGCCGCGGGCGTCCGCGACCCCGGGAGCACCGCCGACTCGATCGGCACCGCCGAGGCGCTGTGCACCGTGCTGCCCGCGGACCCGGTGCGCGCCGACGTCGCCCGCGCCGGGATGAGCCTGGTCCGCACCGTCGCCGGCCGGCCCGCCCTGCTCGCCGGGTCCTCCAGCGCCGGGGCGATGGTGCGCTGGTGGCTGGAGCACGAGGCGGCCGGCCGCACCGCGGAGGACCTGTTCGCCGCCGTCGCCGCGCTGCCCGACGCGGCCCGCCCCGACCGCGCCGCCGGGCCCGTCGTGCTGCCGTACGTCGCCGGCCGGCAGACCCCCGACCCCGACCCGGCCGCCCGGGTCCGCGTCCTCGGCGACCGCGCCGCGCACGACCCGGTGGCGCTCGCCGCCGCGATGGTCGACGGCCTGGCGCTCCAGGCGCGGTGGATGCTCGACGCGCAGCTCGCCCTGGGCCGCGCGGCCGACCCCGCGCTCCGCCCGGACCGGCTCGTCGTGCTCGGCGGCCCGGCGACCCGGAACGCCGGGTGGATGCGCGCCAAGGCCGAGCTGAGCCCGGTGCCGGTGCGGCTGGTCGACTGCGCCGAGCCGGTCGCGGCCGGCGCCGCGCTGCTCGCCCTGCACCGCGCCGGCCTGCTCGACCCCGACGACCCGCCGGTGCTGCCGGCCCTGCCCGGGCTGCCGGGCGGGGAGCCGCTGCCGGCCCCGCGCCCCGGCGCCGACGCGGCGCTGGCCCGGTTCGTCCGCGCCGCCCGCGACCCCGACTCCCTCGCACCGACCTCTGGAGGCCACCCGTGACCGCACCGACGCTCGACGCCATCGCCCGCCCGTCCGGCGGGCTCGCGATGGTCGCGATGGACCAGCGCGAGAGCCTGCGCCACATGTTCGACCAGGCCGGCGCGGGCCGCGTCGACGACGAGCGCATGGTGGCGTTCAAGCTCGACGTCGCCCGCGCGCTCGGCCCGCTGGCCTCCGGGTTCCTGATCGACCGCGAGTACGGCGTCGAGCGCGCGGCCCCGCTGCTGCCGCCGTCGTGCGGGCTGATCCTCGCCGCCGACGCGCTGGAGCAGGAGCCGGGCGGGCCCGTCGAGGAGACGGGGCTGGACGAGGTGGTCGTCGCCCCCGGGTCCGACCTGCACGGCGCGGTCGCGATCAAGCTGCTGGTCATCTGGCGCCGGGACGCGCGCCGGGAGCAGCGGGTCGAGCTCGCGCGCCGGTTCGTCGAGGTCGCCGCCGCCCGCGGGGTGCTGTCGGTCCTGGAGCCGGTGGTCCGGGCCACGCCCGACGAGACCGCGGCGGGGACCTGGGACACGGAGGCCGCGATCGCCGAGGCCGCCCGCGAGCTGTCCGCGCTCGGCCCGAGCCTCTACAAGGTGCAGGTCCCGCTGGGCGGCCGCGCGGCGCCCGCGGACCTCGAGCGGGCGTGCGCGACGCTCGGTGAGGCGATCACCGGCCCGTGGGTCGTGCTCTCGCAGGGCGTGCACCGGGACGACTTCGCCGGGGCCGTGCGCGCGGCGTGCCGGGGCGGGGCGAGCGGGTTCCTGGCTGGGCGGGCGCTGTGGAGCGACGTCGTCGGCCGCCCGGACGTCCCGGCCGCGCTGGCCGAGGTGTCGGTGCCGCGGCTGGAGCGGCTGGTCGAGATCGTCGACGCGGAGGCCCGGCCGTGGACCGCGGCGTGACCGGCGCGGCGCCGGGCGGGGCTCCCGGCGCGGCCGGCACCGCCGGGCTGCTGCACACCGTCCCGGCGCTCGCCGCCCGGTTCGACGCGGACCTCGACGCCGCGGCGCCGGGGCTGCGCCGGTTGCACGTGGTCGACGGCTGGCTGCTCGCCACCGCGGTCGCGTCCGGCGTGACCCCCGAGGTCGAGGCGGCGGTGCTCGCCCACGTGCGGCACCTCGCCGCCGCGGGGGCGTCGGCCGTCCTCGTGACCTGCTCCTCCGTCGGGGAGGCGGCCGAGGCCGCGGCGGAGCGCGTCGACGTCCCGGTGCTCCGGGTCGACGCCCCGATGGCGCGGGAGGCCGCGGCCCGCGCGGCGGCGCCGGGCGCCCGGGGCCGGGTCGCGGTGCTGGCCACGCTCGCCTCGACGCTGGGCCCGACCGGGCGGCTGGTGGAGCGCGCCGCGGCGGAGGCGGGCGCGGCGGTCCGGGTCGAGGCCCGGGTGGTCGACGGGGCCGCCGCCGCGCGCGAGTCCGGCGACGGCGACCGGGCCGACGACCTCGTGGCCCGGGCGGTCGCGGAGGCCGCGGCCGGGGCCGACGCGGTGGTCCTGGCGCAGGCGTCGATGGCCGGCGCCGCGGCCCGGGCCGACGCCGCCGTGCCGGTGCTGACCTCGCCGGCGGGCGGGCTCGCGGCGCTCGTCGGCGCGCTGGCGGGAGGCGCGCGGTGACCGGCGACGACGACCACGGCGTGCACCTGCTCGCGTACACCGAGCGGCTCGGCCGCGACCTCGCGGGCGTCCGCGCGCTGCTCCGCGACGGGCCGCTGGCCGCGTTCCGCGGGGTGCACCTGCTGCCGTTCTTCGTGCCGTTCGACGGCGACGACGCCGGCTTCGACCCGGTCGACCACAACGCCGTCGACCCGCGCCTCGGCACCTGGGACGACGTGCGGGCGCTCGCGGCCGACGGCGTGCACGTGACCGCGGACCTGATCGTCAACCACGTGTCGGCGGACTCGGCCGAGTTCCGCGACTGGCTGGCGCGCGGCGCCGGGTCGCCGGCCGACGGGATGTTCCTCACCTACGACGCGGTGTTCCCCGACGGCGCCGGAGAGCGGGAGATCACCGCGTTCTACCGCCCCCGGCTCGGCCTGCCGTTCACGCCGTACCAGCGGGCCGACGGCACCCGCCGCCTGGTGTGGACGACGTTCATGCCGACGCAGGTCGACCTGGACGTGCACCACCCGGCGGCGCGCGACTACCTGCGCCGGACCCTGCGGACGCTCGCCGACGGCGGGGTGCGGACGGTGCGGCTCGACGCGGTCGGCTACGCGGTGAAGACGCCGGGCACCGACTCGTTCATGACGGAGCAGACGCTGGCGTTCGTCGAGGACATCACCGCGCTCGCGCACGCCGAGGGGCTCCAGGTCCTGGTCGAGGTGCACGCGCACCACAGCCAGCAGGCGGCGATCGCCCCGCTGGTGGACCTGGTCTACGACTTCGCGCTGCCGCCGCTGCTGCTGCACGGTCTGGCGACGGGGGAGACCGCGCGGCTCGCGCACTGGCTGGCGATCCGGCCGCGGAACGCGATCACCGTCCTCGACACGCACGACGGCATCGGCGTGATCGACGCGGGCCCGTCCGGCGACCGCCCCGGCCTGCTGTCGACCGAGGAGATGGCGGCGGTGTTCGCCGAGGCCGCGCGCCGGACCGCGGGCCGCTCGGCGCTCGCGTCGACCACGCCGGCCTGGGCCGCCATGCCGCACCAGGTCAACGCGACGTTCTACTCGGTGCTGGGCGAGGACCCGGCCGCGTACCTGCTCGCCCGGGCGGTCCAGCTGTTCGTGCCGGGCCGGCCCCAGATCTACTACGTCGGCCTGCTCGCGGGGACCGACGACATGGACCGGTTCGCCCGCACGGGCCAGGGGCGCGAGGTGAACCGGCACGCCTACGACGCGGCCGAGCTCGCCGCCGCGCTCGCGGGCGAGGTGACCCGGGCGCAGCTCGGTCTGGTCGCGCTCCGCACGCACCACCCGGCGTTCGGCGGGACCTTCGCCGCGCGGGAGGACGGGCCGGGGCGGCTGGTGCTCGGCTGGGACGACGGCGCGGGGGCGACCGCGGTGCTGACCGTGGACCTGGCGCCCGGGGCGCCGGCGTTCGCGGTCGAGGTCGCCGGCGGGCCGGAGGGGACCGCGCGGTACGCGTCGGTGGCCGACCTGGCGGCGCTCGCGGACCGGGCGGCCGGCGGGGCGGCGCGCGGCTGAGCCGGGGGCCGCGCGGCCCGGCCGCCGCGCCGTCAGGCCGCGCGCACCCCGACCAGCCGCTCCGTCTCCGCCCACACCCGGCGGGCCTCGTCGGCGCTGCGCAGCGACCGGTACAGCCGCTGCTCGGCCGGGGCGCCCGCGAGGTGCCCGAGCCCGCCCGGCCCGTACAGCCGCCCGCTCGCGACGTCGGGCGACGTGGCGGCGTGCAGCGCCGGCAGGCCGGCGGTCCGGGGCGTCCCGGCGACGCCCCACGCCGACAGCCGGCGGATGAGCCGGACCTCGCGGGTGTCCGCCGCCCGGCCGACCTCGGGCCGCGCCGCGAGCAGGCTGGTCGGGGCGACGCCGGGGTGGGACAGGACGCTGGTCACGCCCCAGCCGGCCGCCTCGCTCCGCCGGGCCAGCTCCAGCCCGAACAGGCCGTACGCGATCTTGGACGACCGGTACGCCGCCATCCCGTCGTACGACCGCTCCCAGCTCAGGTCCGCCCAGTGCACGGTGCCGCGCGCGGCGGCGATGCTGATCTGCGACACCACGCGCGCCCGCCCGGCGCGGAGCAGCGGCAGCAGGTGCAGCACCAGCGCGGCGTGGCCGAGGTGGTTGGTGCCGAGCTGGAGCTCGAAGCCGTCGGCGGTGGTGCGCCGGTCCGGCGGCGTCATCACGCCCGCGTTGCCGATCAGCAGGTGCACGGGGCGGTCCTCGTCGAGCAGCGTGCGGCCGAGCGCCGCGACCGAGTCGAGCGACGACAGGTCGAGCGGGCGCAGGGACACGTCGGCGCCCGGGGCCGATGCGCGGATCGCCGCGAGGGCGGCCTCGCCCTTGCGGGGGTTGCGGACCGGCAGCACGACCTCGGCGCCGGCCGCGGCCAGCCGGGTCGCGATGCCGAGCCCGATGCCGTCGCTCCCGCCGGTCACGACGGCGCGGCGGCCGGACTGGTCGGGGACGGTGATGTCGACGTCTCGGGACACGGTGGCTCCTCGGGGTGCGGCGGGTGGTGGTGCGCCCACCGTCGCCGGGTCCGCCGGGCCGGTCCAGGGCGCGCCGATCCACGGATCGCCGGGCCGTGGCTCCGGGGCGCCGGGCACGGTAGGAACGACGGCGGGGCCGCGCGCACGCGCCGTCCCGGACCGCGGGAGGGCGGCGCATGGAGATCGACCGGGCGGGGCTGGCGGAGTTCCTCCGCCGGCGGCGGGAGTCGCTGCAGCCGGAGGACGTCGGCCTGCCGCGGGGTCCGCGCCGCCGCACGGACGGGCTGCGCCGCGAGGAGGTCGCGGTGCTCTGCCACATGTCGACCGACTACTACGCCCGCCTCGAGCGCGAGCGCGGCCCGCAGCCGTCCGAGCAGATGATCGCCTCGATCGCGCAGGGCCTGCACCTGTCGCTCGGCGAGCGGGACCACCTGTTCCGGCTGGCCGGTCACCACCCGCCGGCCCGCGGCGCCAGCGGCGAGCACGTCGGCCCGGCGCTGCTGCGGATCCTGGACCGGCTGCAGGACACCCCGGCCGAGGTCGTGACCGAGACGGGCGAGACCCTGCGCCAGACCCCGGCCGGCGTCGCGCTGACCGGCGACACCACCCGGTTCACCGGGCCGTCGCGCAGCCTCGGCTACCGGTGGTTCGCCGACCCGGGCGCCCGCGCGCGGTACGAGCCGGAGGACCACGCGTTCCTGTCCCGGCTGTACGCCTCCGGGCTGCGCGAGGTCCTGACCCGGCGCGGCCCCGGCTCGCGCGCGGCGCGGTACGCCGAGCTGCTGCTGGACCGCAGCGCCGAGTTCCGGGAGCTGTGGGAGCGGCACGAGGTCGGCCTCCGGCCGCGGGCGACCAAGCGGTTCGTGCACCCCGAGGTCGGCGCGCTGGAGGTCGCCTGCCAGACGCTGGTGGATCCGGACCAGTCGCACCTGCTGCTCGTGTACACCGCCGTGCCGGGGAGCGAGAGCGCGGAGAAGCTGCGGCTGCTCGCGGTCGTGGGACGGCAGCAGCTGGGCGCGCCCGCGGAGGGCTAGCCGCCCAGGCAGTCCCCGCTGCCGCTGTAGCAGGGGACGTAGTCGGGCCCGGGCCGGTTGTCGGGCGGGTCGACGGCGAACCGGTCCGAGGGCACGGCGAACAGCACCGCGGCGACCAGCCCGACGACCAGCAGCACCGTGCCCGCCACGACGGCCCCGGTGTGCTCGCCGACGATCGCCGCGCCCGTGCCGACCAGCAGCAGCACCACGCACGCGGTCGCGGTGACGACGTACCGCGTGCCGTCCTCCGCGCTCGCGACGGCCTGCTCGCCGAAGAACGCCAGGTACACGTCGAGGTACTGCCAGAACAGCACCGGGACGAGCGCCGCGCCGCCGAGCAGGGCGACGACCTCGACGACGCGGGCGCGGTCGGAGCGGCGCCGGTCGCGCGCGGCGCGGGCCCCGGGGTCGTCGGGCGCGGGCGCCGGGGGCGCGGCGCCCTGGTCGTCGTCCAGCCGTGCGTCCGCCATCGCGCCCCCTCGTCGGTCGTGCTGCCGAGTGTGGCAGCGCGCCGGCCGCGCGCGCGGGCGTTCCGGCGACGCGATCCGGCTGCCCGCGCGTTGCCCCGCCGCGCCGGGGTGTGGTTACGTAGTCGTATGGCATCGATGCCACATCCGCCGACCTGCGACGACGCCCCGGCCCCCGCACGCGGGTTGGGCGGGCGCGTGCTCGACCTCACCGGCCCCGGCTGGCTGGTCCGCGAGGCGCTCGGGGACACCTGGCGGTGGTACGTCGACGCGCCGGTCACGGCCCGGAACAACGCCGCGGACGCCGCCCGCGCCGCCGCCGCGACCCCCGGCTGGTGGCCCGCCGCCGTCCCCGGCTCGGTGGTCGCCGACCTGGCGCGCGCCGGCGAGCTGCCCGACCCGTACCGCGACCGGAACAGCCGCGCGGCCGAGTGGACCGGCGCGCGGCACTGGGTCTACCGCCGCACCGTCGACCTCCCCCGGCTGGGGCCCGGCGAGCGGGCCGTGCTCGAGCTCGACGGCGTCGACCCGTCGGGCACGGTGCTCTGGGACGGGGAGCCGGTCGGCCGGGTCGAGGGGCTGTACCACCGGCTGCGCGCGGAGGTCCCGGCGGCCGCGGCGGCGCCGGGCGAGCACCGGCTGGCCGTCGTCGTCGACCCGGTGCCGGCGAACGAGCCGCAGGTCGGGCGGACGGAGCGCGTCCGCGTGCACCGGCCGCGGATGACCGAGGGCTGGGACTTCTGCCCGCGGCTGCCGCACCAGGGGCTGTGGCGCCCGGCGCGGGTGGTGGTCGACCGGGTGCACCTGGCGGACGTGACGGTGCGCGCGGACCTCGTGGGCGCCGCGGGGGTCGGCGAGATCGGTGGTTCGGCTCGAGATCGGTGGTCAGACGCACCGATCTCGGCCGGGAGCACCGATCTCGGCGCCGCGGCCGACGGGGTCGTGCGGGTGCGCGCGGCCGTCGAGGTGGGGGACGGCGGGGACGCCGCGGTCGAGGTCCAGGTGCTCGACGCCGCGGGCGCCGTCGTGGCCGCCCGGCGGGTCGACCTCGCCAGCGCCCCCGGCCCGGCCGCCCCCGGCGCGCCCGCGGCCCGGCCGCTGGACGTCGCCCTCCGGGTCCCCGCCCCCGACCTCTGGTGGCCCCGCCGCCTCGGCAGCCCTACGACGTACACCGTCCGCGTGGCCGCCGCCCCCGGCGGGCGCGAGCTCTGGCGCGGCACCGTCGGGTTCCGCGCCGCGCGCCTGGTGCCGAACGCCGGCGCGCCCGGCGACGCCCGCGGCTACACCGCGGAGGTCAACGGCGTCCGCCTCCCGCTCGTCGGCTGGAACTGGGCGCCCGCCGACGCGCAGCACGGCACGGTCACCCGCGAGCGCGTCGAGCACCTGGTCGGGCTCGCCGCCGCGTCCGGGGCCGCGCTGCTGCGGGTGTGGGGCGGCGGCCTGGTCGAGACGGAGGAGTTCTTCGACGCCTGCGACCGCGCCGGGCTGCTGGTGTGGCAGGAGCTGTCCCAGTCGTCGTCGGGGATGCAGAGCGCGCCGGCGGCGGACCGGGAGTTCGTCGACCTGATGCGCCGGGAGGCCGCGGTCGTGGTCCCGCCGCGCACCCACCACCCGAGCCTGCTGCTGTGGGGCGGCGGCAACGAGCTCGACCTCGACGGGGTCCCGCTGGACGAGGACCGGTCGCCGGTGCTGGCCGCGCTGCGCGACGAGGTCGCCCGGCTGGACCCCGGCCGCGCCTGGCTGCCGACGTCCCCGACCGGTCCGGCGTTCCACCACCGGGCCGACGTCATCGCCGCCGCCCCCGACGACCAGCACGACGTGCACGGCCCGTGGGAGCACCAGGGGCTGACCGGGCAGCACGCGCTCGCCGACGCGGGGACCTGCCTGGCGCACAGCGAGTTCGGCGTCGAGGGGATGGCGAACCGCCGGCTGCTCGACCACCTGGTCCCCGCCGACCGGGTGTGGCCGCTCGACCGGTCGAACCCCGTGCACCGGCACCTCGGCGAGTGGTGGGACAACGCGCCGCTGGTGCAGCGGTGCCTCGGCGGCCGGCTCGCGGACGTCGACGGCTACCGGCGCGCGAGCCAGCACCTGCAGGCGACCGGGCTGGCGTACGCGGTCGAGGCGGACCGGCGGCGCTGGCCGCGCTGCTCGCTGGTGCTGCCCTGGCAGCTCGCCGAGTCGTACCCGAACACCTGGTGCACGGCCGTCGTCGACCACCTCGGCGACCCGAAGCCGGCGTTCCACGCGGTCGCCCGCGCCTTCGCCCGCGACCGCGCGACCCTGCGCACCGCGACGACGGCGTGGGGCGGCCGGGTGCAGGCCGCCGCGGAGGTCTGGCTGTGGTCCGACGGGGGAGCGGCGGCCGGGTCGGCCGTGGTCGCGCGGCTGCGGACCGCCGACGGCGAGGTGCTGGCCGAGCGCCGGTGGGTCGTCCCCGACCCCGTGCGCGAGCCGCGCCCCGTCGGCGACCTCCGGCACCCGGTACCGGCGCTGCCCCGGGCCGCCGTGCTGCTGTGGGAGGTCCGGTGGACCGCGGCCGACGGGGCGGAGCTCGACCACGAGGTCGTCGTCGCGACGTCGTCCGCCGACCTCGCGCCGCTGCTCGACCTCCCGCCCGCGGCGGTCGCCGTCGCCGTGCGGCCCGACGGGCCCGACGCGGTGGTGGTCGAGGTCGCGCACGGCGGCGGCCCGGCGGTCGTGGGGCTCGCGCTGCTGGACGCGCGGCCGGCCGGCGCGCCCGGGTGGGCGGTGCTCGACGGCGACCCCCGCCCGCTGCTGCCGGGCGCCACCCGCACGCTCCGCGCCCGCTGGCACCCGCCGAGCGGGGACGCCACCCCGGACCGCCGGCTCGCCCTCGAGGCCTGGAACCTCCCGGCCGTGGTCGTCGACGCGTCCGCACCCGGCCCGAGCCCCACCCCCGTCCCCGTCCCCACCCCCCGCACCGCCCCGGAGGCCCGCCCGTGACCGTCACCTTCCCGCCCGGCTTCCTCTGGGGCGCCGCCACCTCGGCCTACCAGGTCGAGGGCAGCCCCGACGCCGACGGCCGTGGCCGCTCCGTCTGGGACGAGTTCGCCGCCCGGCCCGGCGCGGTCGAGGGCGGCGGCGACGGCTCGCGCGCCTGCGACTCCTACCGGCGCTGGCGCGAGGACGTCGACCTGGTGACCGGGCTCGGCCTGCGGGCCTACCGGTTCTCCGTCGCGTGGTCCCGGGTCGTGCCGGAGGGCCGGGGGCGGGTCGAGACCCGCGGCCTCGACCACTACGAGCGGTTCATCGACGCCCTGCTGGACCGCGGCGTCGAGCCGGTGCTGACCCTCAACCACTGGGACATGCCGCAGGCGCTGATGGCGGACGGCGGCTGGGCCGGGCGGTCGTCCGTCGACGCGTTCGCCGAGTACGCCGACGCGGTCGCCGGGCGGCTGGGCGACCGGGTCACGTGGTGGGTCACCCAGAACGAGCCGTGGATCATCGCGCTGCTCGGCTACCAGCTCGGCCTGCACGCGCCGGGCGTCGCCGACCTGGGTGCCGCGGTCGCCGCCGGGCACCACGTGCTGCTCGGCCACGGCGCCGCGGCGGACGCGATCCGGGCCCACGCGCCCGGCGCCCGCACCGGGTGCGCGCTCAGCCTGTTCCCGTGCGACCCGGCGACCGGCTCCGCCGAGGACGCCGCGGCCGCGCGGGGCTCGGACGGCTACGTGAACCGCTGGTACCTCGACCCGCTGGCCGGCCTCGGCTACCCCGAGGACACGCGGGCCCACTACGAGCGCGCGCTCGGCCGGTCGCTGGACGACGTGATCCGGCCCGGCGACGAGGACCGGATCGGCGGCCGGCAGGACTGGATCGGCGTGAACTACTACACCCGCCGGGTCATGGCGGCCGCTCCCGCCGGGCCGGACCGCCCGTTCCCGTGGCAGGTCGTGCCGCCGGCGGGCGACGTGCGGCGCACCGACGAGGGCTGGGAGATCGTGCCGGACGCCCTGCGCGACCTGCTGCTCCGGCTGCACCGCGACTACCCGGGCACCCCGCTGATGATCACCGAGAACGGCGGGGTGTTCGGCGACGCGCCCACCCACGACGGCCGGGTGCACGACGTCCGGCGCACCGACCTGCTGCTGGGCCACCTGCGCGCGGTGCACGAGGCGATCGAGGCCGGCGCGCCGGTGGTCGGCTACCTGCACTGGTCGCTGCTCGACAACTTCGAGTGGTCGCTCGGCTACCGGCCGCGGTTCGGGCTGGTGCACGTCGACTACGCGACCGGCCGGCGCACGGTGAAGGACTCGGGACGGGTGTACGCGGAGATCGCCCGCACCGGGACGCTGCCCGACGCCCTGCCCGCGATCGCCCCGTTCGGCTGACGACCCGCCGCCCGCTCGGCTCCCCGCACAACCCCCGCACAGCCCCCGCACAGCCCCTGCGCCGCCGACGCCACCCCCGAGGACCCATGCGCATCACCGCCGCCCCCGGCACCCGCACGATCCACGCCGACGCCTACCTGCTCGAGGTCCGCGCCGACCCGCCGCGCGCCGTGCTCGCCGACCCCGACGGCCGCATCTGGTCGCACCTGAGCCTGCTGGCCTCGGTGGACGTGGTCGGCACTGCGGACGAGTCGTACGACGTCGGGGCCCCGACCGTGCACGACGCGGCCGGCGCCCCGGTCGGCGCGGACCCCCTCGACACCCGGGTCGCCGAGGTCCGGCTCGACTGCGGCAGCACCGCCTGGGGCCGGCGGCGGACCACGCTGCGCTGCCTGCCCGACCGGCTGGAGCTCACCGTCCAGGTCGAGGGCGCGGGCGTGCTCACCGACGTCCGGCTGCTCGGCGGGCGGGCGGTGCTGCGCAACGGCGCGGGCGGGACGTTCCGGTCGTCGACCGAGCACCGGTCGGTGTTCGTGCCGAACCCCACGGAGCCGGTCGACCTGGTCCGCCCCGCGGCCTCGGCGGCGACCCTCGGGGTGGTGGGCGACGCGTCCCCGGGGCGGCTGCACGCGGTGTTCTCGCCGCCGCCGCTGTGCCTCGTGCTGGGCCGGGAGCCCGGGGCGTCGGCGCTCGACGTCCCGGCGGGGGCGGGCTGGCTGGCCCTCGGCCTGGTCGCCCCCGTCGCCGACCTCCGGCTGACCCAGCTGCGCTACCAGCCCGTCGACGGCGGGTTCCTGCTGGAGCTCGACCACGACGCGCACACGGCGGTCGACGGCGCCTGGCGGAGCCCGGCGCTGGTGCTGCGCCCGGCCGACGACCCGTGGGCGGCGCTCGCGGACCACCGCGCGGACCTGGTGGCGGCCGGGGCGCCGGCGGGGCCGGTCGCGCCGGCCGCGGACTGGTGGGCCGAGCCGCTGTTCTGCGGCTGGGGCGCCCAGTGCGCCCGCGCCCCGCTGCCGGGCGAGCCCGCCGCGCACCCGTACCACCTCCAGGACCTGGGCCCGGCCGTGGTGCCGCCGGGGCTGCCGATCGCACCCGACCTCGCCCGGCAGGACGTGTACGACGAGCTGCTGGCCCACCTCGCCGCGCACGACGTCGTCCCCGGCACGGTCGTGATCGACGACAAGTGGCAGCGCGCCTACGGCACCGGCGAGGTCGACCCGGACCGCTGGCCCGACCTGCGCGCCTGGGTGGCCGGGCGGCACGCCGCGGGGCAGCGGGTCCTGCTGTGGTGGAAGGCCTGGGACCCCGAGGGGCTGCCGCCCGAGGAGTGCCTGGTGGACGCCGCCGGGCGCCCCGTCGCGGTCGACCCGGCGAGCCCCGCGTACCGCGAGCGGGTCCGGCGCACGGTCGCGCACCTGCTCGGGCCCGACGGCGTCGACGCCGACGGGTTCAAGGTCGACTTCACGCAGCGCGCGCCCGCGGGCCACTCGGTGCGCCGGCACCCGGGGGGCGGGGCGGGCGGCGGGTCGACCGCCGACGCGCCGTGGGGCGTCGCCGCGCTGCACGCCCTGCTCGGCAACCTGTACCGCGCCGCCAAGGCCACCAAGCCCGACGCGCTGGTCGTCACGCACACCCCGCACCCGGCGTTCGCGGACGTGTGCGACATGGTGCGGCTCAACGACGTGCTGGAGCGGGACACGGCGGGCGCGGTGGTGCCGCTGGCCGACCAGATGCGCGTCCGCCGGTCGATCGCGCGGGCCGCGCTGCCCGGGCACCTCGTCGACACCGACCAGTGGCCGATGCTCGACCGGGCGCAGTGGCGGGACTACGTCGCGGCGCAGGCCGAGGGCGGCGTGCCGGCGCTGTACTACGCGGAGCGGGTCGACCGGTCCGGCGAGCCGCTGACCGCGGGGGACCTGGCGCTGGTGGCGGCGTCGTGGGCGTCGTACCGGGCCGGGCTGCGCGCGGGGTCGCGGGCGTGACCGCCGACCCGGGGTCCGCGGCACCCGTGCCGCCCGCCGCCGCGCCCGCCGCGCCGCCCGCCGGCGCCGACGTCGTCGTGGTCGGCGCCACCTCGGCCGGCGTGTGCGCCGCGGTCGCCGCGGCGGAGGCCGGCGCCACCGTGCTGCTCCTCGAGCCCGGCGACCACGTCGGCGGGATGACGTCCGGCGGCCTCGGGTACACCGACGTGGGCGACCTCCGGGTGCTCGGCGGGATGGCGGCGCGGTTCCGGGCGGAGGTCGCGGCGCACTACGGCGTGCCCGTCGGTGCCTACGCCGGCCCCGAGCCGCACGTCGCGGAGGCGATCCTGCGGCGCTGGCTCGACCACCCGCGCATCCGGGTGGAGCACGGCGCGGCGGTGCTGTCGGCGGACGTGGCGGACCGGGCGATCCGGTCGGTGCGCACCGCGGACGGGCGGGCCTGGGCCGGGGCCGCGTTCGTCGACGCGACCTACGAGGGCGACCTGCTGGCGCTCGCGGGCGTGCCGTGGCGCGTCGGCCGCGAGGACCGGACGCTGCACGGCGAGACCTTCGCGGGCCGCCGCGAGCCCGTCCCCGGCCGGCACGCGTTCCCGGGCTGGGTGTCGCCGTTCGTCGACGACCCGTCGGGGGAGACGGCCGGCGCCGTGCTGCCGCAGGTCCGCGACGTGCCCCTCGCGCCGGTCGGGTCGGGCGACGGCGGCGTCATGTCCTACGGCTACCGGCTCTGCCTGACGACGGCGGCGGACCGGGTGCCGGTCGAGCGCCGCCCGGGCTACGACGACGCGCACTGGGAGCTCGGCCGCCGGCTGTTCCGGTACTGGGCCCGCGCGGGGCACGTCCCGGAGGCGGGGTCGCTGCTCGGGCTCGAGCCGAACCTGCCCGGCGGCAAGGCGGACGGCAACTCGCTCGGGCCGTTCTCGCTGAGCGTCCTCGACGGGACGGCGTGGGAGTACCCGACCGCGGGGCGGGAGCGGCGCGAGGAGATCCGCCGGCACCACCTGCACCACGCCCAGGACCTGCTGTGGTTCCTCACGCACGACCCCGAGGTGCCGGCGCCGGTGCGCGCGGCGCTCGCCGGCTGGGGGCTGCCCGCCGACGAGTTCGCCGACACCGGCCACCTGCCGCACCAGCTCTACGTCCGCGAGGCGCGCCGGATGGTCGGCGAGGTGGTGCTGACCGAGCGCGACCTGCGGGGGCCGACCCGGTGGCACGACGTCGTGGCGATGGGCTCGTACCACCTGGACGTGCGGGAGGTGCAGCGCACCTGGCGCTGGGTGCACGAGCACCCGCGGCCGGTCGGCATGGTCGTCACCGAGGGGTACTACTCGGTGCCGGTGCCGCCGTACCCGGTCCCGTACCGCGCGCTGGTGCCCCGGTGGGCGGACTGCACCAACCTGGTCGTGCCGGTCTGCGTGTCCGCGTCGCACGTCGCGTTCTCGTCGATCCGGATGGAGCCGCAGTACCAGATGCTCGGCCACGTCGCGGGGCTCGCGGCGGCGCGGGCGGCGGCGTCCGGGCGGGCGGTGCAGGCGGTGGACGTGGCGGCGCTGCAGGACGACCTGCGGGCGGCGGGGCAGGTCCTCGCGGTGTGACGCCGCGCGCGGCACCCCGTCCGCGCGGGACGAACCCGGCATAGCGGCCGAAACCGCTGCTGAGCAGCGCTTCTCTTCCGTCTCACCGCTTGTGGCGCCCGATCTGGAATCGATACCATAGAGCCATGCCCGCCACTGCCGACGCCGAGGTCGCCGAGGTCGCGCCCGGCGTGTTCCGCGTCGCCGACACCTGCCACGTCTACGTCGTCCGCGCCGCCGAGCCCGCCGCCGACGGCACCCGCACCGCCGTGGCGATCGACTTCGGCTCCGGCGCCGTGCTCGACCACCTCGAGGCCATGGGCGTCGACCGGATCACCGACGTGCTGATGACCCACCACCACCGCGACCAGGGCCAGGGCCTGCCCCGCGCCGTCGCGGCGGGCATCGCGATCCACGTCCCGCCCGTCGAGCGCGACCTCTTCGACCGGGTCGACGAGATGTGGCGCACCCGCCAGGTGGTCAACGATTACAACCTGCGCGAGGACCGGTTCTCCCTGCTGGACCCCGTCCCGGTCGCCGACGTCGTGCCCGAGTACCGGACCTGGGTGTACGGCGGCGTGCCGGTGCAGGTCGTGCCGACGCCGGGCCACACCACAGGGTCGGTGTCCTACGTCGTCGAGCGCGACGGGCGGCGGCTCGCCTTCACCGGCGACCTCGTCTACGCGCCCGGCAAGGTGTGGTCGCTCGCCGCCACCCAGTGGTCGTACACCGAGAACGAGGGGCCGGCGATGACGGTCCTGTCCTGCTACCTGCTGATGGCCGAGCGCCTGGACCTGCTGCTGCCCTCGCACGGGTGCCCGATGGACGACCCGCAGCACGCGCTCGGCCTGCTGGCGACGCGGATGCGCGGCTACGTCGACTCGCGGCGCCCGCAGCCGTGGGACCTGCGGCTGCGCCTGGCCGAGCCGTTCCAGCGGATCACCGAGCACTTCCTGCTCAACCTGTCGAGCAACGCCTGCTCCTACGTCCTGGTGTCCCGCGACGGGGCCGCGATGCTGATGGACTTCGGCTACGACATGACGACCGGGCTCGCGTCCGGGGGCGACCGTGCGTCCCGGCGGCCCTGGCTCGCGTCGCTGCCGGCGCTGCGCCGGGAGTTCGGCGTCACGACGGTCGAGGCGGTGCTGCCCACGCACTACCACGACGACCACGTGGCGGGCATGAACCTGCTGCGCGAGGTCGAGGGCACCGAGGTGTGGGCGCCGGCGAACGTCGCCCCCGTCCTGGAGGACCCGCTCCGGCACGACCTGCCCTGCCAGTGGTACGACCCGATCCCCGTCGACCGGGTGCTGCCGCTGGGGGAGACGGTCCGGTGGCACGAGTACGAGATCACCGTGCACGAGCTCCCCGGGCACACGCTGTACGCGGCGGCGTTCGAGGTCGAGGTCGACGGGGTGCGGGTGCTCGTCACCGGAGACCAGCAGGACGGGCTCGGCATCCCCGGCAACCGGCGGGAGATCCTCAACTACCAGTACCGGAACCTGTTCCGGGTCACCGACTACCGGGACAGCGCCGCGCTCTACCGCCGGGTGGCGCCGGGGGTCATGGTGTCCGGGCACTGGGAGCCGCGTTGGGTCGACGACGACTACCTCGCGATGCTCGACGCCGAGGGCGAGGAGCTGGTGCAGATCCACCACGACCTGCTGCCGCTCGACGAGCTCGACCTCGGCTCGGACACCCGCATGGCGCGGATCGCCCCGTACCGGTCGGCCGTGCCCGCCGACCGGCCCGCCCGGTTCACGGTGACGGTGCGCAACCCCGCGCCCGAGGAGCGGAAGGCGACCGTGCGCCCGGTGCTGCCGCTAGGCTGGCGCGCGCACCCCGACGAGGCCGTCGTCGCGCTCCCGCCCGGCGGGCACGCGGAGATCGACCTGGACGTGGTGCCCACGGGTCCCGCGGCGGTCCGCCGGCGCCTGGCCGTCGACGTCAGCATCGGCGACCTGCGGCTCGGCCAGCACGCCGAGGCGCTCGTGGACGTCGTGGCGGACTGAGGCCCTCGGGCCCGGGGAACGAGGAGCACTGCATGGAGGCTGCCGCGCCGGGCACGCGCGGCGCGGTGACCGCCGCAGGGCGCCGCGCCACGATCAAGGACGTGGCCGAGGCCGCCGACGTCTCCCGCTCCACCGCCTCGCGCGCGCTCACCGGCCGCGGCTACGTGGCGCCGGCCGTGCGCGAGCGGGTGCGTCGCGCCGCGCAGACGCTCGGCTACGTGCCGGACGCGATGGCGCGCAACCTCCGCCAGCAGGTCAGCCGGTCCATCGGGGTGCTCGTCTCCGACCTGCGCAACTCGTTCTACGCCGACCTCGCGAGCGGGGTCAGCGCGCAGTCCCGCCGGCGCGGCTACGCGATGATGCTCGCCGACGACGCCGGGTCGGTCGAGGCCGAGCTCGAGGCCGCCGAGACCTTCGTCGCGCTCCGCGTCGCCGGCGTCATCCTCACGCCGCTGTCCGCCGAGGTCACCGAGTACCTGGGCCGGCACCGGATCCCCGTCATCGAGGTCGACCGGCAGTTCGCCGAGGGTGCCTGCGACGCGGTGGTCGTCGACAACAAGGCGGCCGCGGAGCGGGTGACCACCGGCCTGCTCCAGCAGGGCCACCGCCGGGTCGCGCTGCTGATCGACGAGATGGACTGGACGACCGGGCGCGACCGGCTGGTCGGCTACCGGTCCGCGTTCCTCGCCGCCGGCCTGCCGCTGGACGACGCCCTCGTGGTGCGGGGCGGCTGGGACGTCGGCGCCGCGACCGGCGTCGCGCGGGACCTGCTCGGCGGTCCCGACCGGCCCACGGCGGTGTTCGCGGCCAACAACGTGCTCGCCGAGGGCGTGTGGCGCGCCGCGCAGGCGCTCGGGCTGCGGGTCCCCGACGACCTCAGCCTGGTGTCGTTCGACGACGCCCCCTGGATGACGATGGTGACGCCCGGGGTCACGGCGGTGGCGCAGGACGCGGTCGCGCTCGGCGAGGCCGCGGTGGGGCAGATGTTCGAGCGGATCGAGAGCCCGGACTCGCCCAAGCGCACCGTGATGCTGTCCGCGGCGATCGCGCAGCGCGGCTCGACGGCGGCCCCGCCCGCCGCCTGACCGCGGCCGACCGCTCGGGTGGAGCGTCCTGCCCGACACGCCGGCGCGTGTCGGGCAGGACGCTCCACCCGTCTCCACTCCCGGCCGACGGCTCGGCGCGACGGGCCCGGCGTGGGCGGCTGACCCGGCGGCGACCGGGCGGCCGGGCCGCCGGCGAACGGCTTGTCTGGCCGCCAAGCACGGGCCAGCCGACCCGGGACCTGGACTCGATCCCACGTCCAGGGATCGTTTCCTCGCGCCGCGCTTGACGCTCTTGCGCGCCCGCTCCTATGCTCGATCTGGAATCGATCCCAGGACGATCCCCCGGCACTGCCGCCGTCGGGGACCCGGGGTCGTCGCGCGCCGCCGCACCCGGCCGCGCGCTCGCCGGGGGTCTGGAGGACGCATGACGACGGACGGCTCGCCCGCGCCCGCGGGCGGCGGCACGGCCACCGGCACGCCGGTCCTCGCGCTCGACATCGGCGGCACCAAGCTCGCCGTCGGCGTGGTCACCCCCGACGGGGCCGTGCACGGGCTGCGTGTCCGGCCGACCCGCCGCGAGGAGGGGCCGGACGCCGTGATCGCGCGGCTGTTCGCCCTGGGGCACGAGGCGGTCGCCGAGGCCGGGCTCGGGCCCGTCGGCGCGGTCGGCATCGCGTGCGGCGGCCCGCTCGACGCGCGCACGGGCGTGCTGCAGTCGCCGCCCCACCTGCCCGGCTGGGACGACATCCCGATCGGCCCGCTGGCGACCGCCGCGTTCGGCGTCCCGTTCGCGCTCGAGAACGACGCCACCGCGGCCGCCGTCGCCGAGCACCGCTACGGCGCCGGGCGGGGGCTCGACAGCCTCGTGTACCTGACCGTGTCGACCGGGGTCGGCGGCGGCGTCGTCCTGGACGGCCGGCTGCACCGCGGGGCGGCCGGCAACGGCGGCGAGCTCGGCCACATCACGGTGCGCCGGGGCGGCCGGGCGTGCTCGTGCGGGCGGCGGGGCTGCATCGAGGCGTACGCGTCCGGGTCGTCGATCGCGGCGCGCGCCGCCGAGGCCCTCGCGGACCCGGTCCCGGGCGAGGCGCCCTCGTCGCTCGCCGGCCTGCCCGCCGTGACCGCGGCCGACGTCAGCGCCGCCGCGGCCGCGGGCGACGCGCTGGCCGCGCGGGTCTGGGCCGAGACCGTCGACCTGCTCGGCAGCGCGGTGTCCGACCTGGTCAACGTCCTCGAGCCCGAGCTGGTCGTGCTCGGCGGGGGCGTGACCCGCTCCGGCGGGATGCTGCTCGACCCGGTGCGCGCGATCGTCGCGCGGGAGGCCATGCCGCCCGCCGCGCGCGCCGCGACCGTGCGGCTCGCCGCGCTCGGGGACGTCGTGTGCGTCGTCGGGGCCGGGGCGATCGCGCTCGACGTGCTGCCCGCCGGGGCCGCGCCCGCCCCGCCCGCCCCGCCCGCTCCCGGGCCCGCGGGCACCACCCCCGCACCCACCCACCCGCCGCACGACCACGCGCCGACGGAGGCCGCTCGTGTCTGACCCCACCGCCCCCATCCTCGCGCCGGCAGCGCCCCCTGCCGCGCCGGCCGCGCCCGCCCCCGCGGCCGACTGGCTGCACGCCCACCTCGCCGCCCACGCGGACGTCGCCGGCGCGATGACCGGCCTCGCCGACCGCATCCGCGCCGCCGGCGAGCTGGTCCGCGACACGTTCGCCCGCGGCGGCACCCTCTACACGTTCGGCAACGGCGGCAGCGCCGCGGACGCGCAGCACCTGACCGGCGAGCTCGTCGGCCACTACAAGCGCGACCGCCGCCCGCTGCCCGCCGTCACGCTGAGCACCGACCCGACGTCCATGACCTGCATCGCGAACGACTACGCCTACGAGGACGTGTTCGCCCGCCAGGTCGAGGCCCTGGCCCGGCCGGGCGACCTCGTCGTCGCGTTCACCACCAGCGGCCGGTCGCCGAACGTGGTGCGCGCGCTGGCGGCCGCGCGCGCGAACGGCGCGACCACCCTCCTGCTCGCCGGCGGCGACGGCGGGCCCGCGCGCGAGCACGCCGACCACCTGCTGCTGGTGCCGTCGGCGGCGACGCCGCGGATCCAGGAGATGCACACCTTGGTGCTCCACGTGATCAGCGAGATGGTGGACGCCTGGGCGGCCGGCGAGCCGCCCGCGGCCTGACCGGCCGCCGACCCGGCGGACCCGGCCGAACCGATCGACGGCCGCACCGCGGCGGAGGGTGGACCCGAGTGGACGAGGGCGTCCTGCTGCGACCGACGGGGTCGCTCCGGCCGGCGGGGCCGGCGTGGTCCGGCGACGACGGCCCCGTGGTGGCAACCGTGCCGCACGTCGTCGAGGTCGTGCTCCCCGACGGCACCGTGCTGCCGGCGCCGCCGACCCCCGCCGGGCCCGGTGCGCTCGCGGGGGAGGCCGGCCCGTTCCGCGCCGTCGCCACCTGGGCGGCCCCGGCCCCCTCGGGTCGCGTCGACGTGCGGCTCGACGTCGAGCACCGCGGCGACGCGCCGACCGAGGCCGGCATCCGGTTCCGGGTGCACCTGCCGCCCGCGCCGGAGGCGCCCTGGTGGCTGGTGCCCGGCGCGTTCTACGGCGAGAACCGGCCGGTCGGCTGCGACCGCCGCTTTCCGCGGTTCGAGGTGGGCGCCGACGACCCCGCCGGCCTGGTCAGCGACCGCTGGGAGCTCCGCGCGGACCGCGCCGCCACCCCGGCGGTGCTCGCCTGGGCCGGCCCGGGCGGCGTCGCGCTGGTCGCCCCGGAGACGACCGCGCTGGGCATGACCGGCCTCGGGCTCGCGCACGACGCCGCCACCGGCGCCGGCAGCGTGCACCTGACCTTCCCGTTCCGGGAGGGGCCGGTGTCGTACGACGGGTCGGCGACGCCGCGGCCCGCCGAGACGACGACCTACCGCTGGGCGGCGGGCGAGCGGGTCACGCTGCGGTTCGCCGTGTACGCGACCGGCCCCGACCGGCACGCCTACGCCCCCGTCCTGCGCGAGGAGCACGAGCGGCTCCGCGCGGGGTCGCCGCTGCGGCCGTGGGTGGGGGTCGCCGAGGCGGCCGACCTGGCCGCCGAGGGGCTGCACCGCTGGCACTACGCCGAGCCGGGCGTCCTGCTGGAGACCGTCGGGTTCGACCGCGAGGTCTCCGGCCGGGACGGGCTGTCCGTCGACCGGCAGGCGATGCACGTCGGCTGGGTCAGCGGCATCCCGTGGGCCTACGCCCTGCTCGCGCACGCGCGCCGCCGGGGCACCGCCGCGGTCGCCGCGGACGCCGCCCGGGTCGTCGACTTCATCTGCGACCACCTGTCGCCCTCGGGCACGTTCTGGGGCGTCTGGTACGCCGAGCACGGCTGGTCGCAGAGCTGGTCGGGCACCCGCGGCGCGCTGCACTCCCGCACGCTCGCGGAGGCGTCGCTGTTCCTGGCGCGGGCGCTCGAGCTGGGCGAGGACGTGCGCGCGGCGCACCCCGGCTGGGTCGCCGCCCTGCGGTCGAACCTCGACGTCGTCGTCCGCCGGCAGCGCCCGGACGGCAACCTCGGCTCCGCCCACCACGCCGAGACGGGCGAGGTGCTGTCCTGGCACGGCGCCGCCGGGCTGACCTGGGTGGCCGCGCTCGCCGAGGCCGAGCGCTGGGACGGGCCCGACGGCGCGGACGGCGCCTACCTCGCGGCCGCGGTGCGGGCCGGGGAGCACTACGCCGGCTTCGTGGACCGCGAGTTCATCCACGGGGCGCCCGAGGACGTCGACCTCGCCCCGACCTCCGAGGACGGGTACGTCGCGGTGATGTCCTACGTCGCGCTGCACCGGCGCACGGGCGACCCGCGGTGGCTCGACCTCGCCCGCCGGGCCGCGGACTGGATGCTGACGTTCCGGTACGCGTACAACACCCGGTTCCCCGAGGGGACGCCGCTGGACGTGTACCGGTTCGCGACCCGGGGCGCCGACAACGCCTCGCCGTCGAACCAGCACCTGCACGCCTACGGCCTGGTCTGCACGCAGGAGCTGGCGGAGCTGTCCGCGGCGACCGGCGACCCGCACTACGCCGACCGCGCCGCGGAGACGCTCTCCTGCTTCCGGCAGCTGGTCGCCCGGTTCGACGGCGACTTCAACGCGTACCGGGGCATGACCTCGGAGCGGTACTACCAGACCGCGTGCTTCCAGCCGAAGGGCATGCTGCTCACGCTGAGCCACGCCTGGACCGGGGGAGCGCTGCTCCTGGCCTGCGAGCAGGCGCTGGCCGACCCGGCGCTGCTGCCCGACCCGGCCTGACCGCGCCGCGCCCCGCCGCCCGCCGCGCACACGAGAGGGGCCGGACCGCGTCGGTCCGGCCCCTCTCGCGCGGGCGTCAGCCCTTGCGGCCCTGGGTCGCCACGCCCTCGATGAAGTACCGCTGCCCGAACGCGAACAGCGCGAGCATCGGCAGCGTCACGAGCAGCGCCGCGACCATCACGTACTGGTAGTCGCCCTGCCCGCCGGCCGTCGGCGAGTACCGGGTCATCGCGTACGCGATGCCGAGCGGCGCCGTGAAGTCCTCCGGGCTGCCCGCGTTCAGGTAGATCAGCGCGGCCTGCAGGTTGTTCCAGGACGCCTGGAACTCGAACAGCAGCACGATGATGAACGACGGCAGCGACAGCGGGAACACGATCCGCCAGTACGTGCGCCACTGGTTCGCCCCGTCGATGCGCGCGGCCTCGAACAGCTCCCGCGGCAGGCCCAGGTAGAACTGCCGCTGCAGGAAGATGTAGAACGCCGACCCGAACAGGTTCGCGCCGAACAGCGGGACCCAGGTGCCGAGGAACCCGAGCTCCTTCCAGATCAGGTAGATCGGGATCATCGTGACCGCGCCGGGCAGCATCATCGTGGCCAGCACGAGCCCGAACAGGAACCCGCGCAGCGGGAACCGGAAGTGCGCGAAGCCCCACGCGACGAGCGACGACGACACCGCGACGGAGACCGCCGCCAGCACCGCGATGCCGACGCTGTTGATCATCCAGTTCCCGAGCGGCAGCTCGTCGAACACGCGGACGTAGTTGCCCCAGTGGAACTCGCTGGGCCACAGCGAGTTGTCGAACACCTGCCCGCGGCCCTTGAGGCTCGCGGCGAGCAGCCAGGCGAACGGGTACAGGAACACCAACGACATCGCGACCAGCGCCGCGATGACGAGGCCGCGCCGGACCCGGCGGCCGGTGCGCCCGCCGGGGCGGCGCTCGTCGAGGGGCGGCCGGTTGGGGTCGATCGGGCGGTCGCCCTGCCCCGCGGCGTCCTCCGGCAGGCCGGGGACCTGGCGGACGGGCGTGCTGGTGGTGCCGGTGCTGGCCATCAGTCCCTGCCCCCCTCGTAGTAGACGAACCGGTTGCCGAACTTCATCTGGATGGCCGTGATCACCATGATGATGAGGAACAGCAGCCAGGCCATGGCGGCGGCGAACCCGAAGTTGAACTGCCGGAACGCCTGCTGGAACAGGTAGATCGCGTAGAACAGCGACGCCTCGGGCGACGCGTTCGACTGGTCGCGCCAGAACAGCAGGTACGCCTGGTCGAAGACCTGGAACGCGGCGATCGACAGCACGATGACGTTGAAGAAGATCGCGCTGGAGATCATCGGCAGCGTGATGTTCCGGAACCGCTGCCACACGCCGGCGCCGTCGAGCTCGGCGACCTCGTAGAGCTCGCGCGGCACGTTCTTGAGCGCCGCGAGGAAGATCACCATCGTGCCGGAGACGCCCCAGAGGGTCATCATCACGATCGACGGCTTGATCCACGCCGGGTCGACCAGCCACTGCGGGCCCTCGATGCCGAAGATCCGCAGGAACTGGTTGATCGCGCCGGTGTTGCCGTTGAGCAGCAGGAAGAAGACCGCCGCCGTCGCGACCGCGGGGGTCATCTTGGGCAGGTAGTAGACCGTCCGGAAGAAGCCGGCGCCGCGGCCCGCCTGGTTGAGCAGCGAGGCGAGGGCGAGCGCGACCAGGATCTCGAGCGGCACGGCGAGCACCGCGTAGAACAGCGTGTTCGCCAGCGACGTCGCGACCCGCGGGTCGGAGAACAGCTGCGCGTAGTTGTCGAGGCCCGCCGGGCGGGCCGTGTTCGTCGCCAGGTTGTAGTGGCTGAACGAGATCACCAGGCTGTAGATCATCGCGCCGGCCGTGAAGACCAGGAACCCGACGATCCACGGCGAGATGAACAGGTACCCCGCCAGCGCCTCGCGCCGGTTGTAGGGCACCTTGGGCGTGCGGCGCTTGCGCGCGGCGCGGGACGAGGGTGCGACGGCCGGAGCGGCGTCGGCTCTCAGCTGCGTCATCGAGGCCTCCAGTCGACCGTGGACGCCGGCGGGAGGCCTGCCCAGCTCCCTCGCCCGACGATGTGGCAACGATGCCACATGCCGCGACTATAGGTGTCGGGTGCGGCCGCCGCAAGGCTCCCGCGGTGCCCGCGGCTGTCCTGCACGGGCGATATGTCCGGAGCGTGGCACGGTCCGGGGTCGGCCGCCTCCCGTGCGGCGGGAGCCGCCCGCGGCGGTCAGAGCCGGTCGGCCAGCTCCGTCAGCGTCTCCGACGCCCCCGCGTCCAGGGTCAGCGTGGCCAGCGGGTCCCCGCGGGTCGCCCCCCGGTTGAGGATGACGACCGGCTTGCCCTCCTCGGCCGCGTGCCGGACGAACCGCAGCCCCGACTGCACCGTCAGCGACGACCCGGCGACCAGCAGCGCGTCCGCCTCGTCGACGAGCGCGTACGCCTCCGCGACCCGCGGTCCGGGCACCGTCTCGCCGAAGTAGACGATGTCCGGCTTGAGCATCCCGCCGCACGGCCCGTCGCCGCCGTCGGGGTCGGGGAGCCAGCAGTCGACGACCCGGAAGTGCGACGTCTGCTCGATGACCGCGTCCGCGTCGGGCGCGATCTCCACGTCGCCGACCGCGCCGACCGACTCGGCGAAGCCGGGGTTGGCCGCCTCCAGCCGCTCGGCCAGCTCGGTGCGCGTCACCGTGCGGTGGCACCGCAGGCAGACCACCCGGTCGTACCGGCCGTGCAGGTCGATGACCCGGCGCGACCCGGCCTGCTCGTGCAGCAGGTCGACGTTCTGCGTGATCACCCCGAGCACGACGCCGTGCGCCTCCATCGACGCGAGCGCGCGGTGCCCGGCGTTCGGGTGCGTGCGGTGCACGTACCGCCAGCCGACGTGGTTCCGCGCCCAGTAGTGCCGGCGGAACCCCGCGTCGCCGACGAACTGCTGGTAGGTCATCGGGTTGCGCGGCGGCGAGTCCGGCGACCGGTAGTCGGGGATGCCGGAGTCGGTCGACAGGCCCGCCCCGGTGAGCACCGTGAGGCGGCTGCCGCGGAGCAGCCGGACCGCGTCGTCGACCGTCCCCGGGTTCGGCCGGACGGCGTCGTGGAGGGGGATCGGCAGGCGCGGGGGTGTCACGTGCACCACGGTACGACTCCCGATGCGGGAGTTCCGCCTCGCATCCGGTACTGTTCTGGCCCGAGGTAGCGTGTCCGAGCGGCCTAAGGAGCACGCCTCGAAAGCGTGTGTGGGTGAAAGTCCACCGTGGGTTCAAATCCCACCGCTACCGCTCGACGAGAGCCCCGCCGGTGTCCGGCGGGGCTCTCGTGCGTCTCAGCCCGCCCGCAGCCCCGCCTCGTGCGCGAGGATCGCGACCTGTGTGCGGTTCTCGACACCGAGCTTCGCCATCGCGCTCGCGACGTAGGACTTCACCGTGGCTGGTGCCAGGAACAGGGCCGTGGCGATCTGGGCGTTGGACCGGCCGCCGGCGAGCCCGGCCGCGACGGCCCGCTCCTGCGGGGTGAGCACCGCGAGCCGGCGGACCGCGGCGGCGCGGTGACCCCGGGCGTCGCCCCCGGCGGCGGCGAGCAGGAGGCGGCTGACGGCGGGCGACAGGGTGACGGTGCCGGCGGCGGCCGCGCGGATGCCGTCGTGCAGCTCCTGCGGGGTGCAGTCCTTGAGCAGGTAGCCGGAGGCGCCGGCCCGGAGGGCGGGCAGGATGTAGTCGTCGGTCAGGTAGCTCGTGAGCACGACCAGGGTGGTGTCGGGCGACGCCCGGCGGATGCCGTCCAGCGCGTCCAGCCCGTCCATCACGGGCATCTGCATGTCGAGCAGCACGACGTCGGGCCGCAGGGCGGTGGCCCGCTCGACCGCCTCCAGCCCGTCGCCCGCCTCGCCGACGACCCGCAGGTCGGGGGCGGCGGCGACCAGCGCCGCGATGCCGGAGCGGAGCAGGGCCTCGTCGTCGACGACCAGGACCCCGATCACCTCGTCGGGCTCGGGAGCCACGCCGCCACCTCCCAGCCGCCGTCGTCGGGGCCGGCCTCGAGCCGGCCGCCGAGCAGCCCCACCCGGCGCCGGAGCGCGTCGAGGCCGTGGCCGCCGCCGCTGAGGCCGGTCGGGCGCCGTGCCGCCGGGCCGTTGGTCACCCGCACCACGAGCGTCCCGTGCTCGTCCGCCGCGTGCACCCGGGTGCGGGCGCCGGGCGCGTGCCGGACCGCGTTGGTCAGGGCCTCGCCGATGACCCGCAGGGCGGTGCCGCCCGCGACGCCGTCGAGGCGCAGGTCGGGCGGGACGTCCACGTCGACGGGCTGGTCCACGGCGCGCGCCTGCGCGACCAGCACGGCGAGGTCGGTGCGCGGTCCGGCGGCCGGCGGGGAGGGGGTTGCGCCGCCGTCGAGGGCCCCGAGCACGGCGCGCATTTCCGCGAGCGCCGACCGGCCGGTGCCGGCGACCCGTCCCGCGAGGCCGACGACCTCGGGGTCGGTGGCGGTGGTGCCGATCAGCCCGGCCTCGATCACGATGTAGCTGAGCCGCTGCGCCACGACGTCGTGCAGCTCGCGGCCGAGGCGCTCGCGCTCCCGCCCGATCGCGGCGTGCTCGCGCTGCTCGGCCTCCTGCGCGCGGGTCCGCTGCAGCCGCCCGGCCAGGTACGCCAGCACCACGAGCACCAGCGCCAGCCACACGGCGCCCGGGCTGAGCGGAGCGGAGCTGACGAGCAGGGCCGGGTAGGCGACGAGCGCCGCCCCGGCGGTCGCCACCGCGCCCCGGACGGCGGACCGGTCCTCAGTCCCGAGCGCGTGCTCCGCGGCGAGGGTCGCGATGGCCGGGGACACGAACGACAGGCCGCCGCACACCACGAGGACGAGCACGGGTGCGCGGCGCCGGAGCAGGACGGCGCCGGCGGCCAGCAGCTGCGCGAGAGCCTCGACGCCCGCCGGGGCCCACCCAGGGCCCTCGCCGGCGCGGAGACCGACCAGGACCAGGCCGACGACGGCGCAGGACGCGGCGACGACCAGATCGGTGCGCGTCACCCGCATCACCCGACGGTAGCGGTCCCGGTCCGGGGCGCGCAGCAGGGCCGCCCGGGTGCGGGCGGCCCTGCGGGTGGTGCGGACGCGCGTCAGCGGGTGGCGGTCGCCCGGCGACGGATCACCAGGCCGGCGGCGCCCGCGGCGACGAGGAGGAACGACACCCCGATCAGCGCGCCGGCGTCGGCACCCGTCCGGGCCAGAGAGGCCGCGCCGATATCGGCGGGGTCGGTCGGGTCGCTCGCCGGGAGCTGCGCGGCGGTCGCGGAGACGGGGGCCACGACCGGGTCGGTCGCGGGCTGGACCGGGCGGGCGGGCTGGGCGGGGTCGGTCGGGCCGACCGGGTCCGTGGGGTCGGTCGGGTCCGTGGGGTCGGTCGGGCCCGTGGGGTCGGTCGGGTCGGCGGGCTCCTGGGTCCGGAGGTCGACGGCGATCCAGTCGCGGCCGACGGTGGGCTGGTCCAGCGAGCCGAGGCCGATCAGGTGGTGCAGCGAGCCGGGGCCCTCGACCCACTGCTGGGTCTCCTCGTCCCACACGCTGTGGTGGTTGTGGTCCTGGCCGACGAAGTAGTCCGGCGTCCCCTGCTGGGTGCCGACCGCGGAGCCCCAGACCTGGAAGGCAGGCAGCGACGCGACGTCCACGCCCGCGGGCACCCGCACGTAGACCAGCTCACCGGGCCGCGCGGTCGTGACCGGCGCGCCCGCGCGGTCCACGAGGGTGACACCGGCCGGCAGCGGGCTGCCGTCGGCCGTCCGCAGCTCGACGTCGACGCTGCCGGCGCCGCCGACCAGCGTCACGGCGAACCCGTACCGGGTCGACCCGTCGGCGTCGGTCGTGTACCCCGCCGGGACGAACCCCGGCTGCGGCGCGACGACGTGGGTGCTCAGCGCGTTCTCGATCAGCCACGCGGCGGCGTGCAGGGTCGGCATCCGGTCCTCGCTGTCGCCCCAGTTCCGGGTCCAGTCGGTGCCGTCGGCGTCCGGGGCGAACTGCTCCAGCGCCTTGTCGGTCAGCTGCACGTGGCCGTCCTCGTCGACCTGGAAGAACAGGCCCATCACGTCGTGACCGGTCGAGAAGTACCAGACCGCGAACTGCGTCGCCTCGTACGCGGCGCGACCCACGGCCCGCTGGTTGTCCTCCCGCTGCATCTGGTCGATCTGGGCGTCGGTGTAGCCCCACGAGCGGATCGCGTCCCGGAGCTCGGGGCTGTAGACGACCTCGGGGACCTCGACGCCGGCGCGCTGGAAGAACGCCAGCGCGTCGTCGGCGCCCTTGTAGCCGTTGAAGACCACGGTCTGCTGGGCGGGACCGTTCTCCCAGTGCATCCCGTCGACGTCCCGGCCGACGGTCGGCAGCTGGACCCAGCTGCCGTTCTCGTCCACCTGCCCGTCGGTCCCCGGGTGGTACCAGGAGTTCATGATGTCGCGGTCGTACACGATCCGCGTGGCCCCGTCGGCGTCCTGCAGCTCGTGGAACAGGAAGTGGATCTGCGGCTGGCCGTTCCAGCCCTCCCAGGCCCGGCCGGACTCGGCGCCGGGCGTCTCGAGGAAGTACCAGTAGTCGCACCCGTTGTCGATCCAGAACTGGTCGAACGCAGGGGCGGTCTCGTCGGCGGCGCGGAGCTGGTCGGCGGCAGCAGCGGTGACGGCGGCCGGCGCGGCGGCGAGGGCGGTGGCCGGGGCGAGAGGGGCGACCGGGGCGTCGGCGACCGGCGCGGCGTCGTCGACCACGTCGGCCTCGCCCGCCTCGGCGGCGACCGGGGCGGGCTCGGCCGGGGTGGGCTCGGCCGGGGCGGGCTCGACCAGCGCGGGGGCCTCGTCGGTGGCGGGCTCGGGCGCGGGGGCCTCGTCGGACCCGGCCGGCGCGGCGTCGGCGGCGGGCTCCGGGAGCGGGGCCACGATCGCGTCGGCCGGGCCGGTCGCCGGGTCGGTGACGGCGGCCTCGGCCTTGGGGGCCGGGGTGGTGACGGTGGTGTCCGGCGCCTCGGCGGCGTGGGCGGCGCCCCCGGCGAACACCCCGGTGACAGCGAGGGCGAGCGTGGTGGCGACGGTGGCGGTGGTGGTGCGGCGGACGTGCATCTCGGTCGGCTCCTCGGGTGCGGTGGACTTTGTGAACACATCCACAATGTCTCCGCGGCCGGGAGGGCCAGTACGGCCGAAGGGACCGACCGGTACGGCCGAAAGAGGGGAGTCGCCCGAGGGGTGGTGCGGTGGCCCCGTCAGCCCACGTGCCCGAGGAGATCCGCTCGACCTGCGGCAGCGTCGCCAGCAGCTCGGGGCGCACGTCCGGGGTCAGGGTAGTGGCGGTCGCCCGGGCGGTGTCGTCGTCGAACCCGCCCGACGCGGTGCCGAACCCGGCCGCCTGCCACGCGGCGAGCCCGCCGTCCAGCACCGAGACGCGGTCGTGGCCGAGCCGGCGCAGCAGCCGCCAGGCCCGCGTCGCCCAGGCGGAACCGACGGTGTCGTAGACGACGACGTGCGTGTCGTCGCCGACGCCGATCGCGCCGAACGCCGCGAGGGCCTCGGGCGCCAGCAGCGTGAACGGGTACGGGCCGGCGGGGTCGGACAGCTCGCCGGTGACGTCGACGAACGCGGCGCCCGGCACGTGGGCGGCGAGGTAGTGCTCGCGCAGCGGTCCGGCGGTGTACGGCTCGCTTCGCCGTGCGTGACCAGCGAGGTGGACGCGTCGGGCACGACCGGGCGATCGGCGGGCGCCTCCAGCGCAGCGGCCAGCGCCTCGGGGCTGACGAGTGCGGGGAGTGCGGGAACCATGAGGTCCTCCTCGGGGCGGGGTCGCGCGCCGGGACGCGGGTGCGCGCTGCTCCGCGACGCTGCGTCCGGCCGCGGCGGGTCCGACGGGCGCGGCCCGGCGGGCGGACGAGTGTGACGGCCGCGGCGTGCGCCGGGGCAATACCGTCCGGTCGGTCGGGAAATCACGGTAGCCTCGCACTACCTAGTAAGCGGTAGGTAGCAGCCCGTCCCGGCGCGCGCCCCTGCCGCGACCCGGGGCCGCCGTGGTCCCCGGGACGACGAAGTGGAGTGTGCGATGCGCATCGCGAGCTGGACCAGCACCACCGAGCACGAGCGCTGGAGCGACCTCGGGACCGTCGAGCCCGGTGCGGTCGACCGGATCCCCGACGTGTTCGTGCAGCTGGACGACGAGCGGCAGGAGATCGAGGGCTTCGGCGCGACGTTCAACGAGCTCGGCTGGACCTCGCTGGCCCACCTGACCGACGAGCAGCGCGCCGAGATCTTCCGCGAGCTGTACGCCCCCGGCGTCGGGGGGAGCTTCACGATCGGCCGGATGCCGATCGGGGCGAACGACTTCGCCCGCGACTACTACTCGTACGACGACGTGCCGGGCGACTTCGACCTCGAGCACTTCAGCATCGCGAACGACCACGAGACCCTCGTGCCGTACATCCGGTCCGCGCTGGAGCACCAGGGGTCGCTGAAGCTGTGGGCGTCGCCCTGGGTGCCGCCGCAGTGGATGAAGACCAACGGGCACTACGCCTCGGTGCAGCCGTGGATCAACGGCGTCGAGAACGGCCTGCGGCCCGACCAGGTCCAGGCCGAGGGCACCGACTCGTTCACGCAGGAGGAGCGGCACCTCGCCACCTACGCGGCGTACTTCGGCAGGTTCGTCGACGCGTACCGCGCGCTCGGCATCGAGATCGGCATGGTCATGCCGCAGAACGAGTTCAACTCCGCGCAGCCGTACCCGAGCTGCACCTGGACCCCGGCCGGCCTGGCCGCGTTCCTCCGGCACCTCGGGCCGCAGATGCGCGAGCGCGGCGTCGAGGTGTTCCTCGGCACCGTCGAGCGGCCCAACGAGGCCCTGGTCGACGAGGTCCTGGCCGACCCGGCCGCCGCCGATGCGGTCACCGGCATCGGCGTGCAGTGGCACGGCAAGTCGATCGTGCCGTTCCTGCGGAAGGACCACCCGGACCTCCGGCTCTACCAGACTGAGCAGGAGTGCGGCGACGGCAAGAACGACTGGCGGTACGCCCGCTACGCGTGGCGCCTGATGCGCGACTTCCTCAACAACGGCGCGAACGCCTACCAGTACTGGAACCTGTCGCTGGAGCGCGGCGGCGTGAGCCGCTGGGGCTGGTCGCAGAACTCGCTCGTGGTCGTCGACCCCGAGACGCGCACCTTCGAGTACACGCACGAGTACCACGTGCTGAAGCACGTCAGCCACTTCGTGCGCCCGGGCGCGCGCCTGGTGCCGACGCTGAGCTACGCCGGCTACGAGAACCAGGTCGCGTTCCGCAACCCCGACGGCTCGCTGGTCGTCGTCATGCAGAACGACACCTCCGAGGAGATGCCGGTGTCGGTGCTCGTCGGCGACCAGGTCGTCTCGCCGGTGCTGCCCGCCGACTCGCTGAACACGTTCGTCCTCGAGGTCTGAGGCTCCCGGGGCAACCGGGCCGGCGGACGCACTGGCGCGCCGGCCCGGGCGCCCCGAGAGTGGTCGCATGACCGTCGTGAACCCGCCTCGCGACCTGCGCGAGTACATCGAGTTCCTCCGCGACAGCGGCTACACGGTGCGGGACGGCCACACGCCCGACCCGGACCTCATCGACCCCGAGGGCAACCCGGTCTGGACGTGGCAGGAGGGGTACCCGTACCCCGACCTGATGGACCGGGACGCCTACGAGCTGGAGAAGTACCGCCTCCAGGTCGAGCTGCTCAAGTTCCAGTACTGGCTCGAGGACAACGACAAGCGGGCGATCGTCCTGTTCGAGGGGCGCGACGCGGCGGGCAAGGGCGGCACGATCAAGCGGTTCACCGAGCACCTCAACCCGCGGACGTCGCGCGTCGTGGCGCTGTCGAAGCCGAGCGACCGCGAGCGCGGTCAGTGGTACTTCCAGCGCT
This sequence comes from Cellulomonas sp., assembly GCF_035634735.1. Classification (GTDB taxonomy): domain Bacteria; phylum Actinomycetota; class Actinomycetes; order Actinomycetales; family Cellulomonadaceae; genus Cellulomonas. The sequence continues at coordinate 39,514 of NZ_DASQCJ010000133.1, forward strand.
ACGTGCAGCACCTGCCGACGGCCGGCGAGATCGTCATGTTCGACCGCTCCTGGTACAACCGCGCCGGCGTCGAGCGCGTGATGGGCTTCTGCACCGACGAGGAGTACCAGGCGTTCATGGCCCAGGCGCCGGTGTTCGAGAAGATGCTCGCCGACTCCGGCATCCACGTGACGAAGCTGTGGTTCTCGGTGTCCCGCAAGGAGCAGCGCACCCGGTTCGCGATCCGCCAGCTGGACCCGGTGCGCCGGTGGAAGCTGTCGCCGATGGACCTGGCCTCGCTGGACCGCTGGGAGGAGTACACCCAGGCCAAGGAGGAGATGTTCCGCCGCACCGACAAGCGGCACGCCCGGTGGACGATCATCCGGTCCAACGACAAGAAGCGGGCGCGCATCAACGCGATGCGGTTCTTCCTCAACCAGTTCGACTACGAGGGCAAGGACCCCGAGGTCGTCGGGCGGCCCGACCCGCTGCTGGTCATCCGCAGCAAGAACGAGCCGGCGGACGAGTAGGGGCGTCGGCAGCGGACGTTGCCGCGGGCGGGCGCCGTCGGGGACCCTGGTCGGATGGCCGGCGAACGGACGTACGCGATCCTGCCCTGCCCCGACGTCGACGACGCGGTCGAGTTCTACGAGGCGCTCGGGTTCCACCCGACGTACCGGCAGCGGCGGCCGAACCCGCACGCGGTCGTGCGGTGCGAGGACATCCAGCTCCACCTCGCGGGCATCGACGGCTTCGACCCCGAGGCGTCCTACGCGAGCGTGATCGTCGTCGTGCCGGACGCGGAGGCGCTCTACCGGCAGTTCGCCGACGGGCTGCGCGCGCACCTCGGGCGGTTGCCGGCCGCCGGCGTCCCGCGCCTCCTGCGGCCGCGGCGCAAGCAGGGCACGACCACGGGCTTCACGGTGGTGGACGTCGGCGGGAACTGGCTCCGGTTCTACCGCGAGGCCGACGTGGGGGAGCCGGAGCCCGCGGCGACCGGGCTGGCGCGCGCCGTCGAGGTCGCCGCGCGGCAGGGCGACGCGCGCGGCGACGACGCGCAGGCGCTCGTGGCTCTCGACGCCGGGCTGACCAGGCACCACGACGCGCCCGCCGACGACCGGGCGCGGGCACTCGCGTACCGCGCGGAGCTGCTCGTCCGGCTGGGGCGAGCCGGGGACGCCGCCGCCGCGCTGGCCGACGCGGAGGGCCTGCCGCTCACGGCCGCCCAGGCGGAGGCCGTCGCGCCGGACCTCGCCCACGCGCGCGAGGTCGTCGCCGGGGCGGGCGGCTGACGTCCCGGTCAGAACCGGAACGGGATCGGGATGCCGCCGCAGCAGCACACCCCGCGCACGTCCGACTGCGCCAGCATCCCCGCGGCCTGGTAGCAGGCGACGAACCGGGCGACGGTCGGCCGGACGCCCCGCAGGACCCCGCGCGCCACGACGGTGCGCCGGATGTCCTCGGAGCAGGACGTCCCGCCGTGCGCGACGCGGTGCGCGCACGAGTAGCCCTTCCGGGGCGAGATGCGGCGCTGGTAGACCCGGATCAGGCGGTCGGCGGCGACGGCGGCGAGGCTCATCGCGTCACGGTAGGCGCGGGCGTTGGGGTCGGCGACCGGTCAGCGCAGCACCTGCGTCAGCACCGACCGGCCGCCGCCGTGCTCCACCGTCGCCAGCGCGCCGTTGACGAGCGCGAGGTGCGGCGGGACGTGCCCGCAGTCGACGTCGGCGAGCACCGGCACGCCCAGGTCGGCGAGGGCGTGCCGGGCGGCCTCGTGCTGCGTCAGCCCGGGGACGTCGGCGCCGCGGGTCCGGCCGAGCAGCACGGCGTTCGCCCCGGCGAAGAAGCCCGCGTACCGCAGGCCCAGGAGCCGGCGGACGACGTCGGTCGCGTCGGCGGCGGCCGCCTCGAGGTAGACGATCGTGCCCTCCGGCGCGTGCGCGGCGACGAAGGCCCCGACGTCGCCGTACGGGGTCCCCGCCAGGTGCGCGACCGTCTCCAGGCAGCCGCCCACGAGCCGACCGGTGACGCGGAGGTCGCCGTCGCCGTCGTCGAGCCGGGTCCAGCCGCCCGGCGCGTCCAGCGGCTCCTCGGTGGCCTCCGGGTCGACCGCGAAGTCCGTGAAGCCCGACGACCGGTACCGCGCGGCGGCGCCCTGGACCAGCGTGGCCCCGGGCTCGGCGCGGACGACGTCGAGCCACGGCAGCATCGGCGCCGGCACCCGGAACGGCGTCGCCATCAGGTTCTGGCCGTGCAGCGTCGCCACGCCGGTCCGGAGCGTCAGCGGCAGCAGCAGCGTGGAGATGTCGGAGTAGCCGACGAACCACGTCGGGTCCGCGGCGAGCGCGTCCCAGTCGAGGCGGTCGAGCAGGTCGAGCGCGATCTCGCCGCCCCAGGGCGGGACGACGGCGCGCACCGCCGGGTCGGTGAGCAGGTCGGTGAGCTCCGCGGCGCGAGCGTCCGCGGACCCGCTGGCGACGCCGTCGCCGTGCACGAGCGGGCCGAGCCGGACGTCGAAGCCGCGGTCGGCGAGGTGCCGCACGGCGACGTCCAGCCGCCGGGCGTGCCGGGCGGCGACGCCCGCGGACGGGGACGCCACCCCGATGACGTCGCCCGGGGCGAGCGGGGGCGGGTACCGGATCATGCGCCGCAGTCTGGCAGTGCACGGGTGCGGGGCCACCCCCTGGTGGCCCCGCGCGCCCCCGGCGTAGCGTCGTCCGTGCCGGAGCACCAGCCGATCGCACGAGAGGTGGAACTGCCGTGAGCATGATGATGGACATGATGAAGTCGATGCCGGCGGGCACGACGGGGATGGACATGACCGCGATGCAGCCCTGCATCGAGGCCTGCTCGGCCGCGGCCATGGCGGCGACCATGTGTGCCGACGCCGATGCC
>NZ_DASQCJ010000134.1:0-15079 GCF_035634735.1 Cellulomonas sp.
GGTGCTGGCGGCGCTGGCGGGGACGGGGGCCGACGCGTCGGCCGAGGCCGACGCCGCCGATGCGCCCGCCGATGCCGACAAGTCCGCCGAGGCCGACGCGGACGCCGACGCCGACGCCGGCCGCCCGGCCGGCCCGGCCGACCCCGACGCCGCACCGGAGGCGGAGCAGGCGTGACGCCCCCGCAGCGCCCGCGCCCGCCGCAGCCGCCGCGCCCCGCGGCGCCGCGGCCGGCCCCCGCGCGCCGCCCGGCGCCGCGGGCCACCCCGGCAACCCCGAGCACCCCGGCCGCCCCCGCCGCCCCGGGCGCCGGCGACGCCACCGCCCCCACCGCGGCGGTCCCGTCGGCCGGGCGCCCGGCGGCCCCGCGCGCGGACGGCCGCGCCCCGCGCACCGCCGGGACCCCGGCGACGGCCCCGACCCCCGCGGCGCCGGCGACGCCCGGCCGCCGCACGTCCGGCTCCACCGCGCTCGCGCCGCGCACCGGCTCGTTCCCCGTGCGGCCCCCGGTGGTCAGCCAGGGCTCGGCCGCCCGGTTCGCCGAGCGCGCCCGCGCCCGCCGGCGGCTGGCCTGGCGGCAGATCCTGATCGCCGCGGGCTCGGTCGTCGTGGTCGGCGCGCTGGCCTGGCTGCTGCTGCTGTCCCCGGTGCTGGCGCTCGACGCCGCGCAGGTGCGGGTCGCGGGCGCGGGCACGGTCGTCGCCGTCGACCAGGTGCGGGACGTGGTGGACGACGAGGCGGGCACCCCGCTGACCCGGCTCGACACCGCCGCGCTCCGGCAGCGGCTGCTCGACGTGCCCGGCGTCCGCGACGCGACCGTCACCCGGGACTGGCCGCACGGCCTGGCGGTGCAGCTCGTGTCCCGGGAGCCGGTGGCCGCCGTGCCGGAGGCCTCCGACGTCGCCCAGCACGCGGAGGGCGACGACGCGACCGGCGCGGGCTACGCGCTCGTGGACCAGGACGGCGTGAAGGTCGGCCGGGCCGACGCGCCGCCGGAGGGCCTGCCGGTCGTCGAGGTGCCCGTGGGCGAGGCGCGGATCCTGTCCGCCACGCTCGACGTGCTCGAGGCGCTGCCCGAGGACCTGCTCGCGGCCATCGGGCAGGTGTCGGCCGGCACCCAGGACACCGTGCGGTTCACCCTGCGCGACGGCGCCGCCGTCGAGTGGGGGAGCGCGCAGGACTCGGCGCTCAAGGTGGCGGTCCTGCAGGCCCTGCGCGCGGCGCCCGAGACGGCGGGCTCGGCGCGGTACGACGTGTCCGCGCCGACGATGCCGGTCGTCGGGTGATCCCGGCCCGACACGCGCGCACCGGTCGTTGAACGACCCGGGCGCGCCACATACCGTCACACCTAGACAGAACTGACATAACTATAACCCTCTAGTTGAGGGTGAAGGTTCGTCGACATCGCAACGAGAGGCACCCACCGTGGCAGCTCCGCAGAACTACCTGGCGGTCATCAAGGTCGTCGGCATCGGTGGCGGCGGCGTCAACGCCGTGAACCGCATGATCGAGGTCGGCCTCAAGGGTGTCGAGTTCATCGCCATCAACACCGACGCCCAGGCCCTGCTCATGTCCGACGCGGACGTGAAGCTCGACGTCGGCCGCGAGCTGACCCGCGGCCTCGGCGCCGGCGCGGACCCCGAGGTCGGCAAGAAGGCCGCCGAGGACCACGCGGAGGAGATCGAGGACGTCCTGCGCGGCGCCGACATGGTCTTCGTCACCGCGGGCGAGGGCGGCGGCACCGGCACCGGCGGCGCGCCGGTCGTGGCCCGGATCGCGCGCTCGCTCGGCGCGCTGACCATCGGCGTGGTGACGCGCCCGTTCACGTTCGAGGGCCGCCGCCGCACGGTGCAGGCGGACTCCGGCATCGAGGCGCTGCGCGCCGAGGTCGACACGCTGATCGTGATCCCGAACGACCGCCTGCTGTCGATCTCCGACCGCTCGGTGTCGGTGCTCGACGCGTTCCGCTCGGCGGATCAGGTGCTGCTGTCCGGTGTCCAGGGCATCACCGACCTCATCACCACGCCGGGTCTCATCAACCTCGACTTCGCGGACGTGAAGTCCGTGATGCAGGGGGCGGGGTCGGCCCTCATGGGCATCGGCTCGGCCCGCGGGGAGGACCGCGCGGTGCAGGCGGCCGAGCTGGCGATCTCGTCGCCGCTGCTCGAGGCCAGCATCGACGGCGCCCACGGCGTGCTGCTGTCCATCCAGGGTGGCTCGGACCTCGGCCTGTTCGAGATCAACGAGGCCGCCCGCCTGGTGCAGGAGGCCGCGCACCCCGAGGCCAACATCATCTTCGGCGCGGTCATCGACGACGCCCTCGGCGACGAGGTGCGCGTGACCGTCATCGCGGCCGGCTTCGACGGCGGCGCCCCGGTGGTCCGCCGCGACGCCCGCGGGCTCGGCCAGGTCTCCGCCGGCGGCGGCGGCCAGGCCGCGCAGCAGGCGCCCGCGTCCATCCCGCCCGCCGCGGCCGTGCCGACGACGACCGCGGCGCACGCCGCCGTCCCGCCGCGCCCGGTCGGTCCGGACGAGGAGCGCCGCCAGGCCGCCGAGGTCCCCGCGTTCCTCACCCCGGACCAGGCCGGCACGAGCCAGCTCGAGGTCCCGCGGATCTTCGAGGAGGAGGTCGCCCGCCGCAAGGAGGACGACCTGGACGTCCCCGACTTCCTCAAGTAGCCGCGTGCCGCTGCCGGTCCTCGGGGTCGACCTCGGCCCGGGCGTCCGCGCGGGGTTCACCACCCGCGCGGGCGGCGTCAGCGCGCCCCCGTGGGCCGAGCTCGACCTCGGGCTGCTGGTCGGCGACGACCCGGCGCACGTGCGGGAGAACCGCGCGCGCGTCGCGGCGTGGGCCGGCGCGCCCGTCGCCTGGGCCACCCAGGTGCACGGCGCGCGGGTGCACGTGGTCGGGAGCCCCGCCGACGCCGCGGGCGACACGGTGGGGGAGGCCGACGCGCTCGTGTCGGCCGTCCCCGGCACCGCGGTCGGCGTGCTGGTGGCGGACTGCGTGCCCGTGCTGCTGGCCGACGCGGACGCCCGGGTGGTCGGCGCGGCGCACGCCGGGCGGCGCGGTCTGGTCGCCGGCGTCGTGCAGGCGGCCCTCGCGGAGATGGTCGCCCGCGGCGCGGACCCGGGCCGGGTGCGCGCCGTCGTCGGCCCGGCGATCAGCGGCGGCCGGTACGAGGTGCCGGCCGCGATGCGGGACGAGGTGGACGCGCTGGTCCCCGGCACCGCGTGCACGACCGAGGCGGGCACCCCCGGGCTCGACCTGCCGGCCGGCGTGGCGGCGGTGCTGCGGGCCGCCGGGGTCGGGGACGTGCGGGTGCCGGGCTGGTGCACGGACGCCGACGAGCGGTTCTACTCGCACCGGCGCGCCCAGCGGGCCGGCACGACGACCGGGCGGTTCGCCGGCGTGGTCGCGCTCGCGGAAATGCCCGGCGACTGATATGTCCGGAAATTACTTCCGCGACACGCCGACACGCCGCGTGTCGCAGCCCGGCCGCATCCAGGCGCATTGCTAGCGTGACGGCGCAGGAGATGTGAGCAATTCGGGGATGGAGTGATCGCGATGGCCGGAGCGCTGCGCAAGACCATGCTGTACCTCGGGCTTGCCGACGACCGGGGCGAGCACGACCAGTACGTCGACGAGTACGACGAGCCGGAGGCGACGGTGGGACACGACTACGAGGCCGAGGTCACGCCGCTGCGCCGCGAGCCGGCGCCGGAGCGACCCGTCGCCGCCGCGCCCGCGCCGCGGCACGACGGCGAGGTGCGGCGGATCACCACGATCCACCCGCGCTCGTACAACGACGCCCGCAAGATCGGCGAGGCGTTCCGCGAGAACACGCCGGTCATCATGAACCTGTCGGACATGGACGACGCCGACGCCAAGCGTCTGGTCGACTTCGCCGCGGGCCTGATCTTCGGCCTGCACGGCGCGATCGAGCGGGTGACCAACAAGGTCTTCCTGCTGTCGCCGCAGTCGGTGGAGATCACCGGCGACGGGCGTGCCCCCGAGGGCTCGCGCGCCGGCTTCTTCAACCAGAGCTGACGAGGATCGGGGAGACTGGGGCGCGTGACACTCGTCCTCGGCCTGCTGCAAGTCGTCGTCCTGGCCTTCATCCTGGTCCTGCTCGTGCGCCTCGTCCTCGACTGGGTGCAGTACTTCGCGCGGGACTGGCGCCCGCGCGGCGCCGCGCTCGTGGTCGCGGAGATCACCTACTCGGTGACGGACCCGCCCCTGCGGGCGCTGCGCCGGGTGATCCCGCCGCTGACCCTGGGCTCGGTGCGCCTGGACCTGGCGTTCCTCGTGCTCATGCTCGGCTGCTCCTTCCTGCTCTCGCTGCTGGGCGCGCTCGCCCGATGACGCGACCCGCACGCCCCGCCGACCGGGTCGCGTGCACAAACCGGAATGTCCGCTACGGTGGCCCGAGGTGGTCGGCGGACTGCCACCGGCTCGACCCAGTACGACCGAAGAGGTGACGACGATGGCACTGCTCACAGCAGACGACGTCCTGAACAAGAAGTTCCAGGCGACGAAGTTCCGCGAGGGGTACGACCAGGACGAGGTCGACGACTTCCTCGACGAGGTCGTGAACACCCTCCGGGAGACCCAGAGCGAGAACGAGGACCTCAAGTCCAAGCTCGCCGCGGCCGAGCGCCGGATCGCCGAGCTGAGCCGCCAGGGGGCGCAGGCCGCCCAGGCGCCGAAGCCCGAGGCCGAGAAGCCCGCGCCCGCCCCGGTCCCCGCCGCCGCCCCGGCGCCGGCCCCGGTCGCCACCGCGCCGGTCGCGCCGCAGCGGCAGAGCGAGCCCGAGTCGGCCACCGGCATGCTCGCCCTGGCGCAGAAGCTGCACGACGACTACGTGCGCAGCGGCCAGGAGGAGGGCGACCGCATCGTCAACGAGGCGAAGGGCCAGGCCCAGCGCATCGTCCGCGAGGCGGAGGAGACCTCGGCCCGCACGCTGTCCGAGCTGGAGCAGGAGCGGTCGATCCTCGAGCGCAAGATCGACGAGCTCCGGGTCTTCGAGCGCGACTACCGCACGCGGCTCAAGAGCTACCTCGAGAACCTGCTGGGCGACCTCGACAACCGGGCCAGCGCGCTGCCGCAGCGCGGGGCCCAGGGCGCGACCCCGTCCGTCTGACGGATCGCACGCTCGTCACCCACGACACACCACGCCCGACGTCGGGGCGTGGTGTGTTGTGCGTCCAGGTGACGGGCATTAGTCTCTGCGGACTCATCTGAGGAAAGAGGACCCGACGTGGCCATCAACGACTCGCTCGACGCGCCCGCTGCCCGCCCGCTGCCCGACCTGACGGACGCGGCCACCCGGTTCCCGGTCCGCGCCGGCGAGGACCCCTGGACGGAGCAGGAGGTGCGGGAGATCGCGACGGAGCTCGTCAGCGAGATCGACCGCCTGACCTCCGAGCTCGCGGCCGCCGACGAGGAGCTGTCCGAGCTGCTCCGGAACTCGGGCGACGGCGCGGGCGACGACCAGGCCGACTCCGGCTCCAGCGCCCTGGAGCGCGAGCACGAGCTGACGCTGGTGAACAACACCCGCGACATGCTCGAGCAGACCACGCGCGCCCTCGCCCGCATCGACGCGGGCACGTTCGGCCGCTGCGACTCCTGCGGCGAGGCGATCGGCAAGGCGCGGGTGCAGGCGTTCCCGCGCGCCACGCTCTGCGTGTCCTGCAAGCAGCGCGAGGAGCGCCGCTGACCCCGCGCGGACGCCCGCGTGACGACGGCCCCCCGGCGCGATGCCGGGGGGCCGTCGTGCGTCCGGGCGCGCTCGCGCCCGTAGACTCCTGCGCGATGTCCGCCACCCCCGGCCCCGCGGCCGACGACGCGCGCCGCGACGCCGCGTCCGCCGCCCCCGTGCCGCCCGCGCCCGAGTCCGCCGCGCCCGAGGCGCCCGCCCCCGTGGTCGTCCCGCCGGCGCGCCGCCGCCGCCTCGTCGCCACCCTGGTCGCGCTCGCCGCGATCACGCTCGTGCTCGACCAGGCGACCAAGGCGTGGGCGCTGGCCGGCCTGGACGAGGGCGTGCGGCACCCGGTGCTCGGCGACCTGCTGGGCCTGCAGCTGCTGTTCAACCCGGGCGCCGCGCTCGGCCTGGCGACCGGCACCACCTGGCTGCTGACCGTCGTCGCGATCACCGTCGTCGTCGTCATCATCCGGGTGGCCCGGCGGCTCGGCTCGACGGGCTGGACCATCGCCCTCGGCCTGCTGCTCGGCGGCGCGCTGGGCAACCTCGTGGACCGGCTGATCCGCGACCCGGGCGTGTTCATGGGCCACGTCGTCGACTTCATCGCGTACGGCGACCTGTTCGTCGGCAACGTCGCAGACATCGCGATCGTCGCCGCCGCGGGCCTGCTCATGCTCCTGTCGCTGCTGGGCGTGCGGCTGGACGGGACGCGGGAGCGGCGCGAGGACGCGGCGGAGCAGGCGGACGACGCGACCCTGCCCGCGGACGGCGCGCCGGCCGCGACCCCCGAGGACGGCCGCCGCGATGGCTGACGTCCGCACCCTCCCCGTCCCCGACGCCCTCGCGGGCGAGCGGGTCGACGCCGCGCTGTCCCGGATGCTCGGCCTGTCCCGCACCCGCGCCGCGGAGCTCGCCGAGGGCGGCCACGTGCGCGTCGACGGCGTCGAGGTCGGCAAGTCCGCCCGGCTGCCCGCCGACGCGTGGCTCGAGGTCGAGATGCCGTCGGCGGCGCCGGTGCCGACCGCGCCCACCGAGGACGACGTGCCCACGCTGCGGGTGGCGTACGAGGACGACGACGTCGTGGTCGTGGACAAGCCCGTCGGCGTCGCCGCGCACCCGTCGCCGGGCTGGACCGGGCCGACCGTCGTCGGCGTCCTGCTCGCGCGGGGCTACCGCATCTCGACCTCGGGCGCCGCGGAGCGCCAGGGGATCGTGCACCGGCTCGACGTCGGCACCTCGGGCCTCATGGTCGTCGCCAAGAGCGAGCACGCCTACTCGGTGCTCAAGCGGGCCTTCAAGGAGCGCACGGTCGAGAAGGTCTACCACGCGCTCGCCCAGGGCCACCCCGAGCCCACCACCGGCACGATCGACGCCCCCATCGGCCGGCACCCCAGCCAGGACTGGAAGTTCGCCGTGACCGCGGAGGGCAAGCCCTCGGTGACGCACTACGAGGTGCTGGAGATGCTGCCGGCGGCCTCGCTGTGCGAGGTGCACCTCGAGACCGGGCGCACGCACCAGATCCGGGTGCACTTCCAGGCGCTGCGGCACCCCCTGGTCGGCGACCTGACCTACGGCGCCGACCCCGCGCTGGCGGAGCGGGTCGGGCTGTCCCGGCAGTGGCTGCACGCGATGCGGCTCGGGTTCGCGCACCCCGCGGACGGGCGGTGGCTCGAGGTGACCAGCGAGTACCCCGCCGACCTCGCGCACGCCCTGGAGACCCTGCGCGACGGGTACCGCTGACCGCGGGCGGTGTGACGTCCGCCGCGAGGGCGGCGGGGCGGCTCGGGGGTGTCGGGGCCTCGACCTAGGATGGTCCGCATGGCATCAGGTGGCAGCAACGGGTCCGACTTCGTCCACCTGCACGTCCACTCCGAGTACTCGATGCTCGACGGCGCGGCGCGGGTCGGGGAGATGCTCGCGGAGGCCCAGCGGCTGGGCCAGACCGCGATGGCGATCACCGACCACGGGTACCTGTTCGGGGCGTTCGACTTCTACTCGCAGGCCAAGAAGCTCGGCATCAAGCCGATCATCGGCGTCGAGGCCTACGTCACCCCGGGCACCAGCCGGTTCGACCAGACGCGCGTCCGCTGGGGCGAGTCGCACCAGGCGTCCGACGACGTCTCGGCGCGCGGCGCCTACACCCACATGACGCTGCTCTCCCGGACCACCGAGGGCATGCACAACCTGTTCCGGATGGGGTCCCTGGCGTCCTTGGACGGCCAGATGGGCAAGTGGCCCCGCATGGACCGCGAGCTGCTGCAGACGTACGCCGAGGGTCTCATCGCGACGTCCGGCTGCCCGTCCAGCGAGGTGCAGACGCGGCTCCGGCTGGGGCACTGGGACGAGGCCGTGCGCGCCGCGGGCGAGCTGCAGGACATCTTCGGCAAGGAGAACTTCTTCGTCGAGGTGATGGACCACGGGCTCGAGATCGAGCGCCGGACCATCAAGGACCTGATCCGGCTCGCCGAGCAGATCGGCGCGCCGCTGGTCGCCACCAACGACCTGCACTACACGACCAAGGACGACGCGCACGCGCACGAGGTGCTGCTCGCCGTGCAGTCCGGGTCGACCCTCGACGAGCCGACGTACGACCAGGGCGGCTCGCGGTTCGCGTTCGGCGGCGACGGCTACTACGTGAAGTCCGCGGCGGAGATGCGGCGCACCTGGGCGGAGCTGCCGGAGGCGGTCGACAACACCGTGCTCATCGCGGAGCGGTGCGAGGTCGAGTTCCCGACCGGCGCCAACTACATGCCGCGGTTCCCCGTGCCGGCCGGCGAGGACGAGAACTCCTGGTTCGTCAAGGAGGTCGAGCGCGGCCTCATGCGGCGGTACCACGGGAACATCCCGGACGACGTCCGCAAGCAGGCCGAGTACGAGACCGGCGTCATCGTCCAGCTCGGCTTCTCCGGCTACTTCCTCGTCGTCGCCGACTTCATCCAGTGGGCCAAGGACCAGGGCATCCGCGTCGGGCCGGGCCGAGGCTCCGCGGCCGGCTCGATGGCCTCGTACGCGATGGGCATCACCGAGCTCGACCCGCTGCGGCACGGGCTCATCTTCGAGCGGTTCCTCAACCCCGAGCGCGTCTCCTGGCCCGACGTCGACGTCGACTTCGACGAGCGCCGGCGCGGCGAGGTCATCCGGTACGTCACCGACAAGTACGGCGACGACCGGGTCGCGCAGATCGTCACCTACGGCACGATCAAGGCCAAGCAGGCGCTCAAGGACTCGTCCCGCGTGCTGGGCTTCCCGTTCGCGATGGGGGAGAAGCTCACCAAGGCCATGCCGCCCGCGGTCATGGGCAAGGACATCCCGCTGTCGGGCATGTACGACCCCGAGCACCCGCGCTACGCCGAGGCCGAGGAGTTCCGCCAGGTCGTCGCGGCGGATCCGGAGGCGCAGCGCGTCCTCGAGACCGCGCGCGGCCTGGAGAACCTCAAGCGCCAGTGGGGCGTGCACGCCGCCGGCGTCATCATGTCCAGCGAGCCCCTGATCGACATCATCCCGATCATGAAGCGGCCGCAGGACGGCGCGGTCATCACGCAGTTCGACTACCCGACGTCCGAGGGCCTCGGCCTCATCAAGATGGACTTCCTCGGGCTGCGGAACCTGACGATCCTCGACGACGCGCTGCGCAACATCGTCATGAACGGCAAGCCGCAGATCGAGCTCGACGACATCGAGCTGGACGACAAGGCCACCTACGAGCTGCTCGGCCGGGGCGACACCCTCGGCGTGTTCCAGCTCGACGGCGGCCCCATGCGGTCCCTGCTGCGCCAGATGCGCCCCGACAACTTCGAGGACATCTCCGCGGTCATCGCCCTGTACCGGCCCGGGCCGATGGGCATGAACTCGCACACGAACTACGCGCTGCGCAAGAACGGCCTGCAGCCGAACACGCCCATCCACCCGGAGCTCGAGGAGCCCCTGGCGGAGGTGCTCGACGGCACCTACGGCCTCATCGTGTACCAGGAGCAGGTGCAGAAGGCCGCGCAGGTGCTCGCCGGCTACTCGCTCGGCCAGGCCGACCTGCTCCGCCGCGCGATGGGCAAGAAGAAGAAGGAGATCCTCGACAAGGAGTTCGTGCCGTTCGAGGCCGGCATGAAGGAGCGGGGCTACTCCACCGCGGCGATCAAGGCCGTGTGGGACGTGCTGGTCCCGTTCGCCGGCTACGCGTTCAACAAGGCGCACTCCGCCGGGTACGGCGTCGTCTCCTACTGGACCGCGTTCCTCAAGGCGAACTACCCGACCGAGTACATGGCGGGCCTGCTCACCTCGGTCGGCGACGACAAGGACAAGTCCGCGCTGTACCTCGGCGAGTGCCGCCGCATGGGCATCACCGTGCTGCCGCCGGACGTGAACTCCTCGTCCGCGCTGTTCACGGCCGTCGGCGACGACATCCGGTTCGGACTCACCGCCGTCCGCAACGTCGGCGCCAACGTGGTCGAGGCGATCGTCCGCACCCGCGAGGAGAAGGGCGACTTCACGTCGTTCACCGACTTCCTCGACAAGGTGCCGGCGGTGGTCTGCAACAAGCGCACCATCGAGTCGCTCATCAAGGCCGGCGCGTTCGACTCGCTCGGCCACGCCCGGCGCGCGCTGCTGCTCGTGCACGAGCAGGCCGTCGAGTCCGTCATCGGCGTCAAGCGCAAGGAGGCGGAGGGCCAGTTCGACCTGTTCGCCGACCTCGGCACCGACGACGGCCCCGGCTTCTCCGTGCAGGTGCCCGACGTGCCGGACTGGGACAAGAAGCAGCGGCTGCAGTTCGAGCGGGAGATGCTCGGCCTGTACGTCTCCGACCACCCGCTGTCCGGCCTGGAGCACGTGCTGTCCGCCGCGGCGGACGTGTCGATCGCGACGCTGAACGCCGACGAGGCGCGGCCGGACGGGTCGACCGTCGTGGTGGCCGGCCTGGTCACGTCGCTGCAGCGCAAGATGTCCAAGCAGGGCAACCCCTGGGCCGCCGTGACGCTGGAGGACATGGAGGGCTCGGTCGAGATCATGTTCTTCGGCGAGACCTACCTCGCCTACTCGACGGTGTTGGCCGAGGACGCCGTCATCGTGGTCCGCGGGCGGGTGCGCCGCCGGGACGACGCCATGCAGCTGCAGGCGATGGAGGTGTCCCTGCCCGATCTGTCGGCCGTCGCGGACGCGCCGGTGGTCGTCACGCTGTCCGAGGCGCGGCTGACCCCGCCCGTGGTGGACCGGCTGCTCGAGGTGATGAAGACGCACCCCGGCATGACCGAGCTGCATCTGCGCGTGGCCAAGGCCAACGGCCGGCGCGCGCTGGTCGTCCCGAGCGACGGGTGGCGCGTCGAGCGGTCGCCCGCGCTGTACGGCGACCTCAAGGCCCTGCTCGGCCCGGGCTGCCTCCAGACGGCGACCCCGGTCCCGGTCTGACGCGGGCCTGCGCACCCGCCCACGCGCGCTCGACCCCGCCCAGTCTCCGTCGCTCGCCTGCCCGGCCGCCCCGCCGCACAGACGAGGGACGGAGACTCGGCGTCGTTAACCCTTGCGTTATATAACCCACGGTGGAAACATCGGCGGCGTGCAGGTGATGGACGCGTTGGGGGACCCGGTGCGGCGGCGGCTCGTGGAGCTGCTCGCCGACGGGTCGCGCCCGGCGGGCGAGCTCGCCGCGGCGGTCAGCGCCGAGTTCGGCATCAGCCAGCCCGCCGCGTCCCGGCACCTGCGCGTGCTGCGCGAGGCGGGGCTGCTCACCGCCGAGGCCGACGGCGCCCGGCGGCTCTACGCCGTCCGGCCCGAGGCGCTCGACGAGGTGCAGGCCTGGGTCGGCGGCGTCCGGCGGTTCTGGGACCAGCGGCTCGACGCGCTGGGCACCGAGGTCGCGCGCGGGCGCCGGGAGCGCGGCGGGGCGGACCCGGCGACCGCCGGGTGACGCGGGGTCGACGCGAGGGGCGGGCGCGATGACGGGCACGGGCGGCGGGACCGCGGGCGGCGACGGGCCGGCGGGCGCGGGCGGGACGACGGGCGGCGACGGGCCGCTCGGGGCGCTGCGGCTCGGCGGGGAGGCGTCGGTCACCTTCCGCCGCCGGTACCCCACGGACGCCGCGGACCTGTGGGCGGCGGTGACGACGCCGGAGCGGCTGGCACGCTGGCTCGGCCCGGTGCACGGCGACCTGGCGCCGGGCGGGACGTACGAGCTCCGGATGGGTGCCGACGAGCCGGGCTCCGACCAGAACGCCACCGGCGTCGTGCGGTCGTGCGACCCGCCGCGGTCGTTCGCGGTGGAGTGGTGCTTCCCGGGCGAGCGGCCGAGCGAGGTCGAGGTCCGGGTCGAGCCGGACGGGGCGGGCGCGGTGCTCGTCCTGGTGCACACCCGGCTCGAGGACGCCCAGGCGGTCGGCTACGGCGCGGGCTGGCACACGTCCCTGGACCAGCTCGCGGACCACCTGGCGGGGGCGGCGGTCCGCGACTGGGACGCGCGCTTCGCCGCCCTGCTCCCTGCATACCGAGCCCTCGCCCCGCGGTGACGCGACGGACTACGGGGGAGCGGGGTCAGCCGACCTCGGCGGAGTTCGAGCCGCGGGGGTCGTCGACCTCGACCACGTCGCCCTTGCGCAGCTGGCGGCCGCGGCGGGACTCGGGCTCGCCGTTGACCTTGACCTCGCCCTCGTCGAGCAGGGTGCGCGCGTCGGCGCCCGAGTCGGCCAGGCCGGCCAGCTTGAGGAACTGCCCGAGGCGGATGGAGTCGTCGGAGATCGGCACGATGGTCACCGGACCATCCTGCCAGCGTGGACCGGCGCGCTGCGCGTCGGCGGCCGCGAATAGACTCGGGGCGTGATCTCCCGCATCGACCTGCGTGGTCGCACCCTGTCCCGCCGCGAGCTGCTCGAGACGCTGCCGCGCCCCGAGCTGGACGTCGAGTCCGCCGCCGCGGCCGTCGAGCCGATCCTGGCCGACGTCCGCGCCCGCGGCGCCGCCGCGCTGCGCGAGCTCGCCGAGCGGTTCGACGGCGTGCGCCCGGAGCACCTGCGGGTGCCCGCCGACGCGATCGCTGCCTCGGTGTCCGTCCTGGACCCGGCCGTGCGCGCGGCGCTGGAGGAGACGATCCGCCGCGTGCGGCGGGTGCACGCCGCGCAGCGGCCCGCCGACCACACCGTGCAGGTCGCCCCGGGCGCGCAGGTGCGGCAGCGGTGGATCCCGGTCCGCCGGGTCGGCCTGTACGTGCCGGGCGGCCTGGCCGTCTACCCGTCGTCGGTCATCATGAACGTCGTCGCGGCGCAGGAGGCGGGCGTCGGCTCGCTCGCGGTCACCTCGCCGCCGCAGCAGGACAACGGCGGCCTCCCGGACCCGGTGGTGCTGGCGACGTGCGCGCTGCTCGGCGTCGACGAGGTGTACGCGGTCGGCGGCGCCCAGGCGATCGGCATGCTGGCCTACGGCGCGGCGGGCTCCGACCCGGCCGACGGGGACACGCTCTGCGAGCCGGTCGACGTCATCACCGGCCCCGGCAACGTGTACGTCGCGGCGGCGAAGCGCCTGGTGCGCGGCGCGGTCGGCATCGACGCCGAGGCCGGCCCCACCGAGATCGCGGTGCTCGCCGACGGCACCGCCGACGCCGACCACGTCGCCGCGGACCTGGTGTCCCAGGCGGAGCACGACCCGCTGGCAGCGTCGGTGCTGGTCACGACGTCCATCGAGCTCGCCGGCGCGGTCGAGTCCAAGCTGGTGGTCCGGGTGCAGTCGACCCGGCACGCCGAGCGGGTGGCCCAGGCGCTGACCGGGCCGCAGTCGGCGATCGTGCTGGTCGACGACCTGGACGCCGGCCTCGCGGTCGTGAACGCCTACGGCGCCGAGCACCTGGAGATCCAGACCGCCGACGCGGCCGCGGTGGCCGAGCGGGTCACCAGCGCGGGCGCGATCTTCGTCGGCGCGTACTCGCCGGTCTCGCTCGGCGACTACATGGCCGGGTCGAACCACGTGCTGCCGACCGGCGGCTGCGCGCACTTCTCGTCCGGGCTGGGGGTGCACTCGTTCGTGCGCGCCGTACAGGTCGTGGAGTACGACGCGGACGCGCTGCGCGAGGTCGCCGACCGGATCGTGGCGCTGGCCGACGCCGAGGGGCTGCCGGCGCACGGCGAGGCCGTCCGCGCGCGGTTCTGACCCGCTCGGCGCCCCGATCACCCACGCGACCCGCGTCCGCTCGGCTACCGTCGGCGCATGCGATCGCGTGGTGACCTGGTCGGACGCGCGGCGGTGGCGCTGCTCCTCGTGAGCGCGCTCGCCGGCTGCGGCGGGGGAGACCCGACGTCGGGCGGCGCGGCGAGCCCCACGGCGGCCTCCGCGCGGACGCCGGGGCCCGACGGCGCGACCGGGGGCGACGATGCGCCGACCGCGACCGCGACCCCGACCGCGACCCCGGACCCGAGCACGCCCGCCGCCGCGGAGCCGACCCCGGGCCAGCCCTGCGAACCCGGTTCGCACCCGGACTGCTCGGACGCCACCGGCACCGAGGGCGACCCGTACCGGATCATCGCGGGCTACGCCGACTGCCTCGCGCTGCACGGCCCGGACGCGGCCTACGGGCTCTGCACGGACCTCGACGGCGACGGGCAGGCCGGCTACCCGGACGTCGGCTGACCGGGCTACCTGGGGGGTGCGGGCGCGGGACGCCCGGGGTCAGCCCACGCCGAGGACGAACGGCAGCACCGCCGCCGCCCCGGCCTGGCGCAGCAGCCGCGCCGCGACCGTGAGCGTCCAGCCCGAGTCGGTGCGGTCGTCCACCAGCAGCACCGCCCGCCCCGGCAGCCCGGCCGCGGCGGCCGGGGCGAGGTCGAGCTCCAGCCGGCGCGCCACCGCCGCGAGCCGGTGCGCCGAGTTCACGTCGTGCCGGGTGGGCGGGCTGTCCGGCCGGGGCGCGACGGCGCCCACGATCGGGACGCCGAGGTGCCGGGCCACGCCCGCCGCCAGGTGCTCGACGAGCGTCGGCCGGGTCGCCGACCGGATCAGCACGACGCCCTCGGGGCGGTGCTCGGGGCGCCAGGCGTCCAGCGTCGCGAGCACCGGGTCCCGCAGCGCGACGGGCAGGCCCGCGGCCGGGTCGACCTCGCCGCCGAACAGGTCGCGCAGCAGCCCGCCCCAGCCCACCGAGTCGAGCCGGGCGACGGCGCGCCCGGGCTCGGCGTTCTCCTCCGCCGGGATGCGCCCGCGCAGGTCGAGCCCGAGCGTCGCCATGCCGGTCGGCCACTGCCGGCGGGGGTCCACCGCGACGCCGGCGGCGGTCAGCAGCGCCTGCGCGCCGGCGACGTGCTCCGCGTCGGGCGCCACGCCGACGGCCGCGCCCGTGCACCGGTCGCACCGCCGGCAGCGCCAGGCCTCGCCGGCGGGACCGGCGAGCTCCGGGTCGTCCAGCGCCCGG
>NZ_DASQCJ010000135.1:0-26288 GCF_035634735.1 Cellulomonas sp.
CGCGGCGCGGCCGGCGGCGCGGCCGGCGGAGCGGGCGGAGGCCCGGGCGCCGCGGGCGGCGCGGCCCCGACCCCGGCCCGGCGCGCGGTCCGCGGCGTGGCCGCCGTGCGCGCGTCCGTTCGGGTGGCCCGGGGCGGGTCCGGTCGCGTGCGCGGCGCTATGCGGTCCGGAGCCCGCCGGGTCGGGGACGGGGGCGCCGACGGGCGGGTGGCCGGGTGCGGCGTCCGGCGGGTGGCCGGGCGCGGCGCCGGCGCCGAGGCCGGGTCCGCGGGGCCCACCGGGAATGGGCGTCTCGCCCGACAGGATGGCGTCGAACGACGGCAGCGCGACGTCCGGCACGGGCGGGAGGTCGGCGGCGCGGGGGCCGACGGCGGTGCGGCGGGGCCCGGGAGCCGGGTCGACGAGGTCGGGCGCGGCACCGGCCGCCGGGCGCGGCATCGGGTCGGTCGCGAACGCCCCCCGCTCCTGCCGCGGCACCAGCGGATCGCCGCCGCCGGGCGCCACGAGCGGGACGTAGGCCTCCTCGGCGGGCGTGCCGGGCGTGATCGGCAGCGGCCCGCTCGCGGGGTCGGACAGCGCCGCGAGCCCGCCGTACCCGGGCTCCGGCAGCACCGTCGTGTCGTCCGGCTCGGCGGCGACCTCGTCGGGGCCCTCGACGTCGAACAGCGCCCGCGGCAGGCGCACGGTCACCTCGGTGCCCGGGGCGTCGGCGCGGGCCGCGAACGTCACGCCGACCCCGAGCCGGGCCGCGAGCCGGCCGACGACCGCCAGCCCGAGCCGCTCGCCCGACGCCGGGTCGCGGTCGCCGGCGCGCACGGTCGCCTCGGCCCGCGCGAGGTCCTCCGCGGACAGGCCGAGCCCGGCGTCCCGCACGACCAGGTGCAGCGCCTCCGCGTCGCAGCGGCCCAGGACGTCGACGATCGTGTCCGGCGCCGAGAACACGGTCGCGTTCTCCAGCAGCTCCGCGAGCAGGTGCGCCAGCGGCACCACGTGCACCGCCGCGAGCGGCGGGTCGTCGGTGAGGTCGACCCGGACCCGCTCGTAGGACTCGATCTGCGAGCTCGCCGTGCGCACGACGTCGGACACCGCGGTCGACTCGCGGACGCGCCGGGCGGGCGGGCTGCCGGCGAGCACCAGCAGCGACTCCGCGCCCCGGCGCAGCCGCATCGCCAGGTTGTCCAGCAGGAACAGCCGCTGGAGGGTGTCGGGGTCGGTCTCGGTGCGCTCGAGCTCGTCGAGCGCGCCGAGCTGCCGGTCGAGCAGCGTGATGTCGCGCCGGGCGGCCACCGCGAAGGCGGCCGACGAGGCGGCGTCGGGGCCGACCGCGGACGTGCCCGCGGCCGGCGGGACGGCGGCGCGGGCCGGGGCCCGGTCGGGGGTGGCGGGACCCGTGCCGGCCGGGGCGGCCCCGGCGGTGGGCAGGTCACCCGGCCCCGGGGCGTGCGGGTCGGGCACCGGACCGGCCGCGGGACCCGCACCGGGCCCCGGCCCTGCCGCCGGGTCCGGCGCGGCGGTCGCCGGTCCCGGCGCGTGGGCGGAGCCGGCCGTCCGGCCCTGCGCCGCCCACTGCCGGCGCGTCCGGAGCCCGACCAGCAGCGCCGCCGTCGCGAGCACGACCCCCGCGGCGGCCAGCCCCAGGCTGACCTCCCCGAGGTCCGCGTCGAACGGGAGGAGCGACGCCTCGCCGAGACGAGAGAACACGACACCTCCTGCAGCTGATGGATCGATCACCGAACGCGTGGACCCATTCCAACCAGCCCGGGTCGGCTCGCGCAAAACCCCGTCTGACCAGCGGTTTCATTGCGCCGCGCTACCCCAGGGAGGCACCCTGGCGCGCGACCGGCCGCCGCCACGGAAATGCCATCCGGGGGGCGCGGGAATGCCGATTGCACGGCCATTTGCGCGCTCGCCGGGGCCCGCGCGGCGCGATGCCGTGCCGCCGCGCGGCGCCGTGCGGCATTCGTGCTCCACGGGCGGGACACGGCGCCGCGGCGACCGGCGGGCCGCGGCGGCGCGGGGACGAAAGTCCCGGTTTGCCCGGCTGACGTGCGACGCCCTCCCCGCCCGCACGGGGTCGCGGCCCGCGGTCGCGGGATCGCCGCACGGACGCGTGTTCCGCGGCACCCCGCGGCGCGAGTAAGGTTCGCCTCGCCTTACCCCGCGGAGCCCGCCCGGCGCCCCGCGGGCCGGGCGCGCACGTGCCGTCCCACCACACCCGCGTCGGAGCCGCCCGATGATCGCGAACTACCTGATCGGCCTGCGCGAGGGCCTCGAGGCCGCCCTCGTCGTGAGCATCCTCATCGCCTACCTGGTGCGCACCGCGCGCCGGGACCTGCTGCCCGCGCTGTGGGCCGGGGTCGGCGTGGCCGTCGCGGTGTCGCTCGGGTTCGGCGCGCTGCTGACCTTCGGGCCGCAGGGCCTGTCGTTCACCGCGCAGGAGGCGATCGGCGGCTCGCTGTCGATCGTCGCCGTCGGCCTGGTGACCTGGATGATCTTCTGGATGGCGCGCACCGCCCGGCACCTCAAGGGCGACCTGCAGCACAAGCTCGACGACGCCGCCGCGGCCGGCCGTCGGGCCGTCGTCGTCATGGCGTGCCTCGCCGTCGGGCGCGAGGGGCTGGAGACCGCGCTGTTCCTGTGGGCGAGCGCCCAGGCGACGGCGGGCACCGGCGCCCGCGGCGGCTCCGCCGCTCCCCTGCTCGGCGCCGCGCTCGGCCTGGCCACGGCGGTGCTCGTCGCGTGGGCCCTGTACCGCGGCGTGATGCGCCTGGACCTGCAGAAGTTCTTCGCGTGGACCGGCGCGTTCCTCGTGCTCGTCGCCGCCGGGGTGCTGTCCTACGGCGTCCACGACCTCCAGGAGGCGGGCATCCTGCCGGGGCTGCACAGCCTGGCGTTCGACGTCTCGGCCGCCGTCCCGCCGACCAGCTGGTACGGCACGCTGCTCAAGGGCGTCCTCAACTTCACGCCCGCGACGACCTGGCTCCAGGCGATCGCGTGGACCGCGTACGTGGTCCCGACCATGACGTTCTTCGTGCGGACCGCCTTCCGCCGCCCGCCCGCGCGCCCCGCCGTCCCGGCGCAGCCCGCGACCTCCCCCCAGCCCGCCGCCTGACCGGCGAGCACCGCGCGGCGCCCCCGCCGCCGGCTCGCCGACCCGTGCCCCGAGAAGGAGCCCCGATGTCCCGCACCTCCTGGAGCGCCGCCGCCGCGGTCGCCCTGCTGCCGCTGCTGGCGGCCTGCGTCCCGAACGACCCCGCGGGCGGCGCCGCGAGCAGCGACGCCCCCGGCGCGCTGACCGTGAGCTCGACCGCCGACGACTGCGAGGTCTCCGCCGACAGCGCGCCGAGCGGCACCCTCACGTTCTCCGTCACCAACGACGGCAGCGACGTCACCGAGTTCTACCTGCTCGCCGACGACGGCCTGCGCATCGTGTCCGAGATCGAGAACATCGGCCCCGGCATCTCCCGCGACCTCGTCGTGCAGGCCGCGCCCGGCGACTACTACACCGCGTGCAAGCCGGGCATGGTCGGCGACGGCATCCGCGCCGCGTTCACCGTCACCGACTCCGGCCAGGAGGTCGGGCCGACCGGCGACACCGCGGACCAGCTCGCCGCCGCGGAGGCGTCGTACGTCGCCTACGTGAAGGACCAGGCCGGCTCGCTGATCGCCGGCACCCAGGAGTTCGCCGACGCGTACGCCGCGGGCGACGACGACCGCGCGCGCGACCTGTACGCCGCGACCCGGGTGCACTGGGAGCGCGTCGAGCCGGTGGCCGAGTCGTTCGGCGACCTGGACCCGACCCTCGACCTCCGGGAGGCCGACCTCGAGGACGGCCAGGCCTGGACCGGCTGGCACCTGATCGAGAAGGACCTGTGGCAGCCGACGCCCGACGCGAACGGCGGGGAGACCTACGTGCCGCTGACCGCCGAGGAGCGCGCCGCCGCCGCGGACGACCTGGTCGCGAACACGCAGAAGCTCGTCGACCAGGTGACCGCCGACGGCTTCACCTTCGAGGCGTTCCAGATCGCCAACGGCGCCAAGGGCCTGCTCGACGAGGTCGCCACCGGCAAGGTCACCGGCGAGGAGGAGATCTGGTCGCACACCGACCTCTGGGACTTCCAGGCCAACGTCGACGGGGCGCGGGTCGCGTACGAGGTGCTGCAGGACGTCGTGACCGAGCAGGACCCCGACCTGGCCGCGGACCTCGACCAGCGGTTCGTCGACCTCGAGGGGCTGCTGGCCGCGCAGGGGTCGGTCGACGCGGGCTTCGTCGCGTACACGGACCTCACCGACGCCCAGGTGGCGGAGCTGGCGGCCGCGGTGGACGCGCTGTCCGAGCCGCTGTCCCGGCTGACCACCACCGTGACGGGGGCCTGACACGGACGCGCAGCACGAGCCCGGGCCGGACGCGGTGACCGCCGCGCCCGGCCCGGGCGGCACCCGCCCCGGCGCGCCGCGCACCGGGATGTCCCGGCGTGCGCTGCTCGGGCTCGGCGGCGGCCTCGTCGCGGGCGCGGCCGCCGCCGGGGCCGCGGGGGCCGTGGCGGTGGACGCCGCCCGGTCCCCCGCGCCTGCGGCCCCGTCGTCCGGCGCCGACCGCACCTACCCGTTCACCGGCGCGCACCAGGCCGGCATCGTCACCCCGGCGCAGGACCGGCTCTACCTCGCCGCCTTCGACGTCACGACGACCGACCGCGACGCGCTGGTCGACCTGCTGCGGCGGTGGACCGTGATGGCCGCCCGGATGACGCAGGGGCTGCCCGCCGGCCAGTTCGCCCCCGCCTCCGGGCCGTACGACGCGCCGCCGGACGACACCGGCGAGGCCGCCGACCTGCCGGCCGCGGGCCTGACGATCACGTTCGGGTTCGGCCGGTCGCTGTTCGTCGGCGCGCCCGGCGCCACCGGTCCCGACGCGGACCGGTTCGGCCTGGCCGGCCGGCTGCCCGCGGGCCTGATCGAGCTGCCGCACTTCGCCGGCGACGACCTCGACCCGGCCCGCAGCGACGGCGACCTCGTGGTCCAGGCCTGCGCCGACGACCCGCAGGTCGCCGTGCACGCCGTCCGGAACCTGTCCCGCGCCGCGTTCGGCACGGCCCGGATCCGGTGGACCCAGCTCGGCTACGGCCGCACCTCCTCGACCAGCACCGCGCAGAAGACACCCCGCAACCTGTTCGGCTTCAAGGACGGCACCGCCAACCTCAAGGCCGAGGAGACCGCCGACGTCGAGGCGCACGTCTGGGTCCCCGCGTCGGCCGCGACGGAGGGCGGGACCGACGCGGCGTGGCTCACCGGCGGCAGCTACCTCGTGGCGCGCCGGATCCGGATGCACATCGAGACCTGGGACCGCTCCTCGCTGCGCGAGCAGGAGGCGCTGGTCGGCCGGAACAAGGGCGAGGGCGCGCCGCTGTCCGGCGGCACCGAGTTCACCGAGCCCGACCTCGACGCCACCGGCGGCGACGGCACGCCCCTGGTCGCGCTCGACTCGCACGTCCGCCTCGCCCACCCGACGCAGAACGACGGCGTCCGGATGCTGCGCCGCGGCTACAACTTCACCGACGGCAACGACGCGCTCGGGCGGCTGGACGCGGGGCTGTTCTTCCTCGCGTTCGTCGTCGACCCCCGGACGCACTTCGTGCCGATGCAGACCCGGCTGTCGTCGCAGGACGGGCTGATGGAGTACCTGGTGCACACCGGCTCGGGGCTGTACGCCGTGCCCCCCGGGGTGCCGGACGGGGCGCTGCCCACCGGGGCGGACGGGACGCCTGCGCTCGCCGAGGACGGGCCGTTCGTGGGGCAGGCGCTGTTCGGCTGACGGCGTCGCCCCGCGGTCAGGCCAGGTAGGCCAGGACCACCGGCTCGTCCTGGCCGGCCCAGGTGCCGACGAGCGTGCGGGCGGTCGGGGCGTCGACGCCCGGGCGCGGCTCACGCACGACGACGACCTCCGGGGTCGCGCCCGCGTCGTCGGCGGCGCCGCTCCCCCGCACCCGCACCGTCGGCTCGCGCTCGACCCGGCCCTCGGGGGTCTCGACCCACATCCGCACCTCGGTGTCGGCCTCGCGGACCACCCGCGCGAGCTCGTCCCGGTACACCGGGTCGCCCGGGCCGTCGTACACCCAGCGGGTGCCGAGCACCGAGTGCTCCGTCGTGCCGACCAGCGACGCCTCGGCGTCGGGCAGCGGGGCCCCGCGGTAGGTCAGCGGCACGTGCACGAGCCGGCCGCCGACGTCGACCAGGTGCGACTCGATGCCGACCTCGCCCTCGGGGTCGTCGAACCGGTACGCCCCCACGGGGACCGCCTCGGCCGCGGGTCCGTCGAACCAGGGCTGCGCGGGGAGCCAGGCGGTGATGAGCTCGGCCTTGGTCGGGACGAGGGTGGCCCGGTGGATGATCGCCATGCCGCCACGGTAGCCGGGGCCGGCGCGGCGGGCGGTCGGCCGCCGGGCAGAATGACCGGGTGACCAGCCACCGCACGCCGCCCGGCCCCCTCGACACCGACGCCGCCGCCGTCCTCTGGGCCGCGTACGTCGCCGCGCACCCCGAGGCCGTGGCCGCGGGCGACGAGTACGTGGTCGACCGGTTCGGCGACTCCGTCGAGCTCGGCGACGAGCTGCTCGGCATCGTCCGGCACGGCGCCAAGCGGGCGACCGCCGAGCTCGTGACCGAGTTCGCCCACCGCGGCGAGGCGCTGCCCCGGGTCGGCGCGCACTGGGTGGCCTGCGACGGCCGCGGCGCCCCGCAGCTGGTGCTGCGGACCGTCGAGCTGCGGATCGCCACGTTCCGGGAGGTCGACGCCGACTTCGCCTTCGACGAGGGCGAGGACGACCGCAGCCTGCGCAGCTGGCGCGAGCAGCACCGGATCTACTGGGAGCGCACCTGCGCGGCCCGCGGGGCCGAGTGGGGCGAGCAGGACGAGATCGTCCTCGAGCGGTTCCGGGTGGTGTGGCCGCCGCAGGAGGCGGACTGACGCCCCTCCCGGGCCCGGCCTAGTCGGTCTGCGCCGCCCGCGCCTCGGCGATCTCCCGGGCGTCCGGCGACCCGGTCCGGTGGACGGACAGCTCCCCGCACCCGACGAGACCGAGTGCGACGACTCCCACGATGCCGGCGACGGCGATCCTGCGCATGACCCTGACTTCCCTGCTGTGGCGATCCGGACGAACCGGGGCATCCTGCCAGAGCGGGCGCGCGTCCGGTGCGGGCCGTAGGTCCTCGCGGGAGCCGCGTCGCAGTGCCGCACCGCTCCGGCGTGACGCGGGCCACGGCCGCGGGGCCCTTCGTTCGTCGGCCCCGCGGCGGCGTCAGCGAGGGAGCGCCGCGGCCGGGACCACGACCGGCGGCCCCGCGGGGTTCACCACGACCCCCGCCCGGCCCGCGGCGCGCGTCGCGGCGGCGACCTCCGCGAGCCCGACCCGCCGGACCTCCCCGCCCGGGCGCCACGCCCACACCTCCGCGGGCGACGTCCCGACCACGGTGTACGCGCCGCCGTCCGGGCCGGTGGCGGCGGAACCCGCGGGCCTGTCCGCGGCGTCGGGCGCGACGGGGACGAAAAGCGGCCCGTCCGCGAGCGCCGCGACGTACCGGTCGAACGGCAGCGACCGGGACGCCGTCGCCTCCGTCAGCGTGGCGACCGCCTCGGGGTCCTCGGTGAGGTGCTGCCGGATCTCCGCCGCGTACGCGATGAACGCCCCCGGCGACCGCCCGTCGATCACGACGCCCTGGTGGTCCCGCGCCGCCTGCGCGAGCACCGCGGCGGCCGGCTGCACGAGCGACCGGCCCGGGTCCTGCCGCATCCGCTGCAGCTCGTCGTGCCCGGTGAACGCGACGAGCAGGTCGGCGCCGGCGTTGTCGCGGATCGACGCGATCGCGAGGGTGTCGCCCGGCTGGAGGCCGCGGGCCGGGTCCGCGAACCGGGAGTCGGTCACGTCGAGCAGCAGCTCGCCGGACGCGCAGCGGCGGAGCACGTCGGCGAAGGTCCGGGCGTCCTTGCGGTCCGCCCAGGTGCCGAGCCCGTCGCGGACGCGGTCGTGGCGAACGCCGGGGCCGGGCTCGGCGCCCCGGGCGGGGGGCGCGGGCGGCGGGCCGGGCGGCGCCTCCGGGCGCGTCTCGTCCGGCTCGTGCTCACGCGACCTGCGGCTGAACAGTCCCACGCGGGACACCCTAGGCGCCGGCCCAGCGGACGGCGCCGGGAAGCAGACGACCCCCAGCAGCCCGGGGCCGCTGGGGGTCGTGGTTGCTCCCTCGACTGGACTCGAACCAGTAACCGTCCGATTAACAGTCGGATGCTCTGCCAATTGAGCTACGAGGGATCGTGCGGGAAGAACTCTAGCAGCCCTCCGGGGCTGCTCCTGACACGTCCCGCGTGGTCCCGGTCACGGGCCGGATCAGGCCCGCAGCCCCGCCGCCGCGCGCACCCGCGCCTCCGCCGCGTCCAGCAGCGCGGCCACCCCGGGGTCGGCCAGGTCGACGCGCCCGGTGCCGATGACCTGCGTGAACAGGTCCCCCGCGTCGCCCCGGCGCAGCGCGACCCGGACGGGGCCGGCAACCGGCACCGTGACGGTCTCGACGTGCACGACCGACGACTGCACCCGCTCCCGCAGCGTCTGCGCGAACGCCACCGGCACCGGCGGGTCCAGCGGCAGCTCCTCGACGGTACCCGTCACCCAGTGCACGGTGATGACGGGCGGCTCGGGGGCGAACGACGCACGGTCCACGTCGGACCAGGGGTGCCGGCGCACCGGGGCATCGGCCGTTCCGCCGGCGACGTACAGCGCCTGCCGGGTGGCGACCAGCCAGCGGTCGCCCGACGCGGCCGCGGCGAGCACGCGGTCGCCGGCCGGCAGGTCGAGGGCGCGGCGCACGTCGTCGGGCAGGGCGTGGCGGCGGGAGAAGAGCGGCACGGTGACCCACCGTAGCGGGCCCCGGCGCGGGGACGGCGCCGCCCTCGCGCTAGCCTGTGCGGCATCGAGGGCCAGTAGCTCAGCCGGTCAGAGCAGCGGACTCATAATCCGTCGGTCGTGGGTTCAAGCCCCACCTGGCCTACCACCTCAGGACGCGGCCGCGCGCGCCCGCTCCCGCGCCGACCCCACCGGCAGCAGCGCCGCGCCGGCGAGGAAGCACACCGCCCCCGCGAACGTCCCGGTGTTCACGAGGGCCACGTTGGTCACCTCCGTGGTCCCCGCGACGTACCGCGCACCGACGGCCGCCGCGCCGAACGCCACCGACCCCGCGAGGTTGACCGCCGCGACCCACCAGTCGACCGACCCGCGCCGCCACGCGACACGCGCGACGCACGCGCCCGGCTCGCGCCCCGCGAAGCCCGCCACCCCGTGCACCGCCCGCGGCCGCACCGCCCGCCGCACCGCCACGCACGCCAGCACGCTCGCGACGAGGAAGCACACCGACCCGTACACGTCCGGCGCCCACACCAGGTCCCGCGCCGGCAGCGCCGCCAGGTCCCGCGTCGCCGCGACCGTGCTGACGTTGAAGCAGACGGTCCCGACGAGCTGCACCAGCGCCGCCACCCAGTCGGTGCGGTCGACCCGCGGGGTGCCGCCGAGCTGGAACGCCGCCGCCGAGGTGAACAGCACCGACCCGACGACGAACGTCCACGCCGCGACCTCGGGCGCCACCCGCGCGGCGTACAGCGGCAGCGACCCGACGGCGAAGCACAGCGACCCCAGCCCGAACAGCAGCCCGAGCCGCACGCTCGCGGCGCTCGGCCGGGGCGACGGCGCGGTGCGCACGGCCGGCCCCGCCCCGGGCCGCCCGGCCCCGGCCCCCGCGGTCACCGCCGCAGGCCGGTCCGCGCCTTGCTCCGCGCCGCGGCGTGGGCCGGCGCGGTCCACAGGTCGGCGCTGTGGTGCGCCCGCGGCACCGGCGACTCCGCCTCCAGCGCCGTGTACGCCAGGTCGAGGTCGCGCAGCAGCTGGTCGATCATCAGCCGGCTGAGGTCGAGCCGGACCACGACCCGCATCAGGTGCACGTCCTCGGCGGCCGGCGGCAGGCTGTACGCGGGGACGATCCAGCCGTTCTCCCGGAGCCGGGCGGACAGGTGGTAGACGTCGAACCCCGGGTCCCCGGCGAGCCGGAAGGTGACGACGGGCTCGGCGAGGCCGGGGTTGAGGATCTCGAACCGCCCGGTCGCCTTGAGCGCCTCGTTCAGGTAGCGGGCGTTCGCGAGCATCGTCTCGACGATCGCGGTGTACCCGTCGCGCCCGAGCCGCAGGAAGTTGTACATCTGCGCCTGGATCATCGCGGAGCCGCGGGAGAAGTTGAACGTGTAGGTCGGCTGCGCGCCGCCCAGGTAGTTCACGCTGAACACCAGGTCCTCGGGCAGCCGCGAGGCGTCCCGGAACACCAGCCAGCCGACGCCCGGGTAGACGAGGCCGTACTTGTGCCCGGAGGCGTTGATCGACGCGACCTGCTCCAGGCGGAAGTCCCACGCCAGGTCGGGCTCGGCGAACGGCGCGACGAACGCCCCGCTCGCGCCGTCGACGTGCAGCGGCACGTCCCAGCCGCGGTCGGCCTTGATCCGGACCAGCGCGGCGTCGATGTCGGCGATCGGGTCCGCCTCGCCGATGTGCGTGGTGCCGAGCACGGCGCCGACCGCGATCGTCCGCTCGTCGACGCGCGACGCCACGTCCTCGGCGGTGATCGTGTACCGGTCGGGGCGCATCGGGATCTTGCGCATCTCGACGTCGAAGTAGTTCGCGAACTTGTCCCACACGACGTGCGTCTCGGCGCCGAACACGACGTTCGGCCGGTCCGTGGGCTCCCCCGCCGCCTGCCGCCGGTGCTGCCACGCCCGCTTGTGCGCCAGCAGGCCGAGCATGATCGCCTCGGACGACCCGATCGTCGCGACGCCCACGACGGTCGCCGGGTCGGGCGCGTGGAACAGGTCGCCCAGCATGTGCACGCAGGCCTCCTCGACGAGCGAGGCGACGGGGTACTCCTCGTGGTCGATGTGGTTCTTGCGGAGGGTGTCGTGGATCAGCGCCTCGGCCTGGGGCTCCATCCAGGTCGTGACGAACGAGGCGAGGTTCAGCGTCTCCCGCCCGTCGAGCATCAGGCCGGTGTGCAGCAGCTCGTAGACCTCGTCCGGGTCGAGGCCGTGCTGCGGGAACTCCGTGCGGTCGATGGCGGTGCGGAAGCTCGCCCGCCCGTGGATGGGCAGGACGCGGCCGTTCTGAGTCATGGGGGCAGCACCTCGCGGTCGGGTGACGCGTGGCGACGGCGGGGGCCCGTCCGGACGTCGCGACCGTAGCAGCGGGGGTCGCACCCGGCGCCCGGGACTTCGTGCTGTTGCAGCCCTGCGAGCAGGGGTCACATCCTGGAAGGCGGTGCGCCCGCCTCCCGGACGCGCCCGTCCACCGTCAGGAGACCCCATGTCCACCGCGGCCCACGGCGAGCCTCCCGCCGGCAAGCTCGCCGGCGACCGCGCGTTCTTCGGCCACCCCCGCGGGCTGATGACGCTGTTCACCACGGAGCTGTGGGAGCGGTTCAGCTACTACGGGATGCGCGCCATCCTGCTGTACTACCTGACCGACACGGTCGCGAACGGCGGCCTCGACATCGCCGAGACGACCGGGCTCGCGCTCGTGTCGATCTACGGCACCAGCGTCTACCTGCTGTCGGTGGTCGGCGGCTGGCTGGCGGACCGCGTGATCGGCGCCCGGCGGTCGGTGCTGATCGGCGGGATCATCATCGCGGCCGGCCACGTCGGCCTGGCGATCCCGTCCGCGGGCTTCTCCTACCTCGGCATCGCGCTGGTCGCCCTCGGCACCGGCCTGCTGAAGCCGAACGTGTCGAGCATGGTCGGCGAGCTGTACGCCCGCGACGACGAGCGCCGCGACTCGGCGTTCTCGATCTTCTACATGGGCATCAACATCGGCTCGTTCACGGCGCCGTTCCTGGTCGGCGCAGCGCGCGCCTGGGGCGGGTACCACGCCGGGTTCCTGGTGGCGGCGGTCGGCATGGCGATCGCGCTGGTGTTCTTCGTGGCGGGCGCGAAGTACCTCGGCCGGGCGGGCGGCGTCGCGCCGAACCCCGTGCGGCCCGAGGAGCGCGTGACGCTGATCCGCGGCTTCCTCGTCATCATCGGCGGGATCGTCGTCGTCGGCCTGATCGCGGCCCTCGTCGCCGGCGGGTTCAACCTGGACACCTTCATCGACACGATGTCGTACCTGGCGTTCATCGCGCCGGTCGCCTACTTCATCGTGATGTACCGCTCGCCCAAGGTCACCGACGCCGAGCGGCCGCGGGTGATCGCGTACATCCCGCTGTTCGTCGCGGCGATGCTGTTCTGGATGATCTTCGAGCAGGCGGCGACCACACTGGCCTCGTTCGCGCAGAACCGCACCGAGCTGTCGTTCTTCGGCGTGACGATCAGCCCGGAGTTCTTCCAGTCGGTCAACCCGCTGTCGATCATCATCCTCGCGCCGGTGTTCGCGTGGATCTGGTCGAGGACGCACGACCGCCCGCCGACCGCGACCAAGTTCTCGATCGGCCTGGCGCTCGCCGCCCTGTCGTTCCTGGTGATGGCGCTGGCGTCGGCGGTGTTCGTCGACCGGCTCGCCCCGGCGTGGGTGCTGGTCGTGGTCTACGTGATCCAGACGCTCGGCGAGCTCTGCCTGTCCCCCGTGGGGCTGGCGGCGACCACGCTGCTCGCGCCGCGGGCGTTCCGGAACCAGGCGATGGCGGTGTGGTTCCTGGCGCCGGCCGCCGGCCAGGCGATCACGGCGCAGCTGATCAAGGCGACCGAGGGCTCGTCCGACACCGCGTACTTCGGCGGGATCGGCGCCGTCGCGCTGGCGTTCGCGCTGATCCTGCTCGCGCTGTCGCCGTGGGTCACGCGGCACATCCGCCGCGCGGACGAGATGGAGGGCACGGTGAGCGCCGGGGCGTGACGCCCCGGCGCGGCACCGGCTCCCCGGGCGGTCAGGACCGCGCGGTCTGGGTGTTCGACACCTGGGCCCGCGGCCGGACGACCAGCGTGTCGATGTTCACGTGATGCGGCCGGGTCAGGGCGAACGCGATGACGTCCGCGATGTCCTCGGCGAGCAGCGGCTGGTAGCCCTCGTAGACCTTGGCCGCGCGCTCGGCGTCGCCGCCGAACCGGACCAGCGAGAACTCCTCGGTCGCGACGGCGCCGGGCGCGATGTCGATGACGCGGACCGGTTCGCCGATCAGCTCGAGGCGCAGCGTGGTCGTGAGCATCCGCTCGGCGTGCTTCGCGCCGGTGTAGCCCGCGCCGCCCTCGTAGGGGCCGATCGCCGCGGTGGACGTGACGACCAGGACGTCGCCGCGGCCGCTCGCCTTGAGCTGCGGGAGCAGGGCCTTGGTGACGCGGAGCGTGCCGAGCACGTTGATGTCGTACATCCGGCGCCAGCCCTCGACGTCCGCCTCGGCCACCGGGTCGAGGCCCAGCGCGCCGCCCGCGTTGTTCACCAGCGAGGTGAGCCCGCCGGTCTCCGCCACGTGCGCGGCCAGGCGGGCCACGTCCTCGTCGCTCGTGAGGTCGGCGACGAACGGCTCGGCGCCGGTCTCGGCGGCCAGGGCCTCGAGCCGGTCGGCGCGGCGGGCGACGGCGACGACGTCCCAGCCCTCGGCGCGCAGCCGGCGGACGGTCGCGGCGCCGATCCCGCTGGAGGCGCCGGTGACGACGGCGCGGAGGGCGGGCGTGGCGGTCTCGGACATGCGGGGTCCTCTCGGTGGTGCGGGTTCGGGTCCGACTGTAGGCCGCAGGGCTCAGAGCGTGGCGTCGAGCTCCGTCAGGACCTCGTCGTACGCCGCCAGGGCCGTGGCGACCTGGGCGTCGGTCACGACGCAGGGCGGGACGACGTGGATCCGGTTGTCCTGGACGAACGGCAGCAGGCCGCGGTCGAGCAGCCCGGCCTTCACCGCGCCCATCGAAGCGGCGCCGACGGGCTCGCGCGTCGCGCGCGACGCGACCAGCTCCAGCGCCCAGAACACCCCGGCCCCGCGCACCTCGCCGACCGACGGGTGGGCGTCCGCGAGCGCCGCGAGCCCCGGCGCGAGCACGTCGGCGCCGATCCGGGCGGCGTTCTCGACGACCTTCTCGTCCTCCATCGCCTCGATGGTGGCGACGATCGCGGCCATCGCCAGCGGGTGGCCGGAGTAGGTCAGCCCGCCGGGGAACACCCGGTCGTCGAAGGCGCGCGCGACCGGGTCGGACATCAGCACGCCGCCCGCGGGCACGTAGCCGGAGTTGACCCCCTTGGCGAACGTCACGAGGTCGGGCACGACGTCGTGCTGGTCGAACGCGAACCACGACCCGGTGCGGCCGAACCCCGCCATGACCTCGTCGAGGATCAGCAGGATCCCGTGCCGGTCGGCGAGCTCCCGCACCCCGACCAGGTAGCCCGGCGGCGGCACGAGCACGCCCGCGGTGCCGGGCACGGTCTCGAGCAGGATCGCCGCGATCGACGCCGGCCCCTCCGACTCGACCACGCGCGCCAGGTGCCGCAGCGCGCGCTCGCCCTCCTCCTCGGGCGTCGTGGCCCAGAACTCCGAGCGGTAGAGGTACGGCCCGAAGTGGTGCACGTGCCCGCGGGCGTACTCGTTCGGCACCCGCCGCCAGTCGCCGGTCGCGACGACGGCCGCGCCGGTGTTGCCGTGGTACGACCGGTAGGCCGACAGCACCTTGTCCCGGCCGGTGACCAGCCGCGCCATCCGGATCGCGTTCTCGTTCGCGTCGGCGCCGGCGTTCGTGAAGAACACCTTCGAGAAGGACGCCGGCGCGTGCCGGAGGATCGCCTCGGCGGCCCGGCCGCGCGGCAGCACCGCGTGCGACGGGGCGATGGTCGCCAGCCGCCCGGCCTGCTCGGCGATCGCGGCGGTGACCCGCGGGTGCTGGTGGCCGATGTTGGTGTTGACGAGCTGGCTGCTGAAGTCCAGCAGGGTGCGCCCGTCGGCCAGCTCGACCTCGCAGCCGGACGCGCCGGCGACGACGAGCGGGGCGAGCGCGCCCTGGGCGGACCAGGAGTGGAACACGTGCGCGCGGTCGAGCTCGAGGGCGAGCGCGCCGTCGGCGTCGAGTGCGGTCATGGGTGCGGGCCTTCCGTGAGGAGGTGCGGGCGGGGTGAGGCGGCGGCGGCGCGTCGGCCGCCGCCGCCTCGGCCGCCGGTCAGTTGCCGCCGGGCTGGAGCTCGACGGTCAGGGGCTCGAAGTCCGCCCCCTCGACGTCCACGCCCTCGGCCTCGAGCTCGTCCAGCGCCTGCTGCACGTACTCGTTGGAGTAGGCGGTCTCCGGCGGGTCGGCGCTGATGATCGTCGCGCCGGTCTCGTTGGAGGTCTCCTTGGCCATCTCGACGGTGGCGTCCCAGGCGGACTCGTCGATCAGGCCGATGCCGCCGGAGGTCGAGGGCCAGATGAGCTTGTTGACCTCGTTGGTCATCCAGAGCTGGTGGCTGGTCCCGAGGGTCGAGCCGGCGGCCGTGACGATGTCGGCGGCCTCCTGCGGGTTGTCCCGGGCGTAGATCCAGCCCTGGATCGAGGCCTTGATGAAGGCGACCGTCGTCTCGGCGTACTCCGGGTCGTCGGCGAGCCGGCCCGCGTCCGCCCAGATGGCGTCCTGGAGCATGGCGGTGCCCTCGTCGTTCCAGTCGATGACCGAGAAGTCGTCGGGCTGGTAGAGCTCGCCGGTGTCGGGGTTCTCGGTCTCGAGCAGCTGGGCGTACTCGTTGTAGGTCATGGCCTGCGCCGCGTCGATGTCGCCCGCGAGGAACGCGTTCATGTCGAACGCCTGCTGCACGATCTCGAAGTCGGTCACGCCCGCCTTGTTCAGGCCCGCGAACAGCTCCCACTCGTTGCCGTAGCCCCAGGAGCCGATCGTCTTGCCCTCGAGGTCCGCGACCGAGTCGATGCCCGCGTCCGCGAACGACACCTGGAGGGTCGCGGAGCGCTCGAAGATCTGCGCGACGTTCGTGATGTCGGCGCCCTGCTCGATGGAGCCGAGCACCTTGGGCACCCACGCGATCGCGTAGTCGACCTCGCCGTTGGCGAGCGCGTCCTGCGGCACGATGTCGCC
Organism: Cellulomonas sp.; assembly: GCF_035634735.1. GTDB lineage: Bacteria > Actinomycetota > Actinomycetes > Actinomycetales > Cellulomonadaceae > Cellulomonas. The sequence goes on from NZ_DASQCJ010000135.1 coordinate 16,046, forward strand.
GCCGCTCGGGAGGATCTCGACGTCGAGGCCGGCCTCCTCGTAGTAGCCCTGGTCCAGCGCGGCGTAGTAGCCGGAGAACTGGGCCTGGGTGAGCCACTGGAGCTGGAGCTTCACGGGGGTGAGGCCCCCGTCGCCGCCGCTCCCCGACTCCGTCGACCCCGCGGTGTCGTCCGACCCGCCGCTGCCGCACGCGGTCAGCGCGAGCGCCGCCACGACGCCGAGCGCCCCGAGCCCGAGCCGGGTCCGCCTGGTGGTGTTCCTCATGTCATCCCCTTGTCCGTCGCATCAGCCGTGTGCGGCCCTCCTGGCGCCGTCGGCAGGCGGGGTGGTGCCGGCCCGCGGACCCCCGACCGCGGGACGTGTGGTCGTGCGCGGGCGCTCAGGCCCGGCGCACCCCGCGGGTCCCCCACCGCTCGACCGCGGAGGTGGCCCCGTAGAACAGCAGCCCGACGAGCACGCCGCCGAGCACGTACGCCCAGGCGCGGGCGTAGTTCGACCCCGCCGCGGCCGTGGTGATGAACGACCCGATGCCGGACCGCGGGCCGCCGAAGTACTCGGCGACGATCGCCGAGATGACCGCGAGCGAGGACGCCAGCCGCAGCCCGGTGAACACGAACGGCAGGGCCGTCGGGATGGTCACCGCGCGGACCGCCTGGCGCGGCGTCGCGGCGTAGGCCCGCATGAGGTCCCGGTGCACGGGCCGGACCTGCCGGAGCCCGCGCAGCGTGTTCACGAACACCGGCACCCCGACCGCGACGGCCACCACGATCTGCCGCCCGGTCTCCACCGAGGCGCCGTACATCGTGTAGAGCACCGGCGCGAGCGCCACGACCGGCACCACCGCGAGCCCGGCGACCACCGGGTCGAGCAGCAGGTCGACGGCCCGGACGGACGAGGCCAGCACGGCGGCGGCGATCGCGACCACCGCGCCGATGACGAGGCCGACCAGCGCGTTCGTGCCGGTGACCAGCGCCGCGGAGGCGATCGTCGGCAAGAACTCGGCGAACTCCCCCGCGATGGCGGCCGGGCTGGGCAGCAGGAACGCCGGGACGTCGCCGAGCGTCACGGCGGCCTGCCAGGCGGCCACGAGGGCGGCGAGCAGCAGCACCGGGGCGGCGCGGTGGCCCCAGGCGGCGGCGGTGCGGCGGGCGCGGGCGGGGGCCGGCGCGGCGGCGGGCGCGGCGGCGGCGCTCACCGCGTCTCCACCCCGCGGCTCGGGACACCCTCGGCGCCGCCGTGCAGCGCCTCGCGCACCGCCGTCACCGCCTCGAAGTACGCCGCGTCCTCGCGCAGGTCGTCCCCGCGCTCCCCCGACCGCCCGAGCCGCACGTCCACGATCCCGGCGATCCGGCCCGGCCGCGCGGACATCACCACGACCCGGTCGGACAGGAACACCGCCTCCGGGATCGAGTGCGTCACGAACACCACGGCGGCCCGGGTCTCCGCGCAGATCCGCACGAGCTCGGACTGCAGCCGCTCGCGGGTCATCTCGTCGAGAGCGCCGAACGGCTCGTCCATCAGCAGCAGGCTGGGCCGCTCGGCGAGCGCCCGGGCGATCGCGACGCGCTGCTGCATGCCGCCGGACAGCTGGTCCGGGAAGTGGTCGGCGAAGTCGGCGAGCCCGACCAGCGCGAGCATCTCGTCGGCGCGCTCCCGACGGGCCGCGCGGCCGACGCCGTGCAGGGACAGCGGCAGCTCGATGTTGGCCCGGACGGTGCGCCACGGCAGCAGGCCGGCCTGCTGGAACGCGATGCCGTAGTCGTGGCCGAGCCGGGCCTCGCGGGCCGGGCGCCCGAACACGGCGATCGAGCCGGACGTCGGGGAGTCGAGGTCGGCGACCAGGCGGAGCAGCGTCGACTTGCCGCAGCCGGACGGGCCGATCAGCGAGACGAACTCCCCCGCGCCGACGGTGAGGTCGACGTGCTCCAGGGCGGTGACGGAGCGGCCGCCCTCGCCGGGGAAGACGCGGCCGACGCCGGCGACCTGGACGGCGGCGGCGGTCGTGGTCGTCGCGGCAGGTGCGGCCCCCGGCGCGGCACCGGCGGCGGTCGGCGCGGTCACGCCGGCACCTCCGCCCGGCGGAACCGGCGCAGCGCGGTGCCGAGCAGCGCGACCGCCCCGGAGGCGACCAGGCCGAGCAGCACGGCCCCGAAGATCGGCGCCCACGGCTTGGCGGGGTCGCTGCTGGCGAAGTTGGCGAACTCGAGGATCATGCGTCCGATACCTCCGGGCATCCCGGTCGAGACCTCCGCGACGACGACGCCGAGCACGGCGCTCGTGGCCGCCAGGCGGAGGGCGGGCAGCAGGTGGGGCACGCTCGCGGGCAGCCGCAGCCGGACCAGCTCCTGGGACCAGGAGGCGGCGTAGCCGGCGAACAGCTCGCGGTGCAGGGTGTCGGGCGAGGTGAGGCCGCGCAGGGCCCCGACCGCGACCGGGAAGAACGCCAGGTACGAGGCGATCACGGCGACCGACATCCACGGCTCCCAGGTGAAGCCGAGCTCGAGCTTCGAGCCCCAGCCCTTCACCAGCGGGGCCAGCGCGATGAGCGGCACGGTCTGGCTCAGCACGACCAGCGGCAGCACCGCGGACCGGGCCACCCGGAACCGGGTCATCAGCAGGGCGAGGCCGAGGCCGACCACCACGCCGATCACCCAGGAGACCGCGGCGATCCGCAGGCTGGTGCCACCGGCGCGGAGCACCGCGAGCCACAGCGGGTCGGCGCCGGGCCGGGACGTGAGCGGCTCGCCGAGCCGGGCCAGCATCTCCGAGACGTGCGGCATGGCCAGGTCCGTGGTGCGCGGGAGGACGCGCAGCTCGCCGACGCTCCAGCCGCCCTCGGGGACGACCGCCTTGACCAGCTCCCACAGCGCGGCGAGGAGGACCAGGGCGGCCAGGCCGAGGGCGACGGGGCGGAGCGCGCGGACCGGGGCCGGCAGCGCGCGCGTCCGGCGCGCCGTCGGGGTGAGCGCGGCGGCGGAGGGGGCGACGACCGCCGCGTCCCCGGCCTCCGCGACCCCCGGCCCCGCGACGCCCGTGGTCATGCCGTCGCCACGACGTGCTCGGCCATCGCCGGGATGACCCGCTCGCCGTACATCCGCAGGGTCTCGTCCTTATTGTCGTGCTGCAGGTAGCCGGCGAACTGGGTGACCCCGAGCGCGCGCAGCGCCTGCAGCTTCTCGACGTGCTCGCGCGGGCTGCCGATCAGGCAGAACCGCTCGACGATCTCGTCCGGGACGAACTGGGTGTGCGAGTTCCCGGCGCGGCCGTGCTCGTTGTAGTCGTAGCCCTGCCGGCCCGCGATGTAGTCGGTCAGCGCCTTGGGCACCTGCGACCCCTGGCCGTACTTGGCGACGATGTCGGCGACGTGGTTGCCGACCATGCCGCCGAACCACCGGCACTGCTCGCGCATGTGCGCCCGGGCCGCCGGGGAGTCGCCGTCGCCGACGTACATCGGGGCCGCGACGCAGAACTTGATGGCGTCGGGGTCGCGCCCGGCGGCCTCGGCGGCGTCGCGGACCGTGCGGATCATCCACGACGCCACGTCGGGGTCCGCGCACTGCAGGATGAACCCGTCGCCGACCTCGCCGGTCAGCTTGAGCGCGAGCGGGCCGTACGCGGCGACCCATACCTCGAGGGCCGAGCCCCGGGACCAGGGGAACTGGACCTTGCGGCCGTTGTGCTCGACCGCCCGGGAGTTCGCGAGCTCGCGGATCACGTGGATCGACTCGCGCAGGGTGGCCAGGTTCGACGGCTTGCCGGCGAGCGTCCGGACCGCGGAGTCGCCGCGGCCGATGCCGCACACCGTGCGGTTGCCGTACATCTCGTTGAGCGTGGCGAACGACGACGCCAGCACGGTCCAGTCCCGGGTCGCCGGGTTGGTGACCATCGGGCCCACGATGACCTTGCGGGTGGCCGCGAGGATCTGGGAGAACACCACGAACGGCTCCTGCCAGAGCAGGTGCGAGTCGAAGGTCCAGACGTAGTCGAACCCGTGGGTCTCCGCCTGGCGGGCCAGGTCGACCACCCGGGACGCGGGCGGGTCGTTCTGCAGGACGACGCCGAACTCCATGGGCGTGCCTCCTTCTCGGGGTCGGGGGTCGGGTCGCTCAGATCAGGTACTGGGACAGGCCGCGCTTGACGTACTTCCCGTGGCCGGCGCGGCCCAGGAACGCACCCGCGTCGACGACCACCTCGCCACGGGACAGCACGGTGTCGACGTGCCCGTCGACCTCGAAGCCCTCCCAGGCGGAGTAGTCCATGGCCATGTGGTGCGACTTCCCGAGGCCGATCGAGGTGTGGCCGTTCGGGTCGTACACGACGACGTCCGCGTCGGCGCCGGGCGCGAGCACGCCCTTCTGGCCGTACATGCCGAACATCCGCGCTGGGGTCGTGCAGCAGATCTCGACCCACCGCTCCAGGCTGATCTCGCCGGTGACGACGCCCTGGTAAAGCAGGTCCATCCGGTGCTCGACGGAGCCGATGCCGTTCGGGATCTTCGAGAAGTCCCCGATCCCCATCTCCTTCTGGTCCGTCATGCAGAACGGGCAGTGATCGGTCGACACGAGCTGCAGGTCGTTCGTCCGCAGCGAGTTCCACATCTGGTGCTGGTGGCCCTCGTGCTTCGAGCGCAGCGGCGTCGAGCAGACGTACTTGGCGCCCTCGAAGTCGCCCCACCGCTCGCTGGTCGCGCCGAGGTGGTCCTCGAGCGACAGGTACAGGTACTGCGGGCAGGTCTCGCCGAACACGTTCTGGCCGCGGTCGCGGGCCTGGGCGATCTGCTCGGCCGCCTGCTTCGCGGAGACGTGCACGACGTACAGCGGCGCACCGGTGAGGTCGGCGAGCATGATCGCGCGGTGCGTCGCCGCCGCCTCGGCCTGCCACGGCCGGGAGACGCCGTGGTAGTACGGGCTGGTCTCGCCGCGGGCGACGTGCTGCTGCACGAGGGTGTCGATGACCGACCCGTTCTCCGCGTGCATCATGATCATCGCGCCGTTGTCGGACGCCTTCTGCATGGCCCGCAGGATCTGCCCGTCGTCCGACAGGAACACGCCCTTGTACGCCATGAACAGCTTGAAGCTGGTGACGCCCTCGGCGATCAGCTCGTCCATCGCGTGCAGCGACGAGTCCTGCACGTCGGACAGGATCTGGTGGAACGCGTAGTCGACGGCGCAGCTCCCGGCCGCCTTCTGGTGCCACAGGGCGTACTGGTCGACCGGGTTCTCCTGCGGGTACTGCACCACGAAGTCGACGATCGTGGTCGTCCCGCCCCAGGCCGCGGCCGTGGTGCCGGTCTCGAAGGTGTCGGACGCGAACGTGCCGCCGAACGGCATCTCCATGTGGGTGTGCGCGTCGATGCCGCCGGGGATGACGTACTTGCCGGTCGCGTCGATGACGCGGTCGACGCTCGCGGCCAGGTCGACGCCGAGCGCGGTCGAGCCGGGCTGCAGCAGCGCGACGATCGTCTCGCCGTCGATCAGCACGTCCGCGGCCCCGCGGCCGGTCGCGTTGACGACGGTGCCGCCCGTGATGAGGGTCTTCATGCCTCGTCCTCCCGGGCCGCTCAGGGCGCCACGATCGGGCCGTAGGCGTCCGGCCGGCGGTCGCGGAAGAACTGCCAGCGCTCGCGCGTCGTCCGGATCACGTCGAGGTCGAGGTCGCGGATCAGCAGCTGGTCCTCGGTCGTCGAGCCGACGTCGCCGACGTAGTTGCCGTCCGGGCCGACCGCGTAGGACGAGCCGTAGAAGTTCACCGCCTCGTCGCCGTACTCGTTGTCCTCGAGCCCGACGCGGTTGTTCGCGACGACGTAGTAGCCGTTCGCGATGGCGGCGGCCGGCTGCTCGACCTCCCACAGCTTGTTCGAGATGCCGGGCGCGGTGGCGTTGGGGTTGAACACGATCTCGGCGCCGTTCAGCGCGAGCACCCGCCAGCCCTCCGGGAAGTGCCGGTCGTAGCAGATGTTCACCCCGATCTTGCCGACCGCGGTCTCGAACACCGGGTAGCCCTGGTTGCCGGGACGGAAGTAGAACTTCTCCCAGAACTTCGGCAGGTGCGGGATGTGGTGCTTGCGGTAGGTGCCGAGCAGGGTGCCGTCCGCGTCGATGACCGCGGCGGTGTTGTAGAGCACCCCGGGCTGGTCCTCCTCGTAGATGGGCAGCACGATGACGATGCCCAGCTCCTTGGCCAGCGCGCTGAACCGGTCCGTGGTCGGGCCGGGGACCGTCTCGGCGTACTCGTAGTACTTCGTGTCCTGCGTGATGCCGAAGTACGGGCCGTAGAACAGCTCCTGGAAGCCGATGATCTGCGCGCCCTCGGCGGCCGCCTTGCGCGTCCAGTCCTCGTGCAGCTGGATCATCGACTCCTTGTCGCCGGTCCAGGTGGCCTGGGTGAAGGCGACGCGCACGACTGACATGGGGGACCTCCGCTGCTGGGTGGGTGCTGCTGGTCGGGCTCGGGCCGCGGGGGCCCGATGGGAATGTGACTGTGGTGGTTGAACATTTCTGCGGCGTTTCTGCCCGTAACGGCCCGGAGAACGTCGATGTCGGGCCGGTAAACACTGCGGCGACCGGGCTGCGGACGGGTCGGCGCGGGTGCCGCGCGGGGGCACGATGACGCCCATGGACGTGGCCCAGCACGTGGAGGACCGCAGTCCCCGGGGGATCGCCGCCGCCGTCTCGCGCCTGGTGCGCAGCGGCGACCTGCGGCCGGGCGACCGGCTGCCCACCGTGCGCCGGCTCGCCGCGGACCTCGGCGTCAGCCCGGCGACCGTGAGCGGGGCGTGGCAGGCGCTCGCCGCGGTCGGGCTGGTGGCGTCGCGCGGGCGGGCGGGCACGGTCGTGCTGCCGGAGCCGGCGTCGTGGCTGCCGCCGCGGTACCGGGACCTGGCGGCGGGCGGCCGGTCGGACGAGGCGGCGGCGGGCGGTGCGGGGCGCGCCGCCGCCGCGCCGGTGCCGTCGCCCCGCCCCGGCCCGCCCCTCGACCTGTCGTCCGGCACCCCCGACCCCGCGCTGCTGCCCCCGCTCGGCCGCGCGCTCGCCCGCGTGGCCGCCGCGACGCCCGCCGCGGGCACCGGCTCGTACCTGGGCGCCCCGGTGGTCGAGCCGCTGGAGCGCCTGCTCCGCGCGTCCTGGCCGTTCACCCCGCAGCGGGTCACGGTCGTGGACGGCGCCGTCGACGCGATGAGCCGGACGCTGGAGCAGCTCGCGGGGTTCGGCGACCGGGTGGTCGTCGAGGACCCGTCGTTCCCGCCGATCTTCGACCTGTGCGACCAGCTCGGCCTCGAGCGGGTGCCGGTGCCGCTCGACCGGCAGGGCCTGCGGCCCGACGCGCTGGCGGCCGCGCTGCGCACCGGCGCGGAGGTGGTCGTCCTGCAGCCCCGCGCCCACAACCCGACCGGGGTCTCGATGACGTCCACCCGGGCGCGCGAGCTGGCGGCGGTCGCCCGGGCGCACCTCGCCGCCACCCCCGGCGCGGGGCTGACGATCGTCGAGGACGACCACTCCGGCGAGATCGCGTCGTCCGCCGACGTGTCGCTCGGCAGCCACCTGCCCGACCGGGTCGTGCACGTGCGGTCGTACTCCAAGTCGCACGGGCCGGACCTGCGGATCGCGGCGGTCGGCGGGCCGGCGGCGGTCCTGGACCGGGTCGTCGCGCGGCGGATGCTCGGGCCCGGGTGGACCAGCCGGCTGCTGCAGCACGTGCTGGCCGACCTGCTCGACGACGGCGAGGCGCTGGCGGCCGTCGCCCAGGCCCGGCGGACGTACTACGCCCGGCAGCGGGCGCTGAGCACCGCGCTCGCCGGGCACGGGGTCGCCGTGCAGCCCGGCGACGGGATCAACCTGTGGGTGCCGGTCCCCGACGAGGCGACCGCGCTGGTCCGGCTCGCGGCGGCGGGGATCCGGGTGGCGCCCGGCAGGCCGTTCCGCGCGGGCGAGGTCGCCGACGACGCGGACGCCGGCGGCTCGGGCCACGTCCGCGTCACGGTCGGCGCCCTGGCGGGCGGCCCGGACGAGGTCGCGCGCGTGGCGGCAGCCCTGGCCCTGGCGGCGGCGGCGTAACCGGGCGGGCGCCTCGCTCCGCTCTCCCCCTCACCGAGATGGCAACTCTCGGCTCCGGCGCGGCGCACCCGCACAGCCGAGAGTTGCCGCCTCGGCGGGGCCGGGCTCGTCGAGTCGCCGCTCGCCGACTGTGTCGGGGCGCGGGAGCAGAGTCCGCGGATGGAGACTCGGCGGCGTGGCGGCGTGCGCAGGTGGGGCGCGCGGGGCGAGGTCCCGCGGGCGTAGGGTGGTCGTGGACCGGGCCGGATGTGGCCTGGGTGTCGCCGCCCGCGCATGGGCGGCGCGGCCACCGGGCGCGACGTGCACCCTCCCCGGCCCGCAGCGGCGGCCGCCCTCGTGGCGTCCCCCACGGTCCGTCTCCCCCAGCGTCCACCGTCGGACCGAGCGTCCGACGCGGGCGCCCGGACCGCCCGACGACGTCGCCGCGGCCCCGCCCGCCCGCGCCGTCGCCGCATCCCGTCAGGAGCCCCGCCCCGTGCGCAGCACCCGCACCCCCCGCGCCCCCCGCACCACCCGCGCCGTCCGGCTCGTCCTCGTCGCGCCCGCCGCGCTGGCCGTCGCCGCCCTGGCCGCCTGCGCCGGCGGCACCGCCTCCGCGGACGGCACCGCGCCCGCCGCCGGCTCGACCGCGTCCGCCGCCGGCTTCACGCCGGTCACCCTCGACAACTGCGGCACCGAGGTCACCGTCGACAGCCCGCCGGAGCGGGTCGTCGCGATCAAGTCGACCTCGATCGAGATGCTGCTCGCCCTCGGCCTCGGGGACCGCCTGGTCGGCACCGCGTTCGCCGACGGCCCGGTGCCGGACGAGTACGCCGCCGCCTACGACGCCGTCCCCGTGCTCTCCGACAAGGTCCCCGGCCAGGAGGCGCTGCTCGAGGTGCAGCCCGACTTCGTCTACGCCGGCTGGGAGTCGAACTTCTCCGACGACGGCGCCGGCGAGCGCTCCGCCCTGCAGGGCCTCGGCATCGGCACCTACGTCTCCCCCGCGGCGTGCAAGGAGGACGGGTACATGCCGGACCCGCTGACCTTCGACGGCCTGTTCGACGAGATCCGGGAGGTCGCGTCGGTGTTCGGCGTCGAGGACCGCGCGGAGGGCCTGATCGCCGACCAGCAGGCCGCGCTCGACGCGGTCGAGCCGCCCGCCGAGGAGACCACCGCGCTCTGGTACTCGTCCGGCACGGACACCCCGTACGTCGGCGCGGGCATCGGCGCGCCGCAGATGATGATGGACGCCGCCGGGCTGACCAACATCTTCGCGGACGTGCACGACACCTGGACCTCGACCGGCTGGGAGCAGGTCGTGGCGGCGGACCCGGACGTCATCGTGCTGGTCGACGCCACCTGGAACACGGCGGACAGCAAGATCGCGATGCTCGAGGGCAACCCGGCCACCAGCCAGCTGACGGCGGTCAAGGAGCACCGGTACCTGACCGTGCCGTTCCCCGCGGCCGAGGCGGGCGTCCGGAACGCCGACGCCGTGGTCGACCTGTCCCGGCAGCTCGCGGACCTGGCGGGCTGACCGGACCCATGACGACCACCGCGCCCCCGAGTGGACGGTTCCGCCCGACACGCCGTCGGCGTGTCGGTCAGAACCGTCCACTCGACGCGCGCGCCGGCTCCGTCGACGGCCGCGGCACGCCCGGGGCCCGGCCCCCGTGGCGGCCTCCGCTGCTGCCGACCCTGCTCGTCGGGCTCGCGCTGCTGGTCGCGACGGTGCTCGTCTGCGTGACCATCGGGCCCGCCGACATCGCGGTCGCCGACGTGGCGCGGAGCATCGCCGGCCACCTCGGGCTCGGTCCGGCGGCGGGCGCGGACGGCGGGGTGCCGGTGCTGACCGACGCGATCGTCTGGGAGCTGCGGCTGCCGCGGGTGCTCACCGGGGCGGCGGTCGGCGCGGGCCTGGCGCTGGCCGGCGCGGTGATGCAGAGCCTGACCCGCAACCCGCTCGCCGACCCCTACCTGCTCGGGCTGTCGTCGGGCGCCTCGCTCGGCGCCGTGGCCGTCCTCGTCGTCGGCGTGGGCCTGCTGCTCCCGGTCGCGGCGTTCGCCGGGGCGCTGGCCGCGCTGGTCGCGACGCTGAGCCTGGCCCGGGTCGGCGGCGTGCTGACCCCGGGCCGCGCGGTGCTGGCCGGGCTCGCGGTGTCGCAGCTCGCCGCCGCGGGGACGTCGTTCGTCATCTTCTGGTCGGC
>NZ_DASQCJ010000136.1:0-29604 GCF_035634735.1 Cellulomonas sp.
GTCGTGGCACGCGGGCTGGACGCCGCGCGCGAGGCGGCCGGCCACCGCGCCACCCTCGCCCGGCTGACCCGCGGGCTGACCGTGGCGGACGGTTCCCGGCTCGCCGAGCTCGAGACGCTGCTGCCCTGGTGGGCGAACGACGCGCGGGTGCACTACCTCGTGCCGCACGGCCTGGAGCAGTACCAGGGGGCGGCGTGGGGAACCCGCGACGTCTGCCAGGGCCCGTTCGAGCTGCTGCTGGCCGCCGGGCGGCTCGACGGCTGCCGCGACGTCGTGCTCCGGGTGCTCGGCGCGCAGGCCGTCGACGGCACGTTCCCGCAGTGGTTCATGTTCGACGCGTACGCGGAGATCCTCCAGGAGCACGCGCACGGCGACGTCGTGCACTGGCCGCTGTTCGCGCTCGGGCAGTACCTGCGCGCGTCGGGCGACGTCGCGGTGCTGGACGCGCCGGTGCCGTTCCGCACCGGGGAGCCCGCGACCGTGGCCGACCACCTCGACGCGCTGGTCCGGCACCTGGAGACCGACCTGGTCCCCGGCACGTCGCTGCCCGCGTACGGCGACGGCGACTGGGACGACACGCTGCAGCCGGCCCGCTCGGAGATGCGCGCCACGATGGCGTCGACCTGGACCACCGCGCTCGCCGTGCAGGCGCTGGAGCTCGCCGCGGAGCAGCTGCGCGCCGCGCCCGGCGCCGCCGGGCTCGTCGACCGGATGGACGCGCTCGGGGCCGCGATCGCCGCGGACCTGCGCCGGCACATGCTGCCGGACGGGGTCGCGGCCGGGTTCGTGACGGTCGCCGACGGCGTCGCCACCCCGGTCATCCACCCGCGGGACACGTCCACCGGCCTGACCTACCGGCTGATCCCGATGACGCAGCTCGTGCTCGCCGGGGTCCTCGACCAGGACGAGGCCGACCGGCACGAGGCGATCGTCCGGGAGCACCTGCTGTTCCCCGACGGCGTCCGGCTCACCGACCGGCCGACGCGGTTCGCCGACGGCGAGACCGAGTCGTTCCGGCGCGCGGAGCAGGCGGCGTTCTTCGGGCGCGAGGTCGGGCTCATGTACGCGCACGCGCACATCCGGTGGGCCGAGGCGCTCGCCGCGCTCGGCCGGGCGGACGTCGCCGACGAGCTGCTCCGGCTGTCCCCGATCGGCATGCGCGAACGCGTGCCCAGCGCCCTGCCCCGGCAGCGCACCTGCTACACGTCGTCGTCGGACGCCGCGTTCCCGGACCGGTACGCCGCCGCGCGGGACTTCGAGCTGCTCCGCACCGGCGAGGTGCCGACCGCGGACGGCTGGCGGGTCTACTCGTCCGGCCCGGGGATCTACCTCCGCCAGGTGCTGCACGGCCTGCTCGGCCTGGACGAGCGGCGCGACGTGCTCGTCGTCGGCCCCACGCTGGCACCCGAGGACGACGGGCTCGAGGTGGCCCTCGACCTCGCCGGCGCCCGGCGGACCGTCCGGTACCGGGTCGACCCGGCGGCGACCGCGGTGGCGGTCCGGGTCGACGGGCGGGACGTCCCGACGACGCCGGTCCCGCACCCGTACCGGTGGGCCAGCGCCGCGCTCGACCTCGCGCTGCTGGACGGCGCGTCGGTCGTCGAGGTGACGACGCCGGCCGGCACCCGGCCGTGACGGCGGCACTGCGCGTCGGCACGTACAACCTGTGGGTCGCGCACTGGCCGGCCACCCGGACGTACGACCGGGCGCCGCTGGTCCGGGCCGCGCTGGACCACGTCGACGTGCTCGGCACCCAGGAGGGCACCACCGCCCACCTGGCGGCGCTCACCGACGGCACCGGGTTCGCCGCCGTGGGGCGATCGCGGGACGGCGGGACCGCGGGCGAGCACTCGGCGGTCCTGTACCGGACCGCGCGCCTGGCGGTGCTGGCGACCGGCGACTTCTGGCTCTCCCCCACCCCCGAGGTGCCGAGCACCGGCTGGGACGCGCCGACCTACCGCCGGCTCTGCACCTGGGCGCGGTTCCGGGACCGGGCGACCGGGGCGACGTTCGCGCTGCTGAACGCGCACCTGGACCACGAGGGCGCGCGGGCACGGCTGGAGTCGGCGCGGCTGCTGCGGGCCCGGGCCGCGGCCGTCGCGGAGGGCGGTCCGGTGGTGCTGACCGGCGACCTCAACGCGGAGCCGGGCTCGGCGCCCCTGCGGGTGCTGCTGGGCGAGGGGCCGGGCGGGGCCGCCGGGCCCGTCGTCGGCGCCGACGGGTGGGCCGTCGACGGCGCACCGGGGCCGGCCCTGGTCGACGCCCGCACGGCGAGCGCGACACCGCCGGCCGGGCCCGCCACGACGTTCACCCAGGTGCTCGACCCGGACGCCCCGGTCCCGGCGGACGCGCCGCGGCAGCGGATCGACCACGTGCTCGTGAGCCGGGGCGTGGCGGTCGAGCAGTACGCCGTCCTGGACGCCCGCCCGGGCGGCCGGCACCCGTCGGACCACGACCCGGTCGTGGCGGCGCTCCGGTTCCCGGCCCGGGCCTGACCCCCGACCCCCGGCCGACCCCGGGGCGTCCCCGACCCACGCGCCACCGAACCCGCGGGGGAGGCACCGACAGTGGAACGTTGTGACGGACACGCCCACGGCGTGTCCGTCACAAGCTTCCACTGTCGCGGTGCGGCATCGCGGCCCCGGCCCGACCCGAGGACGGTCGGGCACGGCCACCCCCCGGGACGCGGGACGGCCCGGACCCCGCGCGGGGTCCGGGCCGTCCCGGTGTCGTGGTGGCGTCAGCCGGCGTTGCGCGCCCGGCGCCGCTCGGCGAGCTCGTCGTGCGCGTGGGCGGCGACGCCCTCGTCCTCGGCGCGCTCGGTCGGCAGCTCGGCGAGCGTGCCCTCGACCTCGCGCCACACCCGGCCGACCGCGATGCCGAACACGCCCTGGCCGCCCTGGACCAGGTCGATGACCTCGTCGGCGGAGGTGCACTCGTACACGCTCGCGCCGTCGGACATCAGGGTGATCTGGGCGAGGTCGTCGACGCCGCGCTCGCGCAGGTGGCCGACGGCGGCGCGGATCTGCTGCAGCGAGACGCCGGTGTCGAGCAGCCGCTTGACGACCTTGAGCACCAGGATGTCGCGGAACGAGTACAGGCGTTGGGTGCCGGACCCGGTCGCCGGGCGGACCGACGGCTCCACCAGGCCGGTGCGGGCCCAGTAGTCGAGCTGGCGGTACGTGATGCCGGCCGCGCGGCACGCGGTCGGGCCGCGGTAGCCGGTCGTGGTGTCGAGGTCCGGGAGGTCGTCGCCGAACAGGAGGCCCTGCGCCCGCTGCGGGACGGCGCCCGCAGCCTCCGCTGTCTGCTCGGTGCCGGTCACGGGGTCCTCCACTCGTCGCGCCCGCGCGCCGGGGCGGCGTGTCGGGAGATGCAGTGCTGTGCTGTTCTGGGTGCAACGCTAGGGCCGCCGACAGGGGCGGTCAACGACCGCCACGCCCGCGGCTCTCGGCGTGTCGCGCACGGCGTGTCTTACCCTCCACCTGAGGTTGAACCTCGGTCCTTCCCGCCCGGCTCCCCGCGCTCGAAGTCGTCCGGCGAGACGTTGTCCAGGAACTCCCGGAACTGGGCCACCTGCTCGTCCGGGCTGCTGCTCGCGGCGGCCTCCTCCGCCTCCTCCGCGGACACCGGCGCGGCCTCGATGCCGACCTCCGCCAGCACCTCCGTCGCGCACAGCACCGGGCAGCCGACCCGCACCGCCAGCGCGATCGCGTCCGAGGCTCGCGCGTCCACGCGCACCCGCCGCTCCCCCAGCACCAGCGCCGCGTGGAACACCCCGCCGACCAGCTCGGTGATCTCCACCTGCACCACCCGGACGTCCAGGGCGACCAGCACGTCCCGCATCAGGTCGTGCGTCATCGGCCGCGGCGGCACGACCCCGGCCTGGGCGGTGGCGATCGCGCCGGCCTCGGTCGGGCCGATGGCGATCGGCACGATCAGCTCGCCCACCGGCTCGAGGAGCAGCACGACGAGCTCGTCGTCGCCCGGGTGGCGGCGCACGCCGAGCACCTCGAGCTGGACCAGGTCGTCCTCGTGCATGCGACCACGCTACGACGAGCCGTCGGAGCGCGCACCGGGCGCGCGCCCCGGGTCCCGCCGGGCCGGACGCGTCAGGGCGCGAGGTCCGCCACGCCGGCGCGCACCAGCGCGGTGTGCAGGCGGGTGCAGAGCTCGCCGACCTCGGCGGCCACGGTGCTCGCGCGCCCGCGCGCCGACGCCGACGACTGCCCGCGCCACGGCGCGACGACCGCCTCGACCATGTCGACCTGCCGGTCGGCGGCGCTGCGGAACGCCCGCAGGTGCCGAGGCTCCAGGCCGTGCTCCGCGAGGGCCGCGGCGGCGAGCACCACGTCCTTGGCCCACGCGTCGAGGTGCCCGGACGCGGCCGGGCGCAGCACGCCCGCCTGGACCAGGTCCACCACGAGCTGCTCCTCGACGCCGGCCTCCCGGGCCAGGGCCGCGGTGGTGTAGCGCGCGTCGGCGGCGCCCGACCGGGGCACGCCGTCCTCGGTCACGACGAGCGAGACGGGCTCGGACTCCTCGCCCGCGTCCAGCGCGGCCAGCCGCTCGCCGATCACCTTGAGCGGCACGTAGCGGTCCCGCTGCTCGCGCAGCACGTACCGCAGCCGCTCGAGGTCCGCAGGGCTGTACTGCCGGTAGCCCGCGGGCGTGCGCAGCGGGTCGACCAGGCCCTGCTCCTCGAGGAACCGGAGCTTGGAGTTGGTCACCGCCGGGAACTCGATCCGCAGGGCGGCGAGCACGTCGGAGATCCGCATGCTCGCCTGCCGGGACAGCCCGCGCGGCCAGGGGCCGGGTGCGTCGCCCTCCCCCGCCGACGCGCCGTCGGGCGCGGGGTGCGCGGCGGCGCCGGCGTCGGGGCCCGCGTCCGCGCGCCGGGCGGACCGGGCGGGGCTCACTGGGCGGGGCCGGCGGGCTGGCCGCCGGGCCGCGCGGCGGGGCTCGGGTGGAAGGTCATCCGGAACTTGCCGATCTGGACCTCGTCGCCGGCGCGCAGCACGGCGGAGTCGATCCGCTCCCGGTTCACGTACGTGCCGTTGAGCGAGCCGACGTCGCGCACCACGAAGTCGTCGAGCTCGCGGACGAACTCGGCGTGCTTGCGGGACACGGTGACGTCGTCCAGGAAGATGTCCGCGTTCGGGCTGCGGCCCGCGACCGTGCGGTCGGCGTCCAGCAGGAACCGCGCGCCGGAGCTCGGGCCGCGCTGCATGACGAGCAGGGCGGACGTGCGCGGCAGCGCCTGGACGGCGGCGGCCTGCTCGGCGGTGAGGCCGACGGGGCCCGCGGGCTCGACGTCGAGCGCGCCCAGCGAGCCGAAGCTGATCGTGGTGTCGGGAGCCGCCGAGATGGGCGCCCCGTCGGGCGCAGCCGGACGCGGCTCGCCGCCCGGCACCTGCTGCTCGTCGCTCATGACACCCTCCCAGACCTGCTGACGCGCGCCCCCGACCTGCACCGGGGTCCCGGACAGCCTAAGCGCCCGGAGGACCTGAGCACACCCCGCCGACCGGGTGTCGCGCCCCGGCCGGGGTGGTGTCACCCGCCGCCGGACGCCTCGGGCTCGGCGTACTGCGGGTCGGGCACGTCGCGCGTCGCGGTGACCTCGACGTGGTCCTCGGTCGACACCGTCGCCGTGCCCCCGTCGATCTGCACCTTCGCGACCGCGCCGCCGGGGATCGCCAGGGCCGTCGACATCGTGCCGGGGTCGCCGATCGCCACCCACCGGTAGGGCGGGGCCACGGGCGTCCCGTCGACCTCGATCCCGTCATCCGTGCCGAGCACGTAGGAGGAGGCGGTGAGGCGCTGGTCGTTGAGCTGGACGGCCTCGGCGCCGGAGTTCCGGAGCTCCTCGAGCAGGTTCAGCAGGGTCAGGGCGGACACCGACCGGGTCGGGTCGGCCACGGTCACCGTGATCCCGGGGCCCTCGGCGGGCAGCCGGCCGGACAGGATGCCCTGCGCCGCGGCGCTGCGGGTCGCCGCCTCGAGGGCCGCCTCGCGGCTGGACCCGGCGGACTGCAGCTCGGTGCGGGTGCGCTCGAGCTCGGCCACCTGCTGCTGGAGGTCGTCGGCCTGGCGGGTGGTCTGGTCGAGCAGCGACACCAGCTCCGACTCCCGCATCACCGTGAGGCTCTCGGTGTCGGTCTGCCGCACCTGCACGGCGATCGCGAACCCGAGGAGCACGCACAGCACGCCGGTGAGCGCCTGGGCGCGGGTCGCGCGCGGGCGCAGGGCGACGCCGAGGGCCCGCCAGCCGCGCACGGGGCGCGGCGCGGGCTCCTGCTCGTCGGGGGCGGTCACGTCCGTCACGCCTTGAACAGGTGCCGCCGGATCGCGGCCACGTTGGAGAAGATCCGGATGCCGAGCACGACGACCACGCCGGTCGACAGCTGCGAGCCGACGCCGAGCTGGTCGCCCAGGAACACGATCAGCGCCGCCACGACGACGTTCGACAGGAACGACACCAGGAACACCCGGTCGTCGAACAGCCCGTCGAGCACCGCCCGGAACCCGCCGAACAGCGCGTCGAGCGCCGCCACCACCGCGATCGGGAGGTAGGGCTGCAGCGCCGCCGGCACCGTGGGCTCGAGCACCAGGCCCGCCACCACGCCGACGATCAGGCCGATCACCGCGATCAACTCAGTCCCCCTCGCTTCCGTCCGTGGACAGTGTGCCCGACGGCTCCGCCGACCCGGCGGGTCCCGGCGTCGCGCCGGGCAGGACCGGCACGCCCTCGGGCAGCCCGGCCGACCGCAGGGTCACCGTGCCCGCCGCGGGCAGGTGCAGGTCGCGCTGCGACGACACGCGGGTCGGGATGCCGTAGGTCGACTGCAGGACGGCGAGCAGCTGCCCGCCGGACGTGCGGGCCAGCCCCGTCTGCATGCCCTGCGGGTCGCCGATCGCCTCGATCGTGTACGGGCCGACCAGCGGCACGACGTCGACCAGGATCGCGTCGCCCGCCGTGCGGATGGCCGTGGTCGCGCCCAGCCGCTCGCCGTTGACCGCGATCGCCTCCGCGCCGGACGCCCACAGCCCGTTCACGACCAGCTGCAGGTCGGAGTCGCGGACCCGGCCGTTCGGGTCGTCGTCGTCGGTGTCGGCGTCCTGGAGCGTGATCCGCAGCCCGTCCCCCGTGACCGCGGTCGTGCCGGACGCCACCGAGTCGACCGCGAGCTGGTCCAGCAGCGGCGAGTCGGCACCGGACAGCGCCTGCTGCTGGAGCGCGGCGATCTCGTCGGACAGGGCGGCGCTCTCGTCGCGCAGCCGGTCCAGCTCGGCGCTGCGCTCGGTGATCTGCCCGGCCAGCACCTCCCGCGCGGCGATCGCCGACGGCTGCGGCGCGCGCAGCGCTAGGACGGACCAGGTGGTCGCGGCGCCGAGCGCGACCGCGAGGACGGCGACCGCGACGGTGCCGCGCCCGCCCCGGCGCCGGGTCCTGCCGGCCGCGGCGCGCCGCTCGGCGGCCTCGCGGTACTCCGGGTCCAGCGGGTGCTGGGTCACCTCGGTCAGCAGCGACATCGAGGCGTCCGGGCGGCGCCACACCGGGCTCCCCGCGGGGCCTCGGCCGGCTCGGTCCCCCGCGCGGGGGTCCGTCACACGGCCACCGTGCGGGGCTCACCCGCGTCCGCGCCGCCGCGCCGGCCGACCAGCCCCCACGCCTGGCGCACGTAGAGCAGGCCGGCGAACCAGTACAGGGCGACGCCCCACCACGCGCAGGCCCAGCCGAGCACGGACGCCAGGTCGCCGACGATGCCGCCCCAGTGCGCGAGCAGCAGCAGCGGGAAGGCGTACAGCAGCGCGAACGTGCCGGCCTTGCCCGCGAGGTGCACCTGCAGCGGGCCGTAGCCGTGCCGCGCCAGGACGACGAGCATCACGAGCAGCATCGCCTCGCGGGCGAGCAGCACGACGACGAGCCACCACGGCACGACGCCCCGGGCCGCGAGGCCCAGCAGCGTCACGAAGATGAACAGCCGGTCCGCCGCCGGGTCGAGGACCTGGCCGAGCCGCGACACCTGCCCGAGCCGGCGCGCGAGCACGCCGTCGAGCCAGTCGCTGGCGCCGGACACCGCGAGCACCACGAGAGCCCAGCCGTCGTGCCCGGCGACGATCAGCACCGCGAACACCGGCACCATCAGCAGCCGGATCAGGCTGATGACGTTCGGCACGGTGAGGACGCGGTCGCTCACCACGTCCCGCTCCGCCACAGCTCTCCCGCCTCGTACGCCCTGATCGACGCCGCTCATCCTACGCAGGTGGCGACCGCTCTCCGGCCATCTCGGGCGCCCGGCCGCGTCGGGTCCCGCGCGGGGGCCGTCGGGCCGTGGTTCGCTGGCCGCATGGCCCACGTCAACGACCCCGCCGTCATCGACCGCCTGCTCCGCACGCCCGGGACCTGGGCCGTCGTGGGGCTGTCCACGAACCGGGCGCGCGCGGCGCACGGCGTCGCCGCCTACCTGCAGGACCTCGGCCAGACGATCGTGCCGGTGCACCCGCGCGCCGAGACGGTGCACGGCGCGCCCGGCGTGCGGACCCTCGCGGAGGTCGACGGGCCGGTGGACGTGGTCGACGTGTTCGTGAACTCCGGCCTGGCCGGCGCCGTCGTGGACCAGGCGATCGCGGTCGGCGCGCGGGCCGTGTGGCTGCAGCTCGGGGTGGTCGACGAGGAGGCCGCGGCCCGGGCGTCGGCCGCCGGGCTCGACGTCGTGATGGACACCTGCCCGGCGATCGAGGGCCGGCGGCTCGGCCTGGGCTGAGCCGGGCGGGGTGCCGGGGACCGAGGCCGGCGCGGCACCGGCCGCGCGCCGGACTCGGCGCCCGGCGCTGTGCCCGAGGTCACCGCGCCCCTCCCCCGCGTCCGGCGGCCGGCGCCGGTAGACTGGTGCCACTCGGAGTTCGTCGCAGTGTCCCGTGATGTGCGTGCCGAGGCCCCCTGCTCTGACGTGGCGGCCTCGTGATGTGTGGGTGTGGGAGTGCGACCGCGTGGCCGACCGGAACCCGGGCGGCGCACAGCTCCCCCCAGCGACACGAAACGGTGCTGTCCTCCATGACGTCTGTGCTCGACCCTGCCCTGCCCTCGTCCGACGCGGCTCCCGCGACGACGACCACCGGCCCCACCTTCGCCGACCTCGACCTGCCCGCGCCGCTGCGCGAGGCCGTCCTGGGGCTCGGCTTCACCACCCCCACCGCCATCCAGGCCGAGGCGATCCCGGCGCTGCTCTCGGGCCGCGACATCACCGGCGTCGCCCAGACCGGCACCGGCAAGACCGCCGCGTTCGGCCTGCCGCTGCTCGCCGCGGTCGACCCGGAGCTCCGCGAGGTGCAGGCGATCGTCCTGGCCCCGACCCGCGAGCTCGCGATGCAGGTCGCCGAGGCGCTCGAGTCGTTCGCCTCGAAGATGCCCGGCCTCGAGGTCGTCCCGGTCTACGGCGGCTCGCCGTACCTGCCGCAGCAGCGCGCGCTGCGCGGCGGCGCCCAGGTCGTCGTCGGCACGCCCGGCCGCGTCATCGACCACCTGGACCGCGGCTCGCTCAAGCTCGACGCCGTGCGGTTCCTCGCGCTGGACGAGGCCGACGAGATGCTGCGCATGGGCTTCGTCGACGACGTCGACCGCATCGCGTCGGCGACGCCGGCCTCCAAGCAGGTCGCGCTGTTCTCCGCGACGATGCCGCCGGCCATCCGCCGCGTCGCCGCGCAGCACCTGACCGACCCGGTCGAGATCACCGTCGCCCGGCAGTCGTCCACCGTGTCGAGCGTCCGGCAGACCTACGCGGTCGTGCCGTTCCGGCACAAGGCCGGCGCGCTGGCCCGCGTGCTCGCGGTGTCCGACGCCGACGCGGCGATCGTGTTCGTCCGCACCCGCAGCGCCGCCGAGGACGTCGCCGTCTCGCTGGTCGAGCGCGGCGTGGCCGCGGCCTACATCTCGGGCGACGTGGCGCAGGGCGACCGGGAGAAGATCGTCGAGCGGGTCCGCTCCGGCGCGATCAACGTGCTCGTCGCGACCGACGTCGCCGCCCGCGGCCTCGACATCGACCGCATCGGGCTCGTCGTGAACTTCGACGTCCCGGGCGAGCCCGAGGCGTACGTGCACCGCATCGGCCGCACCGGCCGCGCGGGCCGCACCGGCGAGGCGCTGACCTTCGTCACCCCGAACGAGAACGGCAAGCTCCGCGCGATCGAGCGGACCACCCGCCAGACGCTCGAGCAGATCCAGATCCCGTCCCCCGCGGACGTGTCGGCGCACCGCGTCGCCGCCCTGCTCGGCCGGGTGCCCGCCCGCCGCGACCTCGGCCGCCTGGACCTGTACCGCACGGCCGCCGCGGAGTTCCTCGCCGCGCACCCGGACGTCGACGCGCACGACCTGGTCGCCGTGCTCGCCGCGCTGGCCGTCGGCGACGAGGGCCCGGCCCCGCGCCCGACCGAGGGCGACGACCTGGACGACGCCCTGTCCCGCGCGCACCTCGCGCCCGAGCGCGGCGCCCGCCGCGACGGGGCCGAGGGCGGTCGCCCGCGCAGCGCAGCCCGCCCGAGCAGCGGCGGCCTGCGCTACCGCCTCGCGGTCGGCTCGAAGGACGGCGTGCAGCCCGGCGGCATCGTCGGCGCGCTGACCAACGAGGGCGGCCTCACCGGCAAGGACCTCGGGAAGATCGACATCTTCTCGACGTTCTCGCTCGTCGAGATCCCCGCCGGCCTGTCCCCCGAGGCGTTCGACCGCATCGGCCGCGCCCGGGTCGCCGGCCGCCCGCTGCGGATCCGCGTGGACGAGGGCCCGCGCGCCGCGAGCCGCCCGGACCGCGGGGCGTCCCGCGGCCCGGCGCACCACGGCCCGCGCACCGGCCGGGACGGAGCCCGCGAGGGCGGCCACGGCTCGCGCGAGGGCGGCTACGGCTCCCGCGACGGCGGCCGGGACTTCGGCGGCCGCGACTCGCGCACGCGCCGCCCGTCCACCCCGCGCTGACCCGCGGCGCGCGCCCCTGAGGCGCGCCCGCCCCGCGACGCGGAAGGGGCCCGGCACCGATCACGGTGCCGGGCCCCTTCGCGCGCCGGCGCCCCGCCCCTGCGCCGAGATCGGTGGTTCCGCGCGAGATCGGTGCGTGCAACCACCGATCTCGGCGCGAAGCACCGATCTCGCGCCCGAGCCGGGAGGCGGACCCGCAGGGGGTCAGGCCGCGCGGGACGCCGCGGCGGCGACCGCCGCGACGAACGCGTCCACGTCCGCCTCGGTCGTGTCGAACGCGCACATCCAGCGCACCTCACCCGTGGCCCGGTTCCAGTCGTAGAACCGCCGCACCTCGCGCAGCGCGTCGGCCACGCCGGCCGGCAGCGCCGCGAACACGGCGTTGGCGTCGGTCGGCTGCGTGACGCGCACGCCCGGCACGGCCTCGACCCCGGCCCGCAGCCGCTGCGCCATCGCGTTGGCGTGCTGCGCGGAGCGCCGCCACAGGTCGCCCTCGTACAGCGCGACCAGCTGCGCCGACACGAACCGCATCTTGGACGCGAGCTGCATGTCGACCTTGCGCTGGAACGCGATCCCCGGCGTCGACCCGGGGGTCAGCTCGAGGACCGCCTCGCCGAACAGGATGCCGTTCTTGGTGCCGCCGAGGGACACGACGTCGACGCCGACGTCCGTGGTCAGCGCGCGCATCGGCAGGTCCAGGGCCGCGGCGGCGTTGCCGAGCCGGGAGCCGTCCAGGTGCACCCGCAGGCCCAGGGCGTGCGCGTGCGTGGTGATCGCCAGGATCTCGTCGGGCGTGTAGACGGTGCCGAGCTCGGTCGCCTGGGTGATCGACACGACGCCGGGCTGGGCGCGGTGCTGGTCGCCGAAGCCGTGGGCGTGCCGGTCGACGAGGTCGGGGGTGAGCTTGCCGTCCGGGGTCGGGACCGTCAGCAGCTTGATGCCGCCGACCCGCTCGGGGGCCGCGTTCTCGTCGGTGTTGATGTGCGCGGTCTCGGCGCAGATGACGGCGCCCCAGCGCGGCAGCATGGTCTGGAGGGCGACCACGTTCGCGCCGGTGCCGTTGAACACCGGGTATGCGGTGGCGTCGGCGCCGAAGTGGCCGCGGAGCACGTCCTGCAGGTGCTCGGTGTACGGGTCGGCGCCGTAGCCCGGGACGTGCCCGTCGTTGGCGGTCGCGAGGGCCGCGAGGATCTCGGGGTGCACCCCGGCGTAGTTGTCGGAGGCGAAGTCGTGCCGGGCGGGGTCGTGCAGTCTGTCCACCCGCCCATCCTCCCCCACCCCGGGAGGTGCGCCGGTCAGCGGGCCGCGGCCGCCTCGGCCGCCAGGCGCGCCCGGCAGTCGGCGCAGGTGCCGAGGAGCTCGATGGTGTGCTCGACGTCGGAGAAGTCGTGCGCGGCGCCCACCTGCTCGGCCCACGCCTCGGCCCCCGGGCCGTCGATCTCGACCGCCTTGCCGCAGGAGCGGCAGACCAGGTGGTGGTGGTGGCTGCGCCGGACGCACCGGCGGTACACGGCCTCGCCGTCGGGCGAGCGCAGCACGTCCACCTCGCCGGCGTCGGCGAGCGTCTGGACGGCGCGGTACACGGTGGCGAGCCCCGTCGTGGAGCCCTGCGACCGCAGCAGGTCGTGCAGCTGCTGGGCGGAGCGGAACTCGTCGAGGTCGTCCAGCAGACCGAGGATCTCGGTGCGCTGCTTCGTGGTGCGCTGCGTGACGGCCATCGGTGCGTGCTCCCTCCTCCGGGCGTCCCTCGGCGGGACGGCCGACCATGCTACTCAACGCGCGCGGGTGGGTGATCCGTTCCCCGGGCGCGCCGCGAGCCGGGGACCCGACGGGTCCCCGGCTCGCGTGCGGTGCTGCGGATCGCTCAGTTGGCGACGGCGCGCTTGAGGGCGCTGCCGGCGGTCAGCTTGACGCGGAAGCCGGCCGGGATGTCCAGCTTCTCGCCGGTCTGCGGGTTGATGCCGGTGCGCGCGGCACGGTCGGCACGGGACACCGCGAGCAGACCCGGGATGGTCACGGACTCGCCGGCGCTGAGCTGCTCGACCAGGACCTCCTGGAAGGCCTTGAGGGCCGCGTCGGCGGCGGTGTTGGTGAGCCCGGCCTTGGCGGCGATGGCCTGGACGAGCTCGGTGCGGTTCACGCTCACGGATGTGCTCCTATGTGTTCGAACTGGGTGCGCGGGCCACTCGGCGCCTGCGTGGGGCGTCAGCTTCCGGCGGACCGACGCGGACGACCATAACGGCAGGCAGCGCGCTTCCGCGCATCGCCACGCGGGCGGTGTGTCGCTCAGGCAGCGACCTTCCGGCCCGCGAGGTGCTCCAGGAGGCGGTCCAGGGGCCACGCGTCGAGCACCCGGTCGGGCCCGATGCCGTGCGCGGCGGCGCGGTCGCAGCCCACCGGCTGCCACGACAGCTGCCCCGGCGCGTGCGCGTCGGTGTCGATCGTGAACAGGCAGCCGGCGTCCACCGCGACGTCGAGCAGCGCGTGCGGCGGGTCCAGCCGGTCGGGCCGGCAGTTCACCTCGACGGCGACCCCGTGCTCGGCGCAGTCGGCGAACACCGCGGCGGCGTCGAACTCGCTCGGCGGGCGCTGCCGCTTCCCGGTGAGCTGCCGCCCGGTGCAGTGCCCCAGCACGTCGACCCGGGGGTTCGCGACGGCCGCGCGCATCCGCCGGGTCATCGACGCGGCGTCCATCCGGAGCTTGGAGTGCACCGACGCCACGACGACGTCGAGCCGGTCGAGCAGCTCGGGCTCCTGGTCGATCGACCCGTCGTCGAGGACGTCGACCTCGATCCCGGTGAGCACCCGGAACGGCGCGATCGCCCGGTTGAGCGCCTCGATCTGCTCGATCTGCGCCCGCAGCCGCGCCGGCGACAGGCCGTTGGCCACGGTCAGCCGCGGCGAGTGGTCGGTGATCGCGAGGTACTCGTGCCCGAGCTCCAGCGCCGCCAGCACCATCTCCTGGGCGGTGGTGGACCCGTCGCTGGCCTCGGTGTGCGCGTGCAGGTCCCCGCGCAGGGCGGCCCGGAGTGCGGCGCCGTCACCCGTGGCCTCCGCGGCCGGGTACCTCTGCTCCAGGTCGAGCAGGTAGGGCACCGGTCCGCCCGCCGCGGCGTCGGCGGCCACCTCGGCCGTGCGGGCCCCGACGCCGGGCAGGTCGGTCAGCGTGCCCGCGGCCAGCCGCGCCCGGACCTCGTCGGGACCGGTGCGCTCGAGCGACCGCACGGCCGCCCGGAACGCGTCGGCCCGGTACGAGGTGGCGCCGCCGCGCTCGAGCAGGAACGCGGCGCGCCGGAGGGCGGCGACGACGGCCTCGTGGACGGACGCGGCGTCGCCGGACCCGGCTGCGGTCGCCACGGGTCAGGACGCCCGCTTGCGCCGGGTGCGCGCGGGCTTCTCGTCGGCCGCCTTGCCCTCGGCCGGCTTCTCGTCGTCGGCCTTCGTGGCCCGCGACCGGGTCGAGGTCGACTTCCGGGCCGGCTTCTCCTCGGCGTCGGCGTCCGCCGCCTTGGGACGGGACGACGTCTTGCGGGCCGGCGCCTTCTTCGCGGGCTTCGCGTCGTCGGCGGCGGGGGCGTCGGCGTCCTTCCTCGACGACGCGGACCCCCCGCGCGCCTTCTCCACGCTGCGCTGCAGCGCCGCCAGCAGGTCCACGACCTCGCCGGCGGGCTGGCCGCCCTCGCCGACCTCCTCGGCCTGCGGCACGGCCTGCGTGCGGCCCGAGGACACCTTCGCCTCGATGACCTGCTCCAGCGCCGCGCGGTACCGGTCCTCGAACCCCGACGGGTCGAAGTCGCCGGCCAGCGACTCCACCAGCGACGACGCCATCGCGAGCTCCTGCGGCCGGACCGTGACGTCCTGGTCGAGGATCGGGAAGTCGGCCTCGCGCACCTCGTCCGGCCACAGCAGCGTCTGGAGGCAGATCACGTCGTCTCGGACCCGCAGCACGGCCATCGACTCGCGCTGCCGCAGGGCGACCTTGACCACCGCCATCCGGTCCGTGCTGGTCAAGGCCTCGCGCAGCAGGGCGTACGGCTTCGCGGCCGTGCGGTCCGGCTCCAGGTAGTACGTCTTGGCGAGCAGGATCGGGTCCACCTGGTCGGCGGGCACGAACTCGATCACCTCGATCTCCCGCTCGGTGGCGAGCGGGAGCTGGTCCAGGTCCTCGTCGGTGAGCACCACGAGCTGGCCGTCGTCGGTCTCGTAGCCCTTGGCGATCTCGCTGTACTCGACCGGCTCGTCCTCGATCGAGCACACCTTGCGGTACCGGATCCGGCCGCCGTCCTTCTTGTGCACCTGGTGCAGCGGCACCTCGTGCTCCCCCGTGGCCGCGTAGAGCTTGACCGGCACGTTGACCAGCCCGAACGCGACGGCGCCCTTCCAGATCGCGCGCATCGTGACCACCCTCCCCGGCGCAGGGTCCTCCCCCGCGACGACTCCGCGTGCTGTGGGCAGGATGGACCCGTGCAGCCCATGCTCGCCACCCCTGTGCCCGTCCCGGGCCGCCTGCCCGCGGGTCCGGGCTGGCGGTTCGAGGTGAAGTGGGACGGTGTCCGCATCCTCGCGGACACCACGGGAGACCGCCTCCGGATGCTCGGCCGCAACGGCCGGGACGCCGCGCCCGCCTACCCCGAGCTCGCGGGCCTGGCCGACCTGCCGCCGGGCACGGTCCTCGACGGCGAGGTGGTCGCGCTGCGGGACGGCGTCCCGTCGTTCGCGGCCCTGGCGGAGCGGATGCACGTCCGGGACCCCGCCCGCGCGGCGGCGCTCGCCCGCCGGGTCCCGGTCAGCTACCTCGTGTTCGACGTGCCGGTCCTCGCGGGCGAGGACCTCACCCGGCGGCCGTTCGCCGAACGCCGCGCCGCCCTGGAGACCGTGCCGCTGCCGGAGCACGTCCAGCTGTCGCCGGTCTACGAGGACGGGGACGTCATCTGGGCCGCCACCCGCGCGCAGGGCCTGGAGGGCGTGGTCGCGAAGCGCGCGACGTCGACGTACCAGCCGGGCCGCCGCTCCGGCGACTGGCTCAAGGCGGTGCACCACACCACCCGGACCGCGCTGGTCGGCGGCTGGCGGCCCGAGACGAACGGCAGCGGCCGGATCGGCGCGGTGCTGCTCGGCGCGCCGGACGCGGACGGCGGCCTGCGGTTCCTGTGCCGCGCCGGCAGCGGCCTCGCGGGCGCCCTGGCGCGGGACCTCACGGCGGCGCTCCGGACCCGGGAGCGGCCGACGTCGCCGTTCGCGGAGCGGCTCGAGCCGGTCGACGCGCGCGGCACGGTCTGGGTCGAGCCGGAGGTGCTGCTCGACGTCCGCTACCTGACCCGCACGCCCTCCGGCCGGCTCCGGCAGCCCGTGCTCCGGGGCCGGCGGGACGACACGGCGGCCGACCCCTGGGAGGTCTGACCCGGTTCGTCCCCGCGGGCGCGGCGGCGGGCGACGCACGCGCCTCACCTGCGATTGCGCGACCCCCGGGCTTGGGGCAGCGTGGGAGCCAGCCGGCGCCGTCGGGCGCCGAGGACCGCAAGGAGGAGACTGATGGTTCGCCGCACGGAGCTGCCGAAGTACACCGTCCCGTCGCTGAGCGTCGAGGACGGCCGCACGATCGCCGCGATCCTCCAGCAGCGCCTGAACGCGCTCAACGACCTCGCGCTCACGCTCAAGCACATCCACTGGAACGTCACCGGCCCGCACTTCATCGCGGTGCACGAGATGATCGACCCGCAGGTGGACGCCGTGCGCGCCATGGTGGACGCCATCGCGGAGCGCATCGCGACCCTGGGCGTGGCCCCGGTGGGCACCCCCGGCGCGCTGGTCCAGGACCGCAGCTGGGACGACTACTCGATCGGCCGGGCCGGCGCGATCGAGCACCTGGGCGCGCTCGACGAGGTGTACGTCGGCGTCGTGACCGACCACCGCGAGGCCGCGGCCGCGACCGAGGACCTCGACACGGTCACCAACGACCTGCTGGTCGGCCACCTGCACGAGCTCGAGCTGTTCCACTGGTTCGTGCGGGCGCACCTGGAGAACGCGGGCGGCGAGCTCAGCACCGCCGGGGCGGAGGGCGAGCAGGAGTCCGCGAAGGACGCCGGCGCCGCCGCGAAGGACCCGTCCTCCGTCTGAGGCACCGCGCGCCGCGCGGGTCCCGCCCGCGCGGCCCCCGGATCGCCGAGGCCCCGGTCACCTGGGAGGTGGCCGGGGCCTCGTGCTGCGCCGGGGCGCGGCCGGCCCGCGGGCCGGCCGGGCGGGTCAGAGCCGCTCGGGGTCGTCCCAGTCGTCCGACGCCGCGATCGCCTCGTCGTCCGGGAGCAGCTCGCTGTCCCGGAGGGTGCGCGGCGCCCGCGAGGCGTCGCCGCCGGAGCGCACGTCGGTCGCGCGCAGCTCGGCCTCGGACGGCAGCGCCTCGGCGCGGTGGTCGGCGGCGGTGTCGGACGTCAGGTCACGGGGGCGGGTCGTCATGCCTCGGTTGTACCCCGTCGGGGCGGGGGCCACCAGCCCGGGCGGCGGCCCGTCAGCCGCCGAGCACCGCCCGCGCCCAGTCCCCCAGCGTCCCGCCCGAGGTCAGCACCACCAGCCAGCCGATCGCGAGCTGCGCGACGGACGCCACCACGATCGCCACCCGCCGCCGCGGCCCGGGGTCCCGGGGCGCGAGCAGCAGCACGTACAGCGCCGTCAGCACGATCCAGGTCTGGCCGGCCGCCTCCCGCAGCCCGAGCCACAGCGAGAGGTACAGCCCGACGAGGGCGATGCCCGGCGCGATCAGCGACCACGGGTCCCGGACGGCGCGCACCGTCGACGCGACCAGCACCAGCGGGGCGGCCAGCAGGGCCAGCGCGATCTGCCGCAGCGCGTCGGCCGCCGACGCGCCGGCGCCGCCCGGCAGCCAGCCGGCGGGCGTCGCCGCCTCCATGCCGCCCAGCGGGTCGGCCGAGAACCACCAGGACGCGTAGAGCCAGAACCCGACGGCGGCCACCGCCGGGAACAGCAGCACCGCGACGGTCGCCTCGTTCGCCCGCCAGCCCGACCGGCCCGCGCGGCGCGCGAAGAACGGCGCGACGGCGGCGAGCGTCAGCGCGTACAGCCAGGCGCCCGGATCGAGCATCACGGCGACCCCCAGCGCGAGCCCCGCGCGGAAGCCGGCCTCGGTGGACCGCTGCTCGACGAACGCGGCGATGCCGTCGAGCGCCAGCACCAGCAGGGCGACGCCGAGCAGGGACACCAGGTCGTTCGACGCGAGGTAGTACAGCGGCGGCGTGAGCACGAGCGTCCCGACGACGGCCGCCGTTGCCCACGGGCCCAGGCCCTCGCGCACCAGCACCGCGGCGAGCCGCTGCAGCGTGAAGCCCAGCACGGCGGCCGCGAGCAGGCTCATCGCCAGCGTGCTGCCGCCGAGCACCGAGGCCAGCGCCGCCGACAGGGGCGGGAACACCTGCGCGATCCAGGACAGCCCGCTGTCGCCCCACTGCACCAGCGCGCCGCGGTCGGCCAGCGCCTCGTTCGCGGCGGGCACCCAGCCCGCCGACCGGGACAGCAGCGCGACCGCGACGAACGGCAGCGCCAGCGCGACCCGCAGGCCCCAGCGCGCGGCGGGCCCGGCCGGCCAGGTGTCAGCCGCGTACCGTCGCGGGGACGTGCGCGGCAGCGGCGACGCCAGTGAGGCCATGTGCGGTCTTCTCCCAGTAGTGCGGCTTCGTGATGAGCTGCCAGAGCGCCTTGTACGCGGCGACGGAGTGCAGCAGCCAGTACGCCGGGTTCGCCAGCCCCCACAGCACGAGGCCGTACCGGCGGCGCTTGAAGGCGCCCATCATCGAGACGTAGATCATCAGCGCGCTGCCGACGCCGAGGTTGAACAGCGACAGCCAGAGCACCCAGCCGGGGAACAGGAACGCCAGCTGGTGCGGGTCGAGGAGCAGCGACGCGAGGAACACCGCGTACAGCAGCGGGACCGCGAGGAACGTCGCGGGCGTGCCCCCGACCAGGAACAGGAACGACAGCGTCTGCCGCAGCCCGGCCACCTGCACCAGCCGGAACGGCTGCCGCAGGTGCACGAGCGTCGTCTGCATGTAGCCCTTGATCCACCGGGACCGCTGCCGGACGAAGTTCGGGTACGAGGTGTTGGCCTCCTCGTACGTCGTCGAGTCGATGACCCCGACCCGCAGCCCCTCGGCGGACGCCCGGATGCCCAGGTCCGCGTCCTCGGTGACGTTGTACGGGTCCCAGCCGCCGAGCCGGCGCAGGCCGCTGACCCGGAAGTGGTTCGACGTGCCGCCCAGCGGGATCGCGAGCCTGCCGTACTCCAGCCCGGGCAGCATGTAGTCGAACCAGAACGAGTACTCCAGCGTGAACATCCGGGTGAGCGGGTTCTCGTCGGCGTTGAAGTAGTTGAGCGCGGCCTGCACGCAGACCAGCTCCTCGCCGGCCTGCCGGAACGCGAGCACCGCCTTCTTCAGCTGGTCGGGCTCCGGCTTGTCCTCGGCGTCGTAGATCACGAGGTACTCGCCGGTCGCGAACTCCAGGCCGACGTTGCACGCCTTGGGCTTGGTCTGCGGGGCGCCCGCCGGGACGGTGATGAACCGGAAGTGCGCCGGCGGGTGCGCGGCCTCGGCGGCGGCGCGGGTCTCGGCGTCGTCCTCCTCGACCAGGATCAGCACCTCGAGCAGGTGCGCCGGGTAGTCCAGCGCCCCGAGGTTGCCGATCAGGTTGGCGACGATGTTCGCCTCCTTGTACACGGGCACCAGCACCGTGTACCGGGGCAGCTCGGAGTCGGGCAGCGCCGCGAGCTCCGCGGGGTCCGTGCGCGTCACGTGCTCCATCCGCGCGCCGCGCAGCGACGCCCAGAACTTGAAGCCGGTGCCGACCAGGAACGCGACGCCCACCACCACCGACAGCGTGACGACGACCGCGCGCGGGTCCAGGACCGCCGCGAGCACCACCAGCACCAGCGCGACGACGAGCGCGACCCGCTGCCACGGCACCAGCACGGTCCGGGCGGACTGCGCGGGCGACCGGCCCCACAGGCCCAGGCTCGCGCGCTCGCGCAGGTCGGCGCCGTACCGGTCGAGCACGGCCTGCTGGAAGTCCCACCGGTCGGCGAGCACCAGGTACGGCTCCTCGCCCAGCGCCGCCGCGATCGCCGCGCGGCGGTCCGGCGTCGGCTCGTCGACGACCGCCACGACCAGCGTGCCGTCGCCGCGGCGCTCCAGCGGGAGCCACTGCTCGGCGAGCACCCGGCCGACGTCGGCGGTCCCGGCGTCCAGGGCCTCGGTGATCCGGGTCGGCACCACGTAGGGCAGACCCCACAGGTCCGCCAGCGCGCGGGTCAGCGACTCCGAGTCGATCGCGCCGATCGCGATCAGCACCTGGCCGATGTAGGCGCCCGACTCCGCCGCGACCCGCTCCGCCGCGTCCAGCGTCGGCTTGGTGACCAGGCCGCGGTCGACGAGGTGGTCCCCCACCCGCCGGTCCTGCTGATGACGCGCCACGCCGTTCCCCCGCGTTCCTCGAGCCCGCGGCCACGCTAACCGGGAACGCGACCGCCCGCCCCGCCGCACACGCCGACGACCAGGACCTTCAACATCGGCGCGGGCCTGCCGATCAGGACGGGGTGACCCTCCTGTCCGCACCGGAGCACCCCGGCCGGCTGCCCGTGCCGGAGCTGCTCCGCACCGGCGGCGTGCACTGCGCGTACCAGCCGGTGGTCGAGCTCGCGACGGGCGACGTGCTGGGCCGCGAGGCGCTGCTGCGCACGCCCCCCGACGCCGGGTGGCGGTCGCCCCTGGAGGTGCTGGACGCGGCCGAGGAGGCGGGCCTGCTGGGCGAGCTCGAGCGCGCCGCGATGTCGCGCGCGCTCGCCGACGCGGAGGCGGCGTCCGGCGGCGCGTCCCACACGCTGTTCCTCAACATCGAGCCGCGGACGCTGTCCCGGCACCTGCCGCTGGTGCTCGAGACGCTCGCGCGGCGCAGCGCGCAGGTGCGCGTCGTCGTGGAGATCACCGAGCGCGCGCTCGCCCTCGACCCGGCCGGGATGCTCGACGCCGCGGCCCGCCTGCGCGCCGCCGGGTGCGCGATCGCGCTCGACGACGTCGGCGCCGTCCCGGAGTCGCTGGCGTTCATCCCCCTGCTCGCCCCGGAGATCATCAAGCTCGACCTGCAGCTGCTCCGCACCCTGGAGGACCCGGAGACCATCACGGTCGCGGGCGCCGTCCGGGCGCGCGCCGAGGCCACCGGGGCGCGGGTCGTCGCCGAGGGCATCGAGACCCAGGACGACCTCACCCGGGCGCTGGTGCTCGGCGCCGACCTCGGGCAGGGCTGGTTCCTCGGGCGGCCGCACCGGGTGCTGCCCGCCGGCGAGCGGCACGCGGGGCGGCTGCCGCGCCCGCACGCCCCGCTCGGGGGCACCGCGACGCCGTTCGAGGTGATCGGCACGCGGCGGGCGGTCCGGCTCGCGCCCAAGCGCCTGCTGCTGCCGCTGTCCCGCACCCTCGAGGCCGCGGCGGTCGCCCACCGGGTGCCGCCGCTAGTCCTCGGCGCCTTCCAGGACGAGCGGTTCTTCACCGGGCGGTCGGCGCGCCGCTACGCGCGGCTGGCCGAGGCGCTGCCGTTCGTGGGCGCGCTCGGCACCGGCCTGCCGACCGCGCTGCCGCCGGCCGTGCGGTGGGCGTCGCTCGACCCGGCGGAGCCGCTGGCGCGGGAGTGGGCGGTGGTGGTGCTCGGCGCGCACGAGTCGGTGGCGCTGGTCGGGCGCGAGATCGACGGGCCGCGCTCGCGGCACTCGGCCGCGCTGGGCGCGCCGGTGGGGTCGCCGGAGGACGACGAGCGCGAGTTCGCGTTCGCGGTCACGCACGACCACGGCCTGGTGGCCGAGGCGGCGCAGAGCCTGCTGCGGCGGTTCCGGGCGGACGCGCCGGCCTGACGCGGCGGCCGCGCACGGCCCGCGCCGGCTTGCCGCGCCGAGGTCGCGCCGGCGTCGCGGCGGCGCGCGCGCCGAGTGCCCACGAAACGTGTCGAACGCCTATCCCGCGCATAGGCGCTCGACACGTTCGATAGGCGGTGGCGGACGTGGCGCGAGCGGGCGGGGTGCCGGCGGAGTACACGCACGGGCCGGCGCGCGTAGCCCCCGGCGCGCGGGGCGCGGGCGGCGGGCCTAGGTTCGGGGGGCATGAGGGGCGACGGCGCGGCCCTGGCCGGGCTCGAGGACGCCGCCCGGCGCCGGCTGCCTGCGGACGCCGGGCGCCTGGAGCGGTACGTCCGGCTGGAGACCCCGACCGGGGCGGCCGCGGCCCTCGACGCCCTCGCGGACCTCGTGGTGGCGGACGCCCGGGCGGCCGGGTTCGCCGGCGGGCGCGTGCCGACGACCGACCCCGCGAGCGGCGACGCCGTCGTCCTCGACCTGCCCGGCCGGGGGCCGCGCGCCGGCGACGCCCCCGCGCTGCTGCTCGCGCACCACGACACGGTGCACGCGGTCGGCGCGGTGCCGGTCCGGCGGGACGGCGACGTGCTGCACGGCCCGGGGACGTACGACATGAAGGGCGGGATCGTCGTCGCGCTGGCGGCGGCGGACCTGCTCCGGGAGGCCGGGCTCGGGCACCGGCCCGTCCGGTTGCTGGTCACGCCCGACGAGGAGGTCGGCTCCCCCGCGACCGCCGCGCTGATCCGCGACGCCGCGCGCGGCGCCGCCTACGCGCTCGGGCTGGAGGCGCCCGGGGCGCACGGCGGGCTGGAGACCGCGCGGCGCGGGTCGACCCGGCTCCGGCTGCACGTCACCGGGCTGGCCGCGCACGCGGCGGTCGACCCGGACGCCGGCGTGTCGGCGACCGAGGAGCTGCTGGACCAGCTGCTCGCGGCGCGGCGGTTCCTCGCGGACCACCCGTCGGTCCTCGCGAACGTCGGCGTCGTCGCCGGCGGCACCCGCACGAACGTCGTGGCCGAGCGCGCGCGGGCCGACCTGGGCCTCCGGTTCGTCAGCCGGGCGAGCGAGCGGGCGGTGCTGGCGCACCTGACCGAGCCGGTGCCGGTGCGGCCCGGAGCCGACGTGCGGGCCGAGGTGCTGTCCCGGCGCCCCGCCTGGGAGCCCGGCGCCGCGTCGGCGGGGCTGCTCGCGGCGGTGGCCGCGGCGGCCGGACGGGTGGGGCAGGACGTCACGGGGGCGCCGGCGCCGGGCGCCGCGGACACGAACCTCACCGGGGCGGCGGGGCTGCCGACGCTCGACGGATTCGGGCCGGGCGGCGGCGGGGCGCACGCGGCGACCGAGCACGTGCGGCTGCCGGCGATCGCCTCGCGCGCGGTGCTGCTCGCCGCGACGCTGCACGGGGTGTGAGCCGGCCGGCCCCGGCCCGCGCCGGGGGCCGGCCCCGGCCCGCGCCGCCGGGCCGGTCAGGGGTCGAGGTGCTCGCGCTGCCGCTCCGCGAACACCCGGGCGACCTCCCGCGTGACGGGACCCGGCGCCCCGCCGCCCACCGGCGCGCCGTCGACGGCGACCACCGGCTGCACGTCGCGGGCGGTCGAGGTCAGGAACACCTCGTCCGACGTGGTGAGCGCGTCGTAGGGCAGGTCGACCTCGCGGGCGCCGTGCCACTCGAGCACCAGCGCGCGGGTGATCCCCGCCAGGCAGCCCGAGGACAGCGGCGGGGTCAGCAGCTCGCCGTCCCGCAAGACGAACACGTTGGTGCCGGTGCCCTCGCAGAGCTGACCGCGGGTGTTGGCGAACACCGCCTCGCTCGCGCCGGCCGCGCGGGCCTGGGCGAGCGCCAGCACGTTCTCCCCGTAGGAGGTCGTCTTGAGCCCGGTGAGCGCGCCGACGTCGTTGCGGCGGTAGGGCACCGTGATGACGCCCGTCTCCGGGTCCGGGTCGTGCCCGGGGGTGAGGCCGAGCACCAGGGTCGGCGGGCCGTCCACCCGCCCGCTGCCGAGGACGCCCGGCCCGCCGGTGAACGTCACGCGCAGCAGGTCGTACCCGCTGGTGAGCAGGTCCGCGTTCGCCTCGACGACCTCGTGCGCGGCACGGCGGACGAGCTCGGGGTCGAAGCCGGGCAGGCCGATGCCCGCCGCGGACCGGGCCATCCGGGCGACGTGCCGGGACAGCGCGAAGATCCGGCCGTGGTCGACCTTGACCGCCTCGAACACCCCGTCGCCCACCACGAACCCGTGGTCCCGGGCCGAGGTCGTCGCCTCCGCCTCGGGCACCAGGTGCCCGTTGACCCAGAACACCGTCGACGTCACGTCCGCCACCGCTGCGCTCCCGCGTCCCTCGCGCGCCCGCGGGGTCCGCGGGCCGTCCCGTCGCAGCCTAGCCGCGCGGCGCGGCACCGCCCGGGGCGGGGACGGCACCCGGGCCGGCGCGGCACCGACGGCGGTCGCGCGGGCGGCGGGCGCACCCGTGGTCCGCGGGCGGCGGCGCGGCGCCCGCCGGCGGTCAGGCCGGGTCGGGCACCCCGGCGAGGCCCGCGGCCCGGGCCACCTCGCGGGCCCAGGCCGACGCGCGCTCGACCTCGCCGTCGACCAGCGGGCCGTGCATCCCGGCGACGTGGAACCCCACCGGCGGCAGCACGACCCGGCACCCCGCGCGGCGCAGCCGCTTGACCATGCCCGCCGACGCCCGCTTGGGCACCGGCCGGTCGACCCGGGTGTCGAACGCCGCCGCCGGCGTGCCCTCCGCGGTCTCCAGCGCCTCCAGCCACTCGCGCACGCCGCGGCCGGTGTCGGCACCCGGCTCGGCCTCCGCGCGGCGGCGGGCCTCCGGGTCGTCGAGGTGGTCGGGCCGGCTGCGCCGGGTCTCCGGGCGGCTGAGCGAGAAGGCGTGCGTGGGGCCGCCGACGACGACCAGGTCGGTGCGCAGCGCGTCGGGCGCCGCGAGCACGCTCAGCACCTCGACGTCCGCGCCCGGAGCGGCGGCGCGCAGGCCGGCCGCCACCGCCTCGGCGACGGCGTGGCTGTTCCCGAACAAGCTCTCGTACACGACGTGCGCGCGCATGGCTGCCTCCCCTGGCTCCCGCGGCGGGCCGGCGCGACCCTGCGCCGCCCGTGCGGGCCACGCTAGGGGCGCCCCCGCGGGCGGGGATGGGCCGACGGTCCCGGGTGCGCCGCGCGGCGGCGCCCGGGTCAGGCCCGGCGCGCCGCCTTCGCGGAGCCGCCGCCGAGCCCGCCGCGGCCGCCCGGGCGGACGGCGTGCCGCACGACCGACGCGGCGACCGCCTCGAGCGTCCGGCCCTGCGAGGCGCCCAGCACGTCGAGCACGTGCCGCGCCTCGACCTCGTCGCAGCCGCGCACCTCCATGAGGACCCCGACCGCGTGGTCCACGGAGGCCCGGGTCCGTCGCGCGGCCTCGACCTCGCTGACCGCCGGCTCCCGCGCGGGGATCGTGCTGTGCAGCTCGATCAGCGACGCCATCTCCCCCGCGAAGCCGCCGGCCCGGCGCACCACCTCCGGCTCCCAGGAGCCCGGCTCGTCCAGGTACAGGGTCAGCGCCGCGGTGCCGCCCCGGGCGAGCGGGGCCGGCAGCGCGAGCACGCCGCGGAACCCGGCGCGGAGCGCGGCGGCCCGCCACGGCTCGGCGACCGGCCCGTCGGCGTCGCGCAGGTCGGGCAGCACCACCGGGGCGCCGGTGCCCAGGGCGGCGCGCCACGGCCCCGCGCCGTCGGCCGCCGCGCCGGTGCGGGTGAGGCGCTCCCCCGTCGACGCGATCAGCCAGTCCGCGCCGCGGCGGTGGGCGTGCACCGCGCCCTCGGCGGCACTCCCCGTCCGGCCGGTCACCAGCCCGATGAGGTCGTCCAGGAGCGCCAGCACGCTGCGCGCGGGCTCCGAGCCCGGCCACACCGCACACACCTCAGCCATCGTCCGTCCCCCTGGGCAGCACTGCGGGGCTCCTCGCCGAGCCCCGACGCCGGTCGCGCGCGGACGGCGCGCAGGCACATGGTGGCACGCCGATCCGGGTCGAGATGCCCGATTCGTCCGGGAATCGTGCGGATCCGCCGCCGATTAGCCCTGCCGGGTGACGCCGCGGCGCACCCGCGCGCAGCCCGCCCGCGACGCGGCGCGCCGGGGCCCCGCGGCGGTCAGGCCGGCAGCGGGCCCGGCGCGTCGCCGTCCGCGAACGACGTCGTGCGCCCGAGCACCGCGCCCTCCAGGTCGGCCACCGCGACGTCCTCCGCCCAGGCGCGGGCCTGCAGCAGCGCGGCCGCGTCGTCCGGCGCCAGGCCGGTCTGGGCCACCAGCATGCCGACGGCCCGGTCCCGGCGCTCGCGCGCGGGCGCCGCCGCCACCGCCGGCCCGACCAGCACCGGAGCCAGCGCGTCCGCCAGCACCTGGCCGTCCGCGCGGGCCTCGGTCGTGGCGCACCCGGCCGGGCCGTGCACCGTCAGCGCCGCCACCGGCCGTCCCGCCACCCGCACCGGCCAGGACCGGATGGCGACCGGCGCCTCGGCGGCGAGCACGTCGGCGGCGAGCACCACGAACACCGGCGGCACCTCGGCGGCGTCCGGCGCGAGGTCGGCGGACCGAGCGGGCGCGCCGGGGCCCAGCACCGTGCCGACCGTCCGGCCGTGCCGGGCGGCGCGCGCCGCGGGGCCGTCCCCGACCAGGTCCTCGAGCTCGGCGAGCCGCGCCGCCACCTCGTCGGTGGCGCACGCGGTGTACCGGCCGGGCTCCGCGGGCGCGCAGGTCAGCGCCGCGCCCGCCGCGCCGAGCAGGTCCGCCGCCGCGCGGCACAGCCGCTCCGCGGCGGACGGGCGGTCGCCGCCCCCGGGCCGCGGGCCCGAGAGCGTCACGGCCTCCGCGAGGGCGCGGAGCAGGAGCAGCCGGTCGGTCACGACGCCAGTCTCGGATCGGTCCGGCCGCGCCGCACCCGGAGCGCGGCGCGCGCGCTGGGCCGTCCGGGTGAGAGCCGGGACGCCACGGTGCCCGGGCGGTCGCGGCGGGTGTCGGACCCCGGCGGCACACTGGGCCCATGGATGACAAGGCGCTGCTGCACCGGTACCTGCGCGAGAGCCGCGACTCGCTGCTGACGAAGCTCGACGGGCTGTCCGAGTACGACGCCCGCCGGCCGCTCACCGCGACGGGCACCAACGTCGCCGGGCTGGTCAAGCACGTCGCCAGCGTCCAGCTGGACTACTTCGGCGAGGTGTTCGACTGCCCGCACGGCCGGCCGCTGCCCTGGTTCGCCGACGACGCCGAGCCCAACGCCGACATGTGGCTGACCGCCGAGGAGTCGCTGGACCAGGTGCGCGAGCTGCACGCCTTCTCCGCGGCGCACGCGGACGCCACGATCGAGGCGCTCCCGCTCGACGCGCCGGGCCGGGTGCCGTGGTGGCGGCCGGAGAGCGCCGACGTGACGCTGCACCGGATCCTGGTGCACATGATCGCGGAGACGGCCCGGCACGCGGGCCACGCCGACATCGTGCGGGAGACGATCGACGGCGCGGTGGGCAGCCGGCCGGAGGACCCGAACCTGCCGTTCCACGACGACGGCACGTGGGCCGCGTACCGGGCGCGGGTGGAGGACGCGGCGCGCGCGGCCGCCGGGCGCGGCTGATCCTCGGCCGGCCGCGCCACCCCCTGCGCGCCCGGGCGGAGCCCGTCGCGCGCCGCGTGGGGGCGGACCGCGCGGCGCGGCGCGCCCGGCGCCGGGACACGCCCGGCGTCGGGCGGGTGCGGCGTCGGGGCCGGCTCGGCGTCAGGGCGGGTGCGGCGTCGGGGCCGGCTCGGCGTCAGGACGGGCGCGGCGTCGAGCGGCGTCAGGCGAGCGGGTCCGCCGCGGTCATCCCGTGCCCCAGCACCCCCGGCGGCCCGTCGTACGGCTCGACCTCGCCCGCGTACCGCTCCGCGTCGTCCTCCGGCCGGTACCCGAGCGCCCGCGCGGTCGACAGATCCCACCACGCGCGGGTGTTCGCCGACACGCCGTACGCCACCACCGGCCCGGCGACCGGCCCGCGCAGCGCCGCGTCCGCGAGCCGGACCGCGTCGCCGGGGCTGAGCCAGATGCCCAGGTCGAAGGTCGTCGCCGGCCGGTCCGCGCACAGGCCGATCCGCAGCGCCACCACCTCCACGCCGTACTTGTCCGCGTACAGGCTGCCGAGCGCCTCGGCCGCGACCTTGGACACCCCGTAGAACGAGTCCGGCCGCGCGGGGCCGTCCACCCGGGCCTCCCGGTCCGTGGGGTAGTACCCGACCGCGTGGTTCGAGCTCGCCAGCACCACCCGCCGCACGCCCGCGCGGCGCGCCGCCTCCAGGACCCGGTACGTGCCGTCGACGTTCGCCCGGCGGACCCGCGTCCAGGTGTCCTCCGAGGGGATGCCGGCCAGGTGCACCACCCCGTCCGCGCCGTCCAGCACCGGGACCAGGCGGTCGACGGCCCCCTCGTCGGTCAGGTCGACGGCGGCGAACGGCTCGTCCGGCGCGGGGACCGGGTCGTCCGGGGTGTCGGCGTCCACGAGCCGGAGGCCCCAGCCGCGCGCCCGCAGGCCGCCGTCGGCGGTCCGCAGGTAGGTGCCGATCCGGCCGGCCGCGCCGGTGACCACGACGTCGCGCTGCTCCATGCCCAGGAGTCTGGCGCCCGGGCGGCGGGCGCGCGCGGCGGCGGGCGCCCGCCGCTGCCGACGCCCGGCCCCGCTCAGACCGCCGGGTCGGCCACCCGCACCCGGTCCCGCCCGGCAGCCTTGGCGCGGTACAGGGCCGCGTCGGTGCGGGTGAGCAGGTCGGCCACCGGCTCGCCGGGCTGCCGCTCCGCGACGCCGATGCTGACGGTGAGGCACGCGCCCGGCATGAGGTCGTCCCACTCCAGGCCGGCGACGGTCTCCCGCAGCCGGTCGCAGACGTCGACGATGCGGTTGCCCGTGAGCCCGTCCAGCAGGACCGCGAACTCCTCGCCGCCGTACCGGGCGGCCAGGTCGTCCCGGCGCAGGGCGTGCTGGAGCGCCGCCGCCACCCGGACCAGCACCGCGTCGCCCACCTGGTGCGAGTAGGTGTCGTTGACCCGCTTGAAGTGGTCGATGTCCAGCAGCGCGACCGCGAAGGCACCGCGCTCGGCCGTCCACTGGTCGAGCTGCTGGTCCAGCGTCCGCCGGTTCGCGAGGCCGGTGAGGCCGTCGTGGGCCGCCTCGTGCGCGAGCCGCTCGTTCCGCTCCTCCAGCGCCTCCGAGCGCCGGCGCTCGGCCTCCGCCTGCCGCTCGGCCTGCTCGACCTCCATCCGCGCCCCGAGCAGCGCCGCGCGGCGCTCGGCCTGGGCGTCGCCGAGCCGGACAGTCAGCTCGTGCAGCTCGCGGAGCGCGGCCAGCGCGGCGACCGGGTCGCCCAGCGCCTCGTGCGCGTCGGCGAGCACCCGGAGCAGCTCGGTGCGCTCGGCGGGGCGACGCAGCGCGTCGCACACCGTCATCCCCGCGCGCGCCTCCGCGACCGCCTCGGGCAGCAGGCCGGCGTCGAGCAGCATCCCCGCGCGGATCCGGTGCAGGGCGAGCTGGAGGCCCGCGGCGGGGAACCGGGCGAGCATCGCGCCCGCGGCGTCGAGCACCCCGGCGGCGGCGTCGGCGTCGCCCGCGAGCAGGTGCGCGACCGCGGCGGTGAGACGCGCGTCGACCGCCGTCCGGACGAGGCCGGCGGCGTCGGACTCGTCCACGGCCTCGAGCGCCAGCCCGAGCGCGCGGCGGGCGGAC
>NZ_DASQCJ010000137.1:0-2649 GCF_035634735.1 Cellulomonas sp.
TCCGTGAGGTGTCGAAGCGCTTCGCGCGGTCGTCACTGTAGGCCCGGGATCGCGAGGGCGTCCAGCCCCGTGGGTCTCGAAACGGTCACGACCGTTGTCGAATCGCTTCGATCGTACGTCAGGCGCGGCGCGGCACGTCAAGCCGCGCGTTGGCGCGGGACTCGTGGGACGACTCGCGGGCCGCGACCTCCGGCACGCGGCGCGCCGTCGAATCGCTTGCACACCGCGAAGCGCTTCGCCGAGCGCGCCGGCCGCGGCGCCACCCCGCCCCGCCACCCGCCCGCGCCGCGGCCTGCGCCGGGGGGCGCCGCACCGCCACTACCCTGGGCGGATGGCGACCATCGGGGACGTGGCCCGCGCGGCGGGCGTGTCCGTCTCGACCGTCAGCTACGTGCTGAGCGGCAAGCGCACGATCTCCGGGCCGACCCGCGACCGGGTGCAGCGCGCGATCGCCGAGCTCGGCTACCGCCCGCACGCCGGCGCGCGGGCGCTGGCCTCCAGCCGCAGCAACGTGATCGCCCTGATGGTGCCGTTCCGGCCGGGGATCAACGTGCAGATCATCATGCAGTTCGTCGGCGGCGTCGTCACCACGGCCCGCGAGCACGACCACGACGTCCTCGTGCTCACCCAGGACGACGCCCAGGGCATCGACCGGGTCGCGGCGAGCTCGACCGCGGACGCGCTGATCGTGATGGACATCGAGTCCGACGACGCCCGGCTGCCGGCCCTCCGCGCGCTCGCGCTGCCGAGCATCCTCATCGGCGTCCCCGACGACACCACCGGGCTGAGCTGCGTCGACCTCGACTTCGCGGGCGCCGGCCGGCTCGCGGTCCGGGAGCTCGCCGGGCACGGGCACCGCCGGCTGGTCCTGGTCGGCGCGTCCCAGGACCGCCTGGACCACCGCGCGAACTACGCGGTGCGGATGCGGCAGGGCGTGCTGGAGCAGGCCGCCGCCGCCGGGGTCGAGGCCGCGGTCGTGCCGGCCGAGCCGACGTTCTCCGGCGGCGCCGCCGCGCTCGACGCGGTGCTCGCGGCGAACCCCGGGACGACCGGGCTGGTCGTGCACAACGAGGCGGCCCTCGGCGGCCTGCTGGCCCGGGCGGCGGAGCGCGGGCTGCGGGTGCCGGACGACCTGTCGATCGTCGCGGTGAGCCCCGCGGAGCTGGCCGCCGCGCTGCCGGTCCCGGTGTCGATCATCGAGGTGCCGGGCGAGCGGATCGGCCGGATCGCGGTCGAGATGGTGATGGCGCGGCTGTCCGGGGAGGAGCTCGCCGAGACCCGGCTGGTGTCCCCCGCGTTCACCGACCACGGCAGCGTGACGGCCCCCGCCGGGGCGCCCGCCCCCGCGCCCGGCGCCGTCAGGCCGTGACCAGCTGCCCCGCGCGGTAGACCGCCACCGCCGCCAGGTCCTCGTCCGTCACCACCACGTCGCCCCGCCGCCCGACGGCCAGCGCGCCCAGGTCGGCCCGGCCCAGGACCTCGGCCGGCGTCGTCGCCGCGGCGCGCACCGCGGCGACCAGCCCGATCCCGGACGCCACCACGGTCCGCACCACGTCGATCAGGTGCGCCGTGCCGCCGGCGATCGACCCGGCCGAGCCGTCCTCCGCGACGATCCGCGCGACCCCGTCGCCCACCCGGACCGCCATCGGGCCGAGCCGGTAGTCGCCGTCCGCCATCCCGGCCGCGGCCATCGCGTCGGTCACCAGCGCGACCGACCCCGGGCCGACCAGGTCGAACACCGCGCGCACCGTGCCGTCCGCCAGGTGCGTGCCGTCCGCGATCAGCTCGACGACCAGGTCGCCGCGCGCGGCCGCCGCGAGGCACGCCGCGATCGGGCCCGGGTCGCGGTGGTGCAACGGCCGCATGCCGTTGAACAGGTGCGTGGCCGTCGGCCGCGGTGACCGCCCGGGCGCACCGACCCGGCCCGTCAGCAGCGCCCGCGCCCGGTGCACGGCCGCGTCCACCTGCTCGGACGCCGCGTCCGTGTGCCCGATCGACGGCACCGCGCCGGCGCGCACCAGGGCCGCCAGCACGTCCGCGCCCGCGCCCGCCCCGGCGGCGCCCGACCCGTCCGCGACGCCCGGGACCTCGGGCGCGATGGTCATCGTCACGAGGTGCCCGCGGGCCGCCGCCGCCAGGTCGCCCACCAGCTCCGGGTCGCCCGGCAGCATGTCCGCGGGGTTCTGCGCCCCGCACCGGTCCGCGGACAGGAACGGGCCCTCGGCGTGGATGCCGACCAGGTCCCCGGTCTCCACCAGGTCCGCGAGCAGGGCCGCGCGCGCCAGCAGCACGTCCCGCGGCGCGGTGACCAGCGAGGCGACCAGGCTCGTCGTGCCGTGCCGCAGGTGCTCGCGGACCGCGACCAGCGCCTCGTCCCGCGTCGTGGCGTCCGGGAAGCTCGACCCGCCGCCGCCGTGGTCGTGCAGGTCGACGAGCCCGGGGAGCAGCGTCGTCCCGGGGGCCGGCGCGGGCGGCAGGTCGGCGGCCCAGCGCCCGGGGACCTGCGCGGCGGGGCCGACCCAGGC
Organism: Cellulomonas sp.; assembly: GCF_035634735.1. Lineage (GTDB taxonomy): Bacteria > Actinomycetota > Actinomycetes > Actinomycetales > Cellulomonadaceae > Cellulomonas. The sequence goes on from NZ_DASQCJ010000137.1 coordinate 2,526, forward strand.
GATGCGCCCGTCGGCGAGGACGACGGCGCCGTCGGGCACGACCTCCGAGGGCGTCACCACCTCCCCGCGCAGGACGACGTCGGCGGGGGCGGTGTCGGCGGTGGTCACGGCCCCCATCATGGCG
>NZ_DASQCJ010000138.1:0-23859 GCF_035634735.1 Cellulomonas sp.
CGGCGATGCTGATCCCGGCGGGGGCCGCGGTCGCCGACGACGGCGAGACCGACCCGACCGACGTCGTCGAGACGCAGCCCGTCGCGGACCCGCAGCCGCAGGCCGACCCGGACCAGCCGCCGGCCGACCCGCAGCCGGAGACGCAGGACCAGCCCGACGTCCAGGACCAGGACGTGCCGGCCACGACCACGCCGGTCACGACCGGGTCGGGCTCCGAGGAGGACACCTCGCCGACGCCGGACACCCCGGCGCAGGGCGACGCGTCCGACAGCGACGTCCCGGCCGACACCACCCCGGTGCAGAGCCCGGGGCAGACCTCGGACGGTCCGGACTCGTCGGCCGACCAGAGCGCCCCGACGCTCGCCGACTTCGAGGTGACGGGATACATCGTCGACCAGTCGGGGAACTGGCTGGCCGTCGTCGGGCAGACCCTGACGGCGAAGCCGGTCCACGAGGTCGCCGGCACGGAGTACTCGGTGGTCTGGTACACCCACAACGGCACCTGGCTGGCCAACGGCGCGTCCTACACGCCGACGGAGGGCGACCTCGGGCGCGGGCTGCGCCTGGACGTCGTGAAGATGGTCGACGACCAGCTCGTGGGAGCCTTCCAGGAGCCGATCATCGCCAACACGGTGCTCGCCGCGGACTCGGGCGCGGGCTCGGGCTCCGGCGCCCCGGACACCGACGGCCCCGAGATCCACGACTACGACTTCACGTTCGGCGGCTTCCTCTACGACGACGAGGACTGGCAGTACGCGGTCGTCGGTCGCACGCTGTACGCGAAGCCCGGACCGACCTGGAACGACTCGTGGCTGGACTACGACTGGTACGTGGGTGGCACGAAGGTGTCCGACGCCTCCACCTACACGCCGCGCGCGGAGGACATCGACCAGGGGATCTGGGTCGAGATCTACCCCGAGGGCGACAGCACCTCGAGCTCGGGCATCATGCAGACGCTCGCCGACTACACCATCGCGGACCCGAACGCGCCGGTCGTCCCGACCCCCGGTGACTCCGACGACTCGGACGACTCCGACTCCGACGACGACGCCGGCCTGAAGCCGATGCCGGACGGCTGGTTCCAGGTCGACGGCGGCAACGGCTACGAGCTGGCCTACGGCAAGGAGTACACGGCCACGCCGACCGGCTTCGCCCCCGGCGCCGAGTACACCGTGCGCTGGACCGTCGACGGCGTGCAGGTCGGCTCCGGCCGGACGTTCACCCCGGCCGCCGGCCAGATCGGCCAGTTCGTCGACCTCGAGTTCGAGGTGCGCGCCGAGGGCTACGAGGTCTACAAGTCCGTGCGCTCGGCCGGCTGGGTCCAGGCGCAGCCCACGGTCACCGTGTCCGCCCCGACCATCACGGCGGGCGCCACAGCGACCGCGACCATCTCGGTCAAGGGCCCGGCCAAGGGCCCCCAGGTCACCGGCCCCGTCGACCTGTACGTGCACGGCAACGGCTACAGCGTGCCGCTCACCGGGCAGTCGCTCGAGAACGGGGTCGCGACCTACCGCGTCCCGAACCTCCCGGCCGGCTCCTACGCGCTCACCGCGTCGTACACCGGCGACCAGATGTGGGCGCGCTCCTTCTCGGTCCTGGGCGCCTCCTTCGGCGGCTACACGTTCGCGCAGGGCGAGGGCACCCTCAAGGTCGTGCCCGCCGCCGCCACGGTCACCGCCCCGGCCGCGCTGACGGTCCCGGTCGCCATGCGCTCGACGTTCGACGCCAAGGTCTCCGTGCCGGGTTCGGTCCTGCCCTCCTCGTGGACCCTCCGCGAGGGCGGCACGGTCCTGGGCCACGGCTCGACCCACGACGGCCGGTTCGCCGTCACCGTCCCGGTGCTGACCGCCGGCACCCACACCCTGGTGCTCGAGGTCCCCGCCACGGAGCTCTCGGCCGCGGGCTCGGCGACCATCACGGTCACCGTCGTCGGCGAGCCCGTCCGGACCGGCACCGCGCCGTCCGCCGCGCTCGACACCCCGAAGGCCGCCACGGCCCCGGGCCAGCAGATGGAGCTCGTCGCCGAGGGCTTCCAGCCCGGTGAGACCGTCGCGTTCTACCTGCACTCCGACCCCGTGTTCCTGGGGACCGCGGTCGCGGACGCGAACGGCATCGCCCGCCTGATGGCGACCGTGCCCGGCGACGTGCCCACGGGTGCGCACACCGTGTACGCCACCGGCGGCACCACCGGCCGCTGGGCCACCCTCGCGGTGCAGCTGGCGGTCCCGGCCCCGACCGCCGTCACCCCGGTGTCGGCCCCGGTCGCGGCGGCCCCGGCCGCCGTCACCCCGGCGGCGACCGGCGCCGGCGAGCTCGCGGTGACCGGGTCCGAGGGCGGCGCCCTCGGCCTGGCCGCGGCGTTCCTCGTCGCGGTGGGCGGTGCCCTGGTGCTCGTCACCCGCCGGGTGCGCGCCACCCGCTGACGTCACGCCGATCGACGGCCCCTCGACCCGCGGATCGGGTCGGGGGGCCGTCGTCGTCCCCGGGGCCCCGTCCGCGCCGGGGTCAGCAGGCGCCGAAGACGTACGCCGGGTCGTCCGGCGTGCTCAGGTCCCGGTCGCGGCGGATCGTCGACGACGGGCGGCCCGGGTCGGCGCACGCCGCGGCGAAGCCCTCGTCGGTGTACTCGATGTCCAGCACCGCGTCGCCGTACACGCCCGTGTACGCGGCGCACTCGTCGTACTGCGCGCACTCCTCGGCCACCGCGAAGTCGAAGCCCGCCTCGTCCCGCCCGCGGGTGCCGAGCTGCGGGGTGTTCTTCTGGCCCGCCGCGAGCCCGGCGTCGTGCGCGACCGCGACCAGGCGCGCGGCCAGGTCGACCGCGCCGTCCTCGCCGAGCCGCCCGCCGGACCGGGTCCAGGAGTCCAGGTTGTCGAGCTCGACCGCGGCGAACCCGCGCTCCGCGCACGCCCGGACCTGCTCGCCCAGCACCTCCGCGAGCGCCGCGCGCTGCTCCGCGGTCCCCGTGTCGAGCAGCATCTCGTCCGGCCAGCCCTCGTCGGCCACGGGCTCCCCCGCGTCGTCGCGCAGCACCAGGTCGGGGTGGTCGGCCAGCCACGCGTCGCGGTCGCCGGGCTGGGTCTGGAACCCGTTGACGTAGCAGGCGGACCACAGCCCGGGCTCGGGCGCGTCGGTGACGTCGCGGACCACGCCGCCGACGCCGTCCGGGGCCGGGTAGCCACGGGCGAGCTGGTAGTCGACGACCACGCCCGCCGGGGGCGCGCCCGGGTGCCCGGCGCCGGTCGCCGCACCGCCGGCCGCCGCACCGCCGGCCGACGTCGCCGGCCCGTCCCCGTCGCCGCCCGCGCCGTCCGCGCCGCCGGCGACCCCGCCCGCCCCGCACCCCGCGACCAGCGCGAGCGCCAGGACGGCGGCAGGTGCCGGCCGCGGCAGCCGCACCCGCGCCGTCACAGGACCGCCGCGAGCCCCTCGAGGGCCGCGAGCGGGTCCGGCCCGGCCGGCGCGAGCACCACCGCGTCCGCCCCGGCCAGCGCGAGACCGTCCAGCCGCGCCCGCGCCTGCTCCGGCGTCCCGACGACCGCGAGCCGGTCGACCCAGGCGTCCGGCAGCGCCGCGGCGAACGCCGCGCGGTCCGGCGTCCGGTCCCGCAGGTCGCGGAACTCGGCCGCGAAGTCCATCGGGTCGATGTGCGGGGCCCAGCCCGGGTCGCCGATCCAGGCGAGCGCGGGCCGCACCCGGTCGCGCGCGGCGGCCGCGTCGGTGTCGACCGCCGCCACGTCGTAGGCCACCACCCGGTGCTCGGGGGCGTGGCCGATCTGCGCGATCGCCGCGGCGAGGTACTCGGGGCCCACGGGCTCCGCGAGCACGGTCCCGTCGGCGCACCGGCCGGCGGCCGCGAGCGACTTCGGCCCGCGGACCCCCGCGAGCACCGGCGGCACCTCGGCCGGCGGGTTCTCGAGCCGCACGCCGTCCAGCCGGACGTACCGGCCGTCGACGGTGACCTCCTCGCCGCGCAGCAGCGCGCGCAGCGCCGTCACGTACTCCTCGAACGCCGTCAGCGGGCTCGCCGGCCACGCCCCCGCCTGCCGCATCCAGTCCGGCATCCCGTGGCCGATGCCGAGGTGCAGCCGGCCGGGGAACAGCTCGGCGACCGTCGCCGCCTCCATCGCGGCGAACGCGACGTTGCGCGCGCCCACCGGCAGGATGCCGACGCCGACCCGGATCCGCTCGGTCACCGCGAGCGCGGCCGCGGCCTGCGCCATCCCGCCCCGGAAGCCGAGGTCCTCGACCACCCACAGCTCGGCGAACCCGAGGGCGTCGGCGCGCCGCGCGTACGGCAGCACCTGGTGGGCGGGCAGGTCACGGGGCAGCAGGACGCCGACGTCGAGGCTCATGCCCCGACCCTACGGGCGGGTCGCGCCCCGGTGTGCTGTCCTGGTGCCGTGACCCGCGGCGTCGCGGGACCCGCCCACGCCGGGAGGTCGGCCATGGCCAGGCTCGTCTACTCCGCGATCGCGTCCCTCGACGGCTTCGTCGCCGACCGCGACGGCCGGTTCGACTGGAGCATGCCGGACGAGGCGGTGCACCAGCGGGTCAACGAGCTGCACCGCGGCGTCGGGACGTACCTCTACGGGCGGCGGCTCTACGACGTCATGGTCGCCTGGGAGACGATGGAGACCGCCGACGAGCCGCCCGCCGTCCAGGAGTACGCCCAGCTCTGGCGCGCCGCGCACAAGGTCGTCTACTCGACGACGGTCACTGAGCCGCGCAGCGCCCGCACCCAGGTCGAGGCCACGTTCGACCCCGAGGCCGTGCGCCGGCTGCTGCACAGCTCGCCGCACGACGTGCTGATCGGCGGGGCGCACCTGGCCGGCTCGGCGCTGCGGGCGGGCCTGGTGGACGAGGTGCACCTGTTCGTCTCGCCGGTGCTGGTGGGCGGCGGCACCCGGGCGCTGCCGCGGGACGTGCGCGTCGACCTGGAGCTGCTGGGCCTGGAGCGGTTCGCGAACGGGGTGGCGCACCTGCACCACCGGGTGCACGCGGTCCACTGACGGCGAGCGGCGTCCGGCGGCCTCAGCGCCGGACCGGGAAGCTCAGGTGCGTGACCCCGCGCGACGGCACCACCACGGTCGGGTCGCCGAGCGGCACCGGCCCGCCGGCCTGCGCGGTGAAGTACGGCCGGCCCCCGCCGAGGAACACCGGGACCAGGTCGACGTTCACCGCGTCGAGCAGCCCCGCGGCGTGCACCTGGGACGCGATCGTCCCGGCCGCGACGCCGACCACCTTGTCCCCCGCGAGCTCCTGCGCCGCGGCGACCGCCTCCAGGACGCCCTCGTGCATGACGACGAGGTCGGGCGACCCCAGCGCCGCCGAGTCCCGCACGGGCCGGTGCGTGAGCAGCACGAACGGCACCCCCAGCGGGTGCTTCCCGCCCCAGCCGTCGGTGAGGTCGAACAGCTCCCGCCCCACGACCAGCGCGCCGAGCTGCTCGCGCCACGCGAGCCAGTAGGCGGCGCTCTCCTCGGTCAGCCGGAACGGCGGCAGGTCGCCGTGGTTCTCCACCACGACGTCGCCGGCCTCGTACCAGCCGAACAGCTCGTCGATCCCGTGGTCCTGCCGCGCGATGAAGCCGTCGAGCGACGTGGTCGCCGAGGCGATGACCTGGCCCATGCCGCCGACGGTAGCCCGCCGTGCGCCGCGGGAGAAGGGTGCCCGGGCCGCGACCCGGGCACCCCGTCGTCAGTAGGTGAAGACCGCCACGTCGCCGCGGAGGGCGCCCGCCAGCTCGGCGAGCTGGTCGACCGACTGCCCCATCTGCGTGATGACCGCGGCGGCGCCGGTCGCCGTCGTCGCCACCGCGGTGATGCCGGACGCGATCTCGCCGGACCCGGTCGCCGCCTCCTGCACGCCGCGGGCCATCTCGTCCGTGGTCGCCGTCTGCTCCTCGACCGCGCTGGCGATCGTGAGCTGGTAGTCGTTGATGCTCGCGATGATCTGGGAGATCTCCGCGATGGCCGTCACCGCGGCGCCGGTGTCCGCCTGGATGGCCTCGACCCGGTGCGCGATGTCCTCGGTCGCCTTCGCCGTCTCCTGCGCGAGCTCCTTGACCTCCCCGGCCACGACCGCGAAGCCCTTGCCCGCCTCGCCCGCGCGCGCCGCCTCGATCGTCGCGTTCAGCGCCAGCAGGTTCGTCTGCTCGGCGATGCTCGTGATCACCTTCACCACGTTGCCGATCTCCAGGCTCGACTCCCCGAGCCGGGCGACCCGCTCGTTGGTCGTCGCGGCTGCCGCCGTCGCCCGCTCCGCCACCCGGGCCGCCTCCGTCGAGTTGCGCGCGATCTCCTGGATGCTGGCACCCATCTCCTCGGCGCCGGCCGCGACCGCCTGGACGTTCCGCGACACCTGCTCGGCCGCGGCGGCCACCACCCCGGCCCGGTCGCCGGTCTCGTGCGCCCCCTCGGCGACCTGGGCGTTCGCCGTCGACATCTCGTCCGCCGCGGTGGCGAGGGTCCGGGCCTTGCCGACGACGCCGGCCATGGTCCCGCGCAGCGACTCCTGCGCCGCGGCCAGGTCGGCGGCCATCAGGCCGATCTCGTCGCGGCTGCGCACCGGCGCCGCGACCGTGAGGTCCCCGCGGGCCATCGCGGCGAGCGCGCGACGCACCCGGTCCACGCTGCGGCGCATCGAGCCGGCGACGGCGAACGCGAGCCCGAGCGCGGCCGCGAGCGCCACCGCCAGCGTCACGACGAGCTGGACCGTGGCGGAGCGGGACTGGGCGGCGGCGCGGGCGGCCAGGTCGCCGGACAGCGCGATGAGGTCGGCGTCCAGGTCGTCGAGGTCGGCGGCGAACGCGCTCGTCATCGGCACCGACACCTCGGCGAGCAGCGTCTCGTACTCGTCGCTCGCCGGGCTCGCCAGCGCGGCGGGCGTCAGCCGCTCGTCCCGCTCCGCGAGCCAGGCCGCGTAGTCCTCCTCGAAGGCCCGCCAGGACGGCAGGTCCGCGGCCTCGCTCGCGTTGAACTCGTCGATCTTCTCCTGCTGCGTGGCGTCGTTGTCGACCTGCTTCTGCAGCCACTCGTCCTTCGCGGCCGGCGACTGCACCGCGGCCAGGTTCGCGAGCGTCATCCGGGCGCCCTGCTGCTTGATGTGGATCTGGCTGCGGAGGTAGACCGGCCCGGACTGGAGGTCGGCGAGGTGCTCCGTCGTCTCCGCCAGCGAGCGGAGCGACGAGACCGCGATCAGGCCCGTCCCGACCGCGACCGCCCCCAGCAGCCCCACCACCGCGAGGATCTTCGTGCGGATCGGCCAGTCGCGGGGGTGCGGGCGGCGGGCGGTCCGGGCGGGCGTGCTGGTGGTGCTCATCGGGGTCTCCGTGTTCTCCAGAGCCGCGGGCGGTTGCCCGTCGGCTCCGGAGGGATCGCGCGCCACGGCGCGCCCGTGAGCGCACCGCGCGCCCCGACCTGCGACGTCACCCGCGTGAGCGTGCCGCAAGCGCAGGTCACGGGGTCCGGCGTGGGACCTAGGGGGCGCCGGGCGGGTGAAACCCGGCTCCCCGGACCGTCAGACCTTCGCGTGCCGCGCCCGCCCGAACGCGTACACCCCGTACGCGGCGAAGCCCAGCGCGACCAGCGTCAGCAGCACCGCCCCGAACGGCAGGTCCGCGAGCGTGTGCAGCGCCGCGTCCAGGCCCTCGGCCTTCTCCGGGTCGGCCTGCACCGCGGCGACGACGAGCAGCACCCCGACCACCGCGAGCGCCGCGCCCTTGCCGATGTACCCGACCTTCCCGGCCTTCCGCACCCACGGCGCGGGGCTGGACTCGAGGTCCTCGAGGAACTTCTCCTGCCACCCCTTCACCACGTGGTAGCCCGCCACGGCGACGACGCCCAGCCCCACGAGCCCGACCAGCACGCGCCCGAACCCGGACGACAGCAGCCCGGCGGTGGCGCCGCCGGACCCGCCGGACGACTGGTCCGTGAGCACGGACACCGTCGTGAAGGCCAGCACCGCGTAGGTCACGGCCTTCGCCGCGGCCTTGACCCGGTCCGCCGCCTCGCCCCAGGCGATCGCCTCGGTGGCCTGCCAGAGCGCGAGCAGCACGAACCCGACCAGCAGCACCCAGAGCAGCACCTGGCCGAAGCCGTTGCCGGCGACCTGCTGGAGCGCGCCCTGCTGGTCGGCCTGCTCGCCGCCGGACGTCCAGGCGAGCTGGACGGTCACCCACGCGAGGAGCAGGTGCAGGACCCCGCTGGCGGCGTAGCCGAGGCGGGCGCCCTTCTCGAGGAGCGGGTGGTCACCGGCGCGGGCGGCTGCGTGCTGGACGTCTCCGGTCATGCAGCGAGGGTGGCATCGCCGCGGCCGGCGCGCGCGGCGAGCCGGCGGACGTCACGGAGGCGCGCGTCACACGCCTCCTGGGCCGATGGTCGCAGGCCGCGCGCGTTCCCGGGAGCAGGGTGGGCCCGTGCAGTCGGACGAGTGGGTGCAGCGGGACGTCCTCGGGCAGGACGGGGTGATCGAGCAGGCGCGGCACCGCGCCGAGGTCGTGCGCGACCACGTCGAGCACGCCATCGACCTGGCCGAGCGCGACGGCGGCCCGTTCGACTTCCTGTCCATCGCCATCGCCGCCCACTGCTCGGTCACGTACCTGCGCCAGCACCGGGAGTTCGCCGCACGGATCCGCGGGCTGCAGGCCACCGTCCCGCCCGCGCCGGTCGACCGGCAGGACGCCGCGCTGCGCCGCCGGCTCGCGGACGCGCAGCACCGCGCCGCCGCCCTGGGCGACCGGGTCGCCCAGCTGGAGGCCGAGAACGCGCGGCTGCGCGACCGGCTGGCGGCGAGCCGCCGGGCGGTCCCCGTGCGGCTCGGCCCGGGGGTGCGCCGGCCGGGGGCCGCGCGGTAGGGCCGCTACCCCGCCGCGGGACCCGCCAGCCGCGCGACGGTCCGCGCGATCCGCTGCGCCCGCGCCTCCGGCGTCGCCGCGACCATCAGCGGGTGCAGCACCGAGTACCGCGCCTGCCGGTCGAGCGCGTCGAACGCGGCCCGGGCGGCCGGGACCGCGTCGAGCGCCGCCAGCAGGTCCGCCGGCGCCTCGGCGGTCGCCGAGCCGGCGTAGGCCCGGTCCCACCGCCCGTCGGCCCGCGCCAGGTCCACCTCGGCGTGGCCGCGCGCCCGCATCCGGCCGTCGGCGACCAGCCGCGCGACGTGCTCGACGTTCCGCTGCGACCAGATCGACCGCGCCCGGCGCGGCGTGAACCGCTGCAGGAACGTCGCCGCGTCGCGGCTGCGCTTCTGCCCGTCGATCCACCCGCTGCACAGCGCCTCGTCCAGCGCCTCCGCGTACGTGAGCGACGTCGGCTCGACCGTGCCCTTCTTCGCCAGCACCAGCCACACGCCGTGCGGCTCGTGCTCGTGGGCGTCGAGCCAGGCCCGCCAGGCGGCGGCGTCGCGGACGACGAGCAGGTCGTCGGTCGGGTCCGTCATGCGCCCAGCATGGCTCAGATCCAGCCGCGCTCCTCCGCCGCGAGCACCGCCTGCTGCCGCGTCGCCACGCCGACCTTGCCGAGGATCGACGACACGTGGTTCCGCACCGTCCCCGGCGACAGGTGCACGGCGGCCGCGATCTGCGCGATCGTCTCCCCGCGCCGCCCCGCCCGCAGCACGTCGAGCTCGCGGTCGGTCAGCGGGCTGCGCTCGTCCGCGAGGGCGTCGGCCGCCACCTCGGGGTCGACGTACCGGCGCCCCGCCGCGACCAGCCGGATCACCTCCGCGACGTCCTGCGCGGGGCGGGACTTCGGCAGGAACCCGTCCACCCCCGCCTGCAGCGCGCGCCGCAGGACGCCCGGGCGCGCGTGCCGGGTCACCACCAGGCACCGGGTGGGCACCGTCCGGGCCAGCCGCGCGGCCGTGTCGATGCCGTCGATCCCGGGCATCTCCAGGTCGAGCAGGCACACGTCCGGCCGCGTGCGCTCCGCGGCCGCGAGCGCCTCCGCACCGGACGCGCACTCCGCGACCACGTCGAGGTCCGGCTCCAGCCGGAGCAGCGCGGCGAGCGCGGTGCGGATCATGTCCTCGTCGTCGGCGATGAGCACCCGGATCACGCGCCCGCCTCCTCTCCCGCGGCGCCGACCGGCACGTCGACCGTCAGCTCGAACTCGTCGTCCCGGCGGACGTGCACCGCCCCGCCCAGCGCGCCGATCCGGTCCCGGATGGCGGCGATGCCCGTCCCGGCGGCCGCGTCGGCGTCCGGCGCGGCCGACGGGTCCCGGTCGTTCACGATCGCGTAGCGCCACCGGTCGCCCTCGCGGTGCAGCCCGATCCGCGCCCGCCGGCCGGCCCCGTGCTTGAGCACGTTCGTCACGCTCTCCCGGACCAGGGGGCCGAGCACGTCGGCCGGCGCGTGCTCGGCGCCGGGCCCGATCTGCACGTGCACCTCGTGCCCGGCGGCGCGCAGCAGGTCGGCGGCGTTCGCCAGCTCGTCGGGCAGCGGGACGCCGCGGAACCGGGTCGCCAGGTCGCGGGTCCCGGCCCGGGCCTCGTCGACCGAGGCGCGCGCGGTGCGGATCTGCGCCGCGGCCGCGGCGGGGTCCCGCTCGATCAGCCGCTCCGCGAGCTCCAGCTGCAGCGCGACGACCTGCAGGTGGTGGCCCTGCAGGTCGTGCACCTCCCCGGCCAGCCGCAGCCGCTCGCGCATCGCGGACACCGCCCCGGCGGCCTCCCGCGCGCGGTCCAGCTCCCGCACGAGGTCCCACCACCACAGCGAGAACGCCGACAGCGCCGGCAGCAGCAGCAGGACGGTCGGCGGCAGGGTGGCCAGGTCGGCGTCCGCGGTGTCGATGCCCAGCCGGGGCGCGTCGACCACCCACAGGCCCGCGAGCACCAGGGTGAGGACGGTGACGAGCCGCCAGCGGACGCCCCGGGGCCAGGGCAGGAGGCTGAGCAGGAACGCCAGCACGCCGCATCCGAGCATCCAGGACCCGGTCGTCAGGCCGAGCAGGACCGCCCCGGCACCGCCCACGACCAGCGCGGCCGCGGTCCGGCGCCGCCGCGGCCGGTGCGCGGCGGCCTCCGCCTCGTCCACCGCCGGGTCCGCCGCGACCACGGGGTAGTCGCAGACCAGCACCACGGCGGCGGCGAGCTGGAGCGCACCGCCCAGCGCGGCGAGCGCAGGGCCGCCGGGGAGCACGACGTGCTCCGGCAGGTCGCCCAGCCAGAGCCACCAGTTCAGCAGCACGACCAGGTCGAGGAACACGAGCCCGGCGACGGTGTACCACCAGGTCGCGCGGACGCCGCCCGCGTACGGCCCGGCGCCGTACGCCCGCGTCCCCGCCACTCCCCACCGGCCAGCCATGCCCCGACCGTACGGGCATGACATCCGTCACGGGCCGGCGCGCGGGACCGCACGGAACCCGGTGACACCGCGCCACTGCCGCATCCGGCGCGGGCGCCGTTGGCTGGAGGCACACCAGGCACCACCCCAGCCGCACCCCGGAGGTCACCATGGCTCTGCTCGACATCGTCCCCCAGTTCCAGGAGCTCGTCGCCCAGCTCCCCGACTGGCTCCAGCCCGCAGGCGTCGCGCTCGCCGGCACCGTCCCGTTCGTGGAGGGCGAGGGCGCCGCGGCCATCGGCGTGGTCGGCGGGATCAACCCCGTGGCCGCCGCCGTCGCGGCGATCGCCGGCAACTTCCTCGCCGTCCTGCTGGTCGTGGCGGTGAGCACGCGCACCCGGCAGGCCGTCGTCACGCGGGGCGGCCGGGCGCCGGCGGCCCCGAGCGCGAGCCGGCAGAAGTTCGACCGCGCCTTCGCCCGCTACGGGGTCGCCGGCGTGAGCCTGCTCGGCCCGCTGCTGATCCCGACGCACTTCACCGCGGCGGCGCTGGCCGCGTCCGGGATCTCCCGCGCCCGCATCCTCACCTGGCAGGCGATCGCGATCACGCTGTGGACGATCGCGATCAGCCTCGTCATCACGGGCGTCATCGCGTTCGCCGGCTGACCGCGGCCCGTGGCCCGGGGAGCGCGGCCCGCAGGCCGGCCGACGGCGGGCGCTCCCCGGCGACCGCGCGCATGCTGGACCGGCCGGGTGCAGCGCCGCCGCCCGGCGCGCAGTCGGACGAGGAGACGTCATGACGACGAAGGTCGAGCAGTCGGTCCTGGTGAACGTGCCGGTGAGCGTCGCGTACAACCAGTGGACCCAGTTCGAGGACTTCCCCCGGTTCATGGGGGGCGTGAAGTCCGTGACCCAGCTCGGTGACGACCGCCTGAGGTGGGTGGCGGAGATCGCCGGGGTGAAGCGGGAGTGGGAGGCGCGGATCCTCGAGCAGGTCCGCGACACCACGGTCGCGTGGGCGGCCACGGAGGGCGCGACGAACGCGGGCGCCGTGACGTTCGAGGACCTCGGCGGCGGGCAGACGTCCGTGTACCTGTCCCTGGAGTACGCGCCGGAGGGCCTGGTCGAGAAGGTCGGGGACGCGCTGGGCGTCGTGGAGAACCGCGCCGCGAAGGACCTCGAGCGGTTCAAGGCGTTCATCGAGGACGAGGGGTACGCCACCGGCGCCTGGCGCGGCGAGGTGAACGCCGGCGCCGGGGTCGGCACGCCGGGCGTCGAGGACGCGGCGGCGTCCGAGGGCGACAAGGGCCGGGCCGGGTTCTCCGGCAAGGCCGTGGCCGCGGGCCTCGGCGCCGCGGCGGCCGGTGCGGCGGCGGCGGTGGTCGGCGCCGCGAAGGCCGGTGGCGGGCGGGACGAGGGCGCGGCGGAGGTGCCGCCCGCGACCGCGGAGCCGCTGCCGCCGGCGGAGCCGGTCGTCGTGGAGGCCGAGCCGGTGGTCGACGTGCCGCCCGCGGGCACGACGCCCGGGACCGCGGCGGGCACCGACGACGGGACGGACCCCGCCGCGCGGATCTGAGGCCGGCACCGGCGTGCCGGGGGCGTCGACCAGCAGGTCGGCACCCCGGCACGCCGGTGGTGGGTCATCGCCTCACTTCGTGACCGGGATGGACTGCGCCTCCAGGGCCTCGACCGTGCTGGTCTGCGCGCTCTCCAGGGCGTCCGTCAGGGTCCCGGAACCGGTGACCGCCCGCTTGAAGCCGTCGGACACGTCGTTGTACACCTGCGTCATCGTGGGTCCCCAGACGAAGTCGGGGTCGACGTTCGCGGACGCCTCGGCGAAGACGTCGTAGATCGCCTGACCGCCGTAGAACTCCACGCCCTCCTTCAGCACCGGCAGCTCGAGCCCGGCGGTCGTCGCCGGGTACAGGTTGGCCTCCTCGTTGAGGATGGTCAGCGCCTCGTCCGAGGTGTTCAGCCAGAGGGCGAACCGGGTGGCCTCGTACAGGTGGTCCGTGCCCCGGAACACCGCCGTGGAGGACCCGCCCCAGTTGCCCGCCGCGGACCCGCCCTCGGTCCACTGCGGCATCGGGGCGACGGCCCACTTGCCCGCGGTGTCCGGGGCACCCGACGCGATCGAGTTGGCCCCCCACACCGCCGAGGTCCAGGTCCACACCTCGCCCGAGTTGTAGGCGTTGTCCCACTCGGTGGTCCAGGCCGGGTGCGACGTCACCAGCCCGTCGTCCAGCAGGCCCTGCCAGTAGTCCGCGACCTGGGTCGAGGCGTCGGAGTCGAGCGAGACGGTCCACCCCTCGGAGTCGGAGCCGAACCACTGGCCGCCGTCCTGCCAGACCAGGCCCGCGAACTGGTTGATGTCCGAGGTCGAGAAGTTGGTGATGTAGCCGCCCGCGTCCCGGACCTGCTGCGCCGCCGCCGCGTACTCGTCCCAGGTGGTGGGGACCTCGATCCCGTTCGCCTCGAAGAGGTCGGCCCGGTAGAAGAGCGCCATCGGGCCGGAGTCCTGCGGCAGCGCCCACACCGAGGAGTCGTCGCCCAGGGTGACCTGGCCCCAGGTCCAGTCGACGAACTGGTCCTGCGCGGCGACGACGTCCGCGCACGCCGACAGGTCCTCGAGCCCGTCCTGGACCCGGAAGTTCGGGAGGGCGTCGTACTCGATCTGGCCCAGGTCCGGGGCGTTGCCGGCCTCGAGCTGGTTGAAGAAGTTCTGGTACGTGCCGCCGTTCCCGTTGGGGCCGGTCTGCACGGTGACCTGCACGTCCGGGTTCGCGTCGTTCCAGACGTCGACGGCCTTCTCGATCCCGGGGATCCAGGACGTGAACGAGAGCTCGACCGGACCGTCGGCGGGGGCGCAGGCGTCGGCGTCCGCGGTGCCGCCGCCGTCCGACGACCCGCCGCCGGTGGAGCAGGCGGCGAGGGCGCCGACCAGGGCTGTCGTGCTGAGCAGGGCCGTGAGGCCCGTCCGGGTGCGGTGCTGCATGGGAGGGAGCTCCTTCTTCGTCGAGGGACCTGGTGCAGGGGTGGTGCGGGGTCGTGCAGCGCGGGGTGGATCGGGGTGCGGCCGGGTCACTTGACCGAGCCCGCGCCCAGCCCGCCCCGCCAGAACCGCTGGAGCGCGAGGAACGCGACCACCAGCGGGACGATCGACAGCAGCGAGCCCACGAGCACGAACGTGTTGAGCTCGGGGATCTGGTTCAGCTGGGAGTTCCACTGGTAGAGGCCGAAGGTGACCGGGAACTTGCGCTCGTCGCGGAGCATGATCAGCGGGAGGAAGAAGTTGTTCCAGATCGCGACGAACTGGAACAGGAAGATCGTCACGAGCGCCGGCGTCATCAACCGCGAGCTCACCCCGAAGAACGTGCGGATCTCGCCGGCGCCGTCGAGGCGGGCGGCCTCGATGAGCTCGTCCGGGACGCTCGCGGCCGCGTAGATGCGCGCCAGGTAGACGCCGAACGGGCTGACGATGCTCGGCAGCAGCACGGCCCAGTACGTGTCGGTCAGGTTCACCCGCGAGAAGAGCAGGAAGAGCGGCAGCGCGAGGGCGGTGGCCGGCACCAGCACCCCGCCGAGCACGACGTTGAAGATCACCTCGCGGCCCCGGAACGCGTACTTCGCGAGGGCGTACCCGCACATCGCGGCCAGCAGGGTGGCCACGAGCGCACCGACGCCGGCGTACAGGAGCGAGTTCGCCATCCACTGCGGGAACAGCCCGTCGCGGTAGGTGAGGACGTCCCGGACGTTGTCGACGAGGTGCAGGTCCGCGAACCACAGCGGGTTGGTGCCGAGCACGTCCCCGCGGGTCTTGGACGCCGCGACCAGCAGCCACCAGATCGGCAGCAGGAAGTACACGGTGAACACGGCCATCACGAGCATCGCGGCGGCGCGCGGCAGCAGAGGGGTACGGACCGACCGGCCCGGTGCGGTCGCGCCCGCCGCGCGGGCGGCGCGCGTCGTGCCCGGGCGGTTCCCGGTGGTGGTCGCGGTCATCGGTCCGCCCTCCGCTGGGTGAGCTTGAGGAACCCGAACGACAGGACGAACGTCGCCAGGGCGAGGACGACCGAGAACGCCGCGGCGAGGTGCGTGTTGGGCACCGACGAGGTCGCGTAGACGGTCATGTTCGGCGTGAAGGTGCTGGTCACTGCAGAGCTGAACGACCGGAAGACCTGGGGCTCGGCGAGCAGCTGGAGAGTGCCGATGATCGAGAAGATCGCCGTCAGGGAGATCGCCGGCAGCACCATCGGGATCTTGATGGACCAGGCGATGCGGGTCTGCGACGCGCCGTCGAGCACCGCCGCCTCCGACACCTCGGCCGGGACGGCCAGCAGCGCCGAGTAGATGATCAGCATGTTGTAGCCGACGTACACCCAGGTGACGACGTTGGCGATCGCCCAGATCACCAGGTCGGCGCCGAGCAGCGGCACGTTCGCCGTCAGCGCGGTGAACGGCGACAGCTGCGGGGAGTACAGGAACCCCCACATGATCGCGGCGATGACCCCCGGGACGGCGTACGGGACGAAGTACGCGAGCCGGAAGAACTTCTTCCCGCGCACCAGGGGCGAGTCGAGCAGCAGGGCGAAGAGCAGCGCGAGGCCGAGCATCACGGGCACCTGCACGACGCCGAACACCAGCACGCGCCCGACGGACGTCCAGAACGCGTCGTCGGAGAACACCTTCTGGTACTGGGTCAGGCCGCCGAACACGGTGCGCGCCGCACCGAACGTCCCCTCCCGCTCGACCGTGAGCAGCGACGTCCACACCGCGTAGGCGATGGGGAGTGCGTAGAACGCGAGGAACAGCACTCCGAACGGGGCGACGAAGAACGTGATGGCCCGCCCGTGCCCGGACGGCCGGCGGCGGCCCGGGGTGGGGGCGGGGTGCCCGGCGGCGCCCGTGGCACCCGGGGGCAGGGCGTGGACGGCGGTCATCGCTGCTCCTCTCGCAGGACGCGGACGGAGAGCCCGGGGACCCGGAGCTCGCCGCTGACGGCGGTGTCCGTCACGAGCTCCTGGCCGTGCGCCGGCACGGTCACGTCGGCCGCCGCGTGGTTGACGTAGAAGACCCACCGGCGCCCGTCCGGGGCGGCGCGGACGACCCGCTCGACGCCAGCGGCGGCGAGCCCGGGGTCCGTCGGCACCGCGGCCTCGGTGAGCACGCGGCCGGCGAGCTCCGCGAAGTCGCCGGGCTCGAGCGCCGTGCCGACGTACCAGGCGGCACCGCGTCCGTACGCGTGGCGCGTGATCGCGGCCTCGCCCGCGGACGGCCCGTCCTCGTACCGCGC
Organism: Cellulomonas sp.; assembly: GCF_035634735.1. Lineage (GTDB taxonomy): Bacteria > Actinomycetota > Actinomycetes > Actinomycetales > Cellulomonadaceae > Cellulomonas. The sequence goes on from NZ_DASQCJ010000138.1 coordinate 16,577, forward strand.
CAGCACGTCGGCTCCGGTGACCGTGGACCGCTCGCTCCACAGCCGGGCCCGCGCGCCCGTGTCGAGGGTGAGCGCGTGGCCCGGGAGCACCGGCGCGAACTCCTCCACCCGCAGACCGAGCAGGTCGCGGAACGCCCCGGGGTAGCCGCCGAGGCGCACGGCGTCGCGCTCGTCGACGACGCCCGACCAGAAGGTGATCAGCGCGGTGCCCCCGTCCGCGACGAAGGCGGCGAGCGCGGCCGCCTCGGCGTCCCGCACCAGGTGGAGCGCGGGCACGACGACCACCCGGTAGCCGGCGAGCGGTGCCGACGCGGCGACGACGTCCGCCGTCACGCCCTGTGCACGCAACGCGCCGTACGCCGCGAGCACCTGCTCGCGGTACCGCACCGCGGTCGACGGGACGCTCTCCGCGTCGACGGTCCACCACGACTCCCAGCCGAACAGCACCGCGACCTCGGCCTGCACCCGGGAGCCGGCGACCTCGTCGAGCCGGTCGAGGACCGCGCCGAGCTCCAGGGTCTCGCGCCACTGCCGGCCGGAGGTCCCCGCGTGCGGCACGAGCGCGGAGTGGAACTTCTCCGAACCCTGCGCGGAGGCGCGCCACTGGAAGAAGCACACCGCGTCCGCGCCCCGGGCCACGTGGCCCAGCGAGTTGCGGAGCGCCTCCCCGGGACCCTTCGCCAGGTTCACGGGCTGCCAGTTCACCGCGCCGACGGAGTGCTCCATCAGCAGCCACGGCTCACCACCGGCGATGCCGCGCGTGAGGTCGGCGCTGAACGCGAGCTCCGTGGTCGGGTCCGCGAGCCGGTGGTCGAGGTAGTGGTCGTTCGCGACCACGTCCACGTCGTCCGCCCAGCTGAAGTAGTCGAGCCGGCTGATGTGGTCGGTGACCATGAAGTTGGTCGTGACGGGCACCGCGCTGTGCGCCCGCAGCACCGCCGCCTCCTCCCGGAGCTGCTCGCGCAGGGCGTCCGAGCTGAACCGGTGGAAGTCGAGCACCTGTCCCGGGTTGCGGGTCGAGAGGGTGTCGCGGGGCGGCAGCACCTCGTCGAACGACCCGTACCGCTGGCTCCAGAACGTCGTGCCCCAGGCGTCGTTGAGGGCGTCGACGCCGCCGTACCTCCCGAGCAGCCAGCGCCGGAACGCGGCGGCGCTGACGTCGCAGTAGCAGTGCGCGTTGTGGCAGCCCAGCTCGTTGGACACGTGCCACAGCTCCAGGGCGGGGTGGTCCCCGTACCGGCGCGCGACCTGCTCGACGAGGGCGAGGGACCGCTCCCGGTACACCGGTGACGAGGGGCACCACGCCTGCCGGCCGCCCGGCCACCGGGTCGTGCCGTCGGACGCGACGGGCAGGACCTCGGGGTGGCGGTGCGTCAGCCAGGGCGGGGTGGAGGCGGTGCCGGTCCCGAGGTTCGCACCGATGCCGTGCGCCGCGAGCAGGTCCATGACCTCGTCGAGCGCGGCGAAGTCGTACTCGCCGGGGCGCGGCTCGAGCTGCGACCAGCCGAAGACGTTCACGGCCACCAGGTCGACGCCCGCGTCCCGCATCAGGCGGACGTCCTCGATCCGGACGGCGGCGTCCCACTGCTCGGGGTTCCAGTCGCAGCCGAACGCGATCCCGCGACGGACCGCGCGGACGGTCCTCGCCGCGGTCGGTGCCGGGTCGGCAGTCGTCGTCATCGTGCGCCACTCCTTTGTATGTGCACGTGCACACATGTCGGCCCGACGTCGCGCCGATGACGATGTGTGAACGTGCACACACTAGCGGCGCACGGGGCGGTGTCAACCCCCGTGCCGTGGCTAGAGTGGCCGGGTGACGACCGTGCCGCCCCGCCGCAAGCGCGCGACGGTGCACGACGTCGCCCGGGAGGCCGGCGTGTCCCGAGGCACGATCAGCCGCCTGATGACCGGCGAGGGCTACGTCTCCGCCGAGGCACGCACCGCCATCGAGGCCGCCATCCGCAAGGTGGGCTACGTGCCGTCCACGACCGCGCGGAACCTCGTGCGGCAGCGGACGAGCGCCGTCGGGTTCGTCGTGCACGAGCCGCACTCGCTCCTGCTCGAGGACCCCAACATCGGGGAGATCCTGCTCGGGGCGAACGAGGCCCTGTCCGAGGTGGACTACCAGATGGTGTGCCTCGTCATCGGGTCCGCGCGCGACTCCGACCGCGTGGCGCGGTACCTCAGGGGCGGCTTCGTGGACGGCGCGGTCGTCGTCTCCGCGCGAGCCCACGACCCGATCACCGCCGTGATGCGGGCCGCCCAGATCCCCGCCGCCTTCGTGGGCCACCCGCCCGACCTCGAGGACCAGTCCTGGGTGGGCATCGACAACGTCGCGTCCGCGCGCGACATCACCACCCGGCTGCTCGCCACGGGCCGGCGCCGCGTCGGCATGATCGCCGCGGCGCTGGACCGCGACTCCGGGGCGGACCGGCTGGCCGGGTTCACCGCGGCGCTCGGGGACAGGTTCGACCCGGACCTCGTCGAGCCCGTCGAGCTGTACTCGTACTCGGCCGGGGCCGCCGCGATGGCTGCGCTGCTGCACCGCGCGCCGGACGTGGACGGGGTGTTCGCGGCCTCCGACGCCCTCGCGGCGGGCGCGCTCGACGCCCTGCGGCGCGCGGGCCGACGCGTCCCCGAGGACGTGGGGCTCGTCGGCTTCGACGACTCCGCGTGGGCCCGGCGGTGCACACCGCAGCTCTCCACGGTCCGCCAGCCCGCCGCCGACCTCGGCGCCGCCGCGGCCCGGTCGGTTCTCGCGCAGATCCGCGGCGAGCAGACGTCCCCGGCGGCGATCCTCCTCGAGACGCCCGTCGTCTGGCGGGACAGCGCCTGACCCCGGGGCGGCCGGCGCGACGGCCTCCCCGGCCGAGGCACCCCCGGACGCGAAGAACCCCCGGCCGGATCTCTCCGACCGGGGGTTCCCCGTCATGTGTGCGCGAGGGGGGATTTGAACCCCCACGCCCTTTCGGACACTGGCACCTGAAGCCAGCGCGTCTGCCGTTCCGCCACTCGCGCGCCGCAGAAGATTAACACGATTCCGGGGGGCCTCCTGACCACCCCCTCGGGAGCCCGCCGGAACCCCGCCCGGCCCCGCGCCCAGCCGCCCGCGCGCGCCCGCCTCCACGCCCCGCGCACACGCCGCCGCGACCTCTTCACCAGGGACGCGCCACACCCGTCGTCCACAGGGAGAGCCCCCGGACCTGCTCCGCGGCTACCATCGACGCAGTGTGTCGGGTGCAGGTTCGCGCCCGACTGTTCGCGTGTGCGGTGAGGAGGTGGTGGGCGTGGGCATCCTGGACCGGTTCGAGCACGGTGTGGAGCGCGTGGTGAACACCGCGTTCGCCAAGGCCTTCCGCAGCGAGGTGAAGCCCGTCGAGCTGGCGAGCGCGCTGCGCCGCGAGGTCGACGACCGGGCCGCGGTCGTGGGCCGCGACCGGACGGTCGTGCCGAACGAGTTCACGCTGGAGCTGTCGCCCTCCGACTACGACCAGGTCGAGGCGTGGGGCGCCGAGGCGCTCGCCGACGAGCTGGCCGCCAACGTCACGGAGCACGCGACGGGCCAGCGCTACGCGTTCGTCGGGCCGGTCACGGTGGCGTTCCACGAGTACGAGGACCTCGAGACCGGCCGGTTCCGGGTGAAGTCGGCGACGGTGCGCGGCGCGGCCGCCCCGGCGACGACCGCCGCCCCGAGCCCGCGGCACCCGCTCATCGACATCGACGGCCAGCGCTACCTGCTGACCGGCCCGGTCACGGTCATCGGCCGCGGCTCGGAGGCCGACATCGTGGTGGACGACCCGGGCGTCTCCCGGCGGCACCTCGAGATCCGGGTCTCCTCCCAGGGCGTCGTCGCCTCCGACCTCGGCTCCACGAACGGGTTGTTCGTCGAGGGCCACCAGGTCCCGGCCGCGACACTCCTGGACGGGAACACGCTCACCATCGGCCGGACCCGCATCATGTTCTGGACGGGCGACGGCGACGGACAGGACCAGGACGAGTGAGCCACGGCACGCAAGGCACGCATGAGTGAGCTGACGGTCACCCTGCTCCGCCTGGGCTACCTCGTGCTCCTGTGGGCCTTCGTGCTGTCCGCGATCGGCGTGCTGCGCCGGGACCTGTACGGCACCCGGATCACGAGCCGCCGCAAGCCCCGCGCCACGGCACCCGCCGCGGGCCCCGCGACCGCCCCGTCGGCGGCGCCCGCGCCCGAGCGCCCGCGCGGCCGGCGCGCCGGCCCGACCCGCCTGGTCGTGACCGAGGGCCCGCTGCGCGGCACCACGCTGCCGCTGGGGTCGTCGGCGGTGCTGATCGGCCGCGCCCCGTCGTGCACGCTGGTGCTGGACGACGACTACTCGTCGTCGCGGCACGCGCGCGTGTACCCCGAGGGCGACCAGTGGCTGGTGGAGGACATGGGGTCGACCAACGGCACCTTCCTCGACGACCAGAAGGTGACCGCGCCGGTCCCGGTCCGCGCCGGGGCGCAGATCCGGATCGGCCAGAGCGTCCTCGAGCTGCAGGGGTAACGGGGATCGTGGGCATCGCGCTGCGGTACGCCGCCCGGTCCGACGTCGGGCTGGTCCGGTCGAACAACCAGGACTCGGCGTACGCCGGTCCGCACCTGCTGGTCGTCGCGGACGGCATGGGCGGGCACGCCGGCGGCGACGTCGCGTCGTCGGTCGCGATCGCCGCCCTCGCGCCGCTGGACGGCGAGTCGCACGGCCCGGACGACGCGCTGGACGAGCTCGAGCGAGCGCTCGAGGAGGCCCGCGAGGAGATCATCAGCCGCTCGGAGTCGAACCCCGAGCTGGCCGGGATGGGGACGACGGTCACCGCCATCCTCCGCGCCGGCAACAAGCTCGCGATGGTGCACCTCGGCGACTCCCGCGGCTACCTGCTCCGGGACGGCGTGCTGACCCAGGTCACCACCGACCACACCTTCGTGCAGCACCTGGTCAACACCGGCAAGATCACGCCCGAGGAGGCCGAGACGCACCCGCAGCGCTCGGTCGTCATGCGGGTGCTCGGCGACTTCGACGTCGACATCGCGCCCGACCTGTCCGTCCGCGAGGCGCGCGCCGGCGACCGCTGGCTGCTGTGCTCCGACGGCCTGTCGGGCTTCGTCAGCGGCGAGACCATCGCCCGCACGCTCTACGAGCTCGCCGACGTCGACACCTGCGCCGAGCGCCTGGTCCAGCTCGCGCTCCGCGCGGGCGGCGGCGACAACGTCACCGTGGTCGTCGCGGACGTGCTCGAGCTCAACGACGTGCGCGACGGTGCCGGCCCGACCACGAACGCCGTGGTCGTCGGGTCGGCCGCCGTGTCCCGCAACCGCCCGACCGCCGCCCAGGACGGCCCCGCCGCCCGGGCCGCCGAGCTGTCCCGCCAGGCGAGCACGCCCGGCGGCGGCGTGGCCGTGGTGGACGCGGCCGACGACGCGGAGGACGACACCGACGAGCGGCGCACACGCCGGCGTCGCCGGGTGCGCGGGTTCGTCCTGAGCGTGCTCGCCGTCGCGGTCCTGGCCGCGGGCGCGTTCGGCTTCTACCGGTGGACCCAGACCCAGTACTACGTCGGCGTGGACGGCGACGTGGTCGCGATCTACCGCGGCATCCCGCAGTCGGTCGGCCCGCTGTCCCTGTCGGAGGTCGTCGAGACCAGCGACGTCGCCGTCGACGACCTGCCCGCGTTCGTGCGCGAGCGCCTCGACCAGACGATCCCCACCGCGACGCTCGCCGACGCCCGCGAGCGCGTGGAGTCGCTGGCCGCCGACGCCGAGCCGGAGCCGAGCCCGACGCCCACGCCCGCTTCGACCACCCCCGCGACCCCGGTGGACCCGGCCGCCACCGCCCCGGCGGCCCCCTGATGGCGACGGTGGAGGCGCACCGCGTGCGCGCCGGCCGCGGCACCGAGCTCGCCCTGCTGGTCCTCGCGCTGGCGATCGCGATCGCCGCGTACGCGCTGGTCGGGCTGGGTGCGACCGACGAGCTCCCGGCGGACGTGCTCGGGTACGGCGCGGGTCTGGCGGGCCTCGCGCTGGTCGTGCACCTCGTGCTGCGCTGGCGCGCGCCGTACGCGGACCCGGTGATCCTGCCGTCGGTGATCGCGCTCAACGGCATCGGCCTGGCGATGATCTACCGGATCGACCTGGCCCGCGAGGCCCGCGGCGGCACCGAGATGTTCGCCGGCAAGCAGCTCGCGTGGTCGGCCATCTCGGTCGTGCTCGCGTGCGTGGTCCTCGTCGTGCTGCGCGACCACCGCACCCTGCGCCGGTACACCTACACCGCGATGGTCGTCGGCCTGGCGCTCATCGTGCTGCCGCTGGTCCCGGGCCTGGGCGTGACGATCAACGGGGCACGGATCTGGGTCCGCGCGCTCGGGTTCTCCCTGCAGCCGGCGGAGCTCGCCAAGATCGCGCTGGCCGTGTTCTTCGCCGGCTACCTGGTGACGCACCGCGACACGCTCGCGCTGGCGGGCCCCAAGGTGCTCGGCCTGCAGCTCCCCCGCCTGCGCGACCTCGGCCCGATCATCGTCGTCTGGGCCGCCTCGATCGCCGTCCTGGTGCTGCAGAGCGACCTCGGCACCTCGCTGCTGCTGTTCGGCCTGTTCGTCGCCATGCTCTACGTGGCGACCGAGCGGCTGTCCTGGATCGTCATCGGCATGGTGATGTTCGCCGGCGGCGTCGCCTTCGCGACCACCGCGTTCGGGCACGTCGCGGCGCGGTTCCACATCTGGCTGCACGCGCTCGACCAGGACGTGTTCGAGCGGTCCCCGGGCGGCTCCGGCCAGCTGGTGCGGGGCCTGTTCGGGCTGGCCAGCGGCGGGCTGTTCGGCACCGGCTGGGGCCAGGGCCGACCGGACCTGGTGCCCTTCGCCGAGTCGGACTTCATCATCGCGTCGCTCGGCGAGGAGCTCGGGCTCACCGGGCTCATGGCGATCCTCACGATCTACCTCGTGCTGTGCCAGCGCGGCCTGCGCACCGCCATCGGCGTCCGCGACGGCTTCGGCAAGCTGCTCGCGGCCGGCCTCGCGTTCGTCATCGCGTTCCAGTGCTTCGTCGTGGTCGGCGGCATCACCCGGATCATCCCGCTGACCGGCCTCACCACGCCGTTCCTCGCCTACGGCGGCTCCTCGCTGCTGGCCAACTGGATCATCGCGGCGCTGCTGCTGCGCATCTCCGACGACGCCCGGCGGCCCGCGCCCGACCCCGTCGGCGAGCTGCTGTCCACCCCCTCGGGCGGCCTGCCGCTCGACGAGGACGCCCGCAACCCCGTCGCCGTCGCCGG
>NZ_DASQCJ010000139.1:0-7151 GCF_035634735.1 Cellulomonas sp.
CCGTCGCCGATCGCCACCGTCCGGTCGAGCGGCACCCCCGCGCCGGCCGCGAACTCCCGCAGCGTGCGCGCCTTCACGGCCCGGTCGACGACCTCGCCCGCCACCCGCCCGGTGAGCGCCCCGTGCTCCACCTCGAGCGCGTTCGCGTGGAACCGGGGGATGCCGAGCCGCCCGGCGAGCGGGCCGACGACCTCGACGAACCCGCCGGACACCAGCCCGACCGGCCAGCCGCGCCGGTCCAGCTCCGCGAGGAGCTCGACGGCGCCGGGCGTCACGACGACCTCCGCCAGCACCGCCTCGAACACCGACACCGGCAGCCCCGCCAGCGTCGCGACCCGGGCGCGCAGCGACTCCGTGAAGTCGAGCTCCCCGCGCATGGCGCGCTCGGTGATGTCGGCGACCTCGGCGCGGGAGCCGGCGTGCTCGGCCAGGAGCTCGACGACCTCCTGGGTGATGAGCGTCGAGTCGACGTCCATGACGACGAGGCGGGTGGGTCGCGGCAGGCTCACCCGGGCAGGCTAGCGGGACGCGTCCCGCCTGTGCCGGACGCGTCCACGCCCGCGCTCACAGCTCGATGACGGCGCCCTTCGGCACGACGGTGATGCCCGACTCCGTCACGGTGAACCCGCGCTCCAGGTCGTGCTCCCGGTCGATGCCCACCCGTGCCCGCTCGTGCACCACGACGTTCTTGTCGAGGATCGCGCGGTGCACCTGGGCGTACCGGTTGACGATGACGCCGTCCATGAGCACGGAGTCGGTGACCTGCGCCCAGGAGTGCAGGTACACGCCCGGCGACAGCACCGAGCCCGACACCGTCGCCCCGGACACGATCACGCCCGGGGACACGATCGAGTCCGCGGCGTGGCCCAGGCGCCCGGCGCCGGCGTGCACGAACTTGGCCGGCGGCAGGCCGGTGTAGCCCGTGTACAGCGGCCAGGCGTCGTTGTAGAGGTTGAAGACCGGCTCGATCGAGATGAGGTCCTGGTTCGCGTCGTAGTACGAGTCCAGGGTCCCGACGTCGCGCCAGTACTGCCGGTCCCGGTCGGTCGACCCCGGGACGTCGTTGTTGATGAAGTCGTAGACGGCCGCGGTGCCGCGCTCGACGAACGCGGGGACCAGGTCGCCGCCCATGTCGTGCCGGCTGCTCGGGTTCTCCGCGTCCTCGGTCACCGCGCGGATGAGCGCGTCGGTGTTGACGACGTAGTTGCCCATCGACGCCAGGATCTCGCCGGGGGAGTCCGGCAGCCCGACCGGGTCGGCCGGCTTCTCCCGGAACGCGGTGATCTTCGTCGGGTCGTCCGCCGCGGTCTCGATGACGCCGAACTGGTCGGCCATCGCGATCGGCTGCCGGATGCCGGCCACCGTCATCTCGGCGCCGGTCGCGATGTGCTGGTCGACCATCTGCGAGAAGTCCATGCGGTACACGTGGTCGGCGCCGACCACGACGACGATGTCGGGCCGCTCGTCGTCCAGGATGTTGAGGCACTGGTAGATCGCGTCGGCGCTGCCGAGGTACCAGTGCTTGCCGACCCGCTGCTGCGCGGGCACGGGGGACACGTAGTTGCCGAGCAGGGTCGACATGCGCCAGGTCTTCGACACGTGCCGGTCGAGGCTGTGCGACTTGTACTGGGTGAGCACGATGATGTGCAGGTACCGCGAGTTCACGAGGTTCGACAGGGCGAAGTCGACCAGGCGGTAGATGCCCCCGAACGGGACGGCGGGCTTGGCGCGGGCGGCGGTCAGCGGCATGAGCCGCTTGCCCTCTCCACCTGCGAGGACGATTGCCAGGATGCGCGGCGCTGCCATGTGCCGACCGTAGTGCCACCACCTGCGTCTCGGCGAGGCGAACTTGCCGTTCCGCGCTAGCGTGTCGCGCGTGAGAGTCGACCTGCTGACCCGGGAGTACCCGCCCCACGTCTACGGGGGCGCCGGCGTCCACGTGGCGGAGCTCGCCGCGGTGCTGCGACGCAGCGTCGACGTGCGGGTGCACTGCTTCGACGGCCCGCGCGACGAGTCCGGCGTGACCGGCTACGACGTGCCCGCCCCGCTCGGCGACGCCAACCCGGCGCTGGCCACCTTCGGGGTGGACCTGGCGATCGTCGACGGCGTGGGCCGGGGGGAGGGGCCGGCGACCGACCTGGTGCACTCGCACACCTGGTACGCCAACCTGGCGGGCCACCTGGCGTCGCTGCTGCACGGGGTCCCGCACGTCGTCTCGGCGCACAGCCTGGAGCCGCTGCGCCCGTGGAAGGCCGAGCAGCTCGGCGGCGGCTACGTGCTGTCGTCGTGGGCCGAGCAGACCGCGTTCGAGTCGGCCGCCGCGGTGATCGCCGTGAGCGCGGGCATGCGCGCGGACATCCTGCGCTGCTACCCCGCGATCGACCCGGAGAAGGTCCGCGTCGTGCACAACGGCATCGACCTGGCGGGCTGGCGCCGCCCGGAGACGGACGACGAGTGGGCCACGGCCCGGGACGTCGCCCGCGCGAACGGGATCGACCCGGACCGGCCGGCGGTGGTGTTCGTCGGGCGGATCACCCGGCAGAAGGGCCTGCCCTACCTGCTGCGCGCGGCCGAGTCCCTGCCGCCCGAGGTGCAGCTCGTGCTCTGCGCCGGGGCGCCGGACACCCCCGAGATCCTCGCCGAGGTCACCGGGCTGGTCGAGCAGCTGCGCGCGAAGCGGGACGGCGTGGTGTGGATCGAGCGGATGCTGCCGCGGGACGAGCTCGTCGCGGTGCTCGCGACCGGCACCGTGTTCGCCTGCCCGTCGGTCTACGAGCCGCTGGGCATCGTCAACCTCGAGGCCATGGCGGTCGGGCTGCCCGTCGTCGGCACCGCGACGGGCGGCATCCCGGAGGTCGTCGACGCCGGGGCCACCGGGTGGCTGGTGCCGATCGAGCAGGTGCAGGACGGCACCGGCACGCCGGTCGACCCCGACCGGTTCGTCGCCGACCTCGGCGCGACGCTCGCGGAGGCCGTGTCCGACGCGGAGCGCGCGCGGGCCTGGGGCGTCGCCGCGCGGCGACGGGTCGAGGACCACTTCTCCTGGGACGCGATCGCCGACCGGACGCTCGAGGTGTACCGCTCCGTCCTGCGCTGAGGCGCGGGGCGGGCGGGGCCGCCGGGGTCGGGGCCTCAGCCCCGGCGCGGGTCGGGCGCGTCGTGCGCCGGGTGCGTCGCGACCGCCAGCGCGCGGCGCGCCGCCCGGTCGACGTCCCGCAGCGCCGTGGTCCGCTGGTCGGCCTGCCACAGGTTCACCGCCGCGCCGTCGTCGGCGGCCGCGATGTCGACGATCGCGCGCAGCCGCAGCGCCGAGCCGATCACCCGCACCTTGCGCGGGTCGAGCCCCGGCGGAAGCACGCGGCGCGCGTCCGGGGTGTCCCGCAGCGCCGCGATCTTCTCCGCCGCGTCCGGCCGCCAGCGGGCGACGTCGAGCGTGGTCAGCGCCTCGGTCGCCCGGGTCAGCGCGGTGGTGAGCTCGCGGTCCGCCTCGGCGAGCGTGCCGACGTGCCCGACGAGGGCGGTCCGCCACGGCGCGACCGGGTGCACCTCCCACGTCACGAGGTGCCCGGCCTCGTAGACGCTGCCGAACACCTCCACCCGCGGCACCGCGGCGAAGTCGCCGTCCGGCGTGCTCACGAGCACGGCCTCGCCGGCCTGCTGCGCCGCGCCGGCCACCGACGCCGGCGCGCCCGCGGGGTCGCCGGGCGCCGGGAGCACCGCGGCGACGACCCGCGGCCCGCTCGCCCACGCCGCCACGAGGTCGGCGAGCGTCACCGAGCCCCGCGCGCCGTCGTCGAGCCCGGGCACGTCGGCGCCGGGGACGACGACCCGGTGCGGCTCGTCGTCGCCCTGGACGGCGGCGAGGGTGCGCTGGACGGGGTCGGCGCCGGCGCCCGCGTGGTCGAGCCAGAGGGCGAGGCGCACGGAGCGGGGCAGGGCGAGGGCGGTGCGGTCCACGCCACCAACGTACGTCCACGTCCGGGCCGCTCCGGGCGGCTAGGGTCTGGTGTCCATGACCGACGTGCTCGACCTGCAGGACGTGACCATCCGCCGCGGCACCACGACGATCCTCGACGGGCTGTCCTGGACGGTCCGCGAGGGCGAGCGCTGGGTGGTGCTGGGCCGCAACGGCGCCGGCAAGACCACGGTGCTCCAGGTGGCCTCCGGCCGGATGCACCCGACGTCCGGCACCGCCGACCTCCTGGGCTCGCGGCTGGGCCGGGTCGACGTGTTCGAGCTGCGGCCGCGGATCGGCCTGGCCAGCGCGGCGCTCGCGGAGCGCATCCCCGGCGGCGAGGTCGTCAAGGACGTCGTGCTGACCGCGGCGTACGGCGTGACCGGCCGGTGGCGCGAGGCGTACGAGCAGGTCGACGAGTCCCGGGCGGCCGACCTCATGGCCGCGTTCGGCGTCGAGCGGTTCGCCGACCGGTTCTACGGCACGCTGAGCGAGGGCGAGCGCAAGCGGGTGCAGATCGCCCGGGCGCTCATGAGCGACCCGGAGCTGCTGCTGCTCGACGAGCCCGCCGCGGGGCTCGACCTGGGCGGCCGCGAGGAGCTGGTCGCCGCGCTGGCCGAGCTGGCCGCGGACCGCCGGTCGCCGGCGCTCGTGCTGGTCACCCACCACGTCGAGGAGATCCCGCCCGGCTTCACGCACCTGCTGCTCCTCGCCGACGGCAAGGTGCACGCCGCGGGGCCGGTCGACGAGGTCCTCACCTCCGACAACCTCACCGGTGCGTTCGGCACGCCGCTCGAGGTCGAGCGGTCCGGCGACCGCTGGACGGCTCGCGGACGGCGCTGACCTGGTTCATCCTGGTTCGTCCGGTCGGTCGACAGGCTCCCGGATTTCCTCACAGGTCGGTCAAGGGATCGTCTAGGATCGGTGGTGAGCGGCCGCTCGACGGTCGCCCGCACGTGAGGTGACGGACGGTGGTGCCCGGTCCCGGGCGCCCGGGCTGAGAGGGGCCGACGATGGACTGGCTGTGGTGGCTGGGCGGCGCGCTGCTGCTGGGCGTCGCGGAGATGTTCTCGCTGGACCTGATCTTCCTCATGCTCGCGGGCGGCGCCCTGGCCGGCGCGCTCGCCGCGGCGCTCGACGCCCCGCTGGCGGTGCAGATCGTCGTCGCGGCCGCCGCGGCGCTGCTGCTGCTGTTCGCCCTGCGGCCGTTCCTGCTGCACCGGCTGCGCGAGCGCACCCAGCTGGTCGAGACCAACTCGGCCGCGCTGGTCGGGCGGCCCGCCGTCGTGGTGGCCCCGACCGACGCGTCCGGCGGCCGCGTGAAGCTCGGCGGCGAGGTCTGGTCCGCGCGCTCGCTCGTCGTGGGCGCCGCGTTCGACACCGGCACCGAGGTCCGCGTCGCGCGGATCGACGGCGCCACGGCGGTCGTCGAGGCCGCCGGTGACCGGCCCGCGACCGACGGCTCGGGCGCGCCCGGCGCCCCCGCGGGCATCTGACGGACGGCGGCGGCCGACCGGTCGCCGCCGCGCACGTGCGGCCCCACCCGGGCCGCGGCTGGGAGGAGACGCAGTGGACGACCCGAGCATCGGCACGATCGTGGGGTGGGTGCTCCTCGCCATCCTCGTGATCTTCGTCGTGGTGACCCTGGCGCGGGCGGTGCGGGTCGTCCCGCAGACCGTCGCGCTGCTCGTCGAGCGGCTGGGCCGGTACCACCGGACCATGGACGCCGGCCTGCACCTGATCATCCCGTTCATCGACCGGGTCCGTGCGGGCGTCGACCTGCGCGAGCAGGTGGTGTCGTTCCCGCCGCAGCCCGTGATCACCTCCGACAACCTCGTCGTGAGCATCGACACCGTCATCTACTTCCAGGTGACCGAGCCCAAGTCCGCGGTGTACGAGATCGCGAACTACATCACGGGTATCGAGCAGCTGACCGTCACCACCCTGCGCAACGTCATCGGCTCGATGGACCTCGAGCAGACGCTGACCAGCCGCGACCAGATCAACGGCCAGCTCCGCGGGGTCCTCGACGAGGCGACCGGCAAGTGGGGCATCCGCGTCAACCGCGTCGAGCTCAAGAGCATCGACCCGCCCGCCTCCGTGCAGGGCGCCATGGAGCAGCAGATGCGCGCCGAGCGCGACCGCCGCGCCGCGATCCTCACCGCCGAGGGCGTCAAGCAGTCCCAGATCCTCACCGCCGAGGGTGAGAAGCAGGCCGCGATCCTCCGGGCCGAGGGTGCCGCGCAGTCGGCGATCCTCACCGCCGAGGGCGAGTCCCGCGCGATCCTCCAGGTCTTCGACGCCGTGCACCGCGGCGACGCCGACCCGAAGCTGCTGGCGTACCAGTACCTGCAGGCGCTGCCGAAGCTCGCGGCGACGCCGGCCAACAAGGTGTGGATCGTGCCGTCCGAGCTGACCGGCATGCTCGGCCAGTTCACCCAGGGCTTCGCGGGCGCGTTCGGCGGCGCCGGGGGCGCGGGTGCGGCCGAGGGCGACGCCGCGGGCTCGTCGGGCCGGGCGCGGGGCGAGTCCCCGCTCGGCCCCGACGACCTGCCGCCGGTCGCGCTGACCGACCCGAAGGAGGCGCTCGCCGAGGCCCGGCGGGAGTCCGAGGCCGCCACGGCGGACGCGACCAGCGCCGGCACGTTCAGCGGCCGGCCGTTCGACCCGGTCGCCGAGGCCGGGCAGCGCCCGCAGCCGGGCGCGACGCGGCGCGAGCAGCGGGACGCCGGCGAGGGCCAGCTGCCGCCGGTCCAGCCCGAGCCGCCGGCGCAGCCCGGCCCGGCGGCGCCGCCGGCGCCGTGACGCGGGGCCGCGCGGGCTGACGCGCGGGCCGCTCGACCACGACGACGCCCGTCGCACCCTCCGGGGGTGCGGCGGGCGTCGTCGCGCCCGGGCGCGGGGCGCGTCGGCCGGTGTGCGGGCGACGCGAGATGCGCCGAGATCGGTGGTTCGCGCCGAGATCGGTGGGTGGGACCACCGATCTCGGGCAGAACCGCCGATCTCGGCGGCGGCCGGGCGGCAGCCCGGCGGTCCGGCCGCCCCACCCCGAGATAGGACCTCCGCGCCGAAGTAGGACCGTCCGGGGCCCTATCTCGGCGCGACGGTCCTATCTCGGCGTGCGACCGGCCAGGGCGTCCGCGGCGAGGTCGGTGGTTCGGGACGAGATCGGTGGCTGGAAGCACCGATCTCGGGC
>NZ_DASQCJ010000140.1:0-5735 GCF_035634735.1 Cellulomonas sp.
CATCGCGTCCTCCTCGCGTCGGGGGCCGGCGAGCCCCGAGACGGGGGACGTCGGCCGCGGTGGCGGCGCCGTCGCCGCCGTTCCCGATGCTGCTCCTCGGAGCAGCCGCGTGGTCGGGCCGTTGGTCGCTGCACGGTGTGCTGTACGTCACACCGCGGGGTGCGCGTCCGCACCCGCGCCCCGGACCGGCACGCGGCACCCGCGCGCCGGATCCGCACAGGATCGGCACAGGAACGGGCCGACGGCGCCGCGGCCCGGCGCCTACCGTCGGCGGGGACGCCCTGGTCGGGGCGTCGGTGCCCCGACGGGGCGCGGAGCCGGGGGAGGGCGCGATGCGGGCAGGCCGGGGTGCAGCAGTGGCGGGGGTCGTCGTCGGGCTGCTCGCCCTCGCCGGCTGCGCCGCGGGCCAGGACATCGAGATCGAGAACCGCGCCGGGGCGGACGTGACGGTCCGGCTCGCCGACGACGAGCGGTCGGAGGTCACGCCCGACGGCGGCGCCGTGCTGCTCGACGTCACCGAGTGCTACGCGGCCCCGGTCGCGGTCTCGTACGCCGACGGCCGGGTCGTCGAGCTGGACGAGGGGCTCTGCCCGGGCGACCTGCTGCGGGTGACCGAGGACGACGTCGCTCTGGTGCGTGCCGCGGACCGCGCGGGCACCGGTGCCGGTGCCGGCGCGTAGCGTGCGACGGATCCCGGCCCGCCCGGTGCCGGACCGACCCCGGGGGAGGCGACCGTGCCGCTGACCGGCTACACGCGCCCGGCGGTCCGCGCGCCGGCGCCGGTCGACGCCGCCGGGCGGCCGGTGCCGTACGGGGAGCGGTGGCCCGACGGCCCGCCGGCGGAGGCGTACGGCGTCGACAGCCACCCGGGGCGGTTCGCGCCGCTGCACGAGGTCGCCGACGCGCTGGTCCGGCACCTCGGGGCGCGGTACGCGGTCGACGTCACGGACGACCCGGGGTGCGCGGACGACCTGGGGTTCCCCGTGGCGGAGCCCGTGCGTGCCGTGCGGCTCGTCCCGCGACGGTCGACCTCCGCGACCCTCACCGTCGTGTGGACGGCGTACCCGGGCGTCGTCCTCCACGCCGGGCTGCTGCAGGACTTCCCGTTCCCGGTGTGCGGCTGCGACGCGTGCGACGAGTCCTGGTCCGGCGTCGCGGACGACCTGGAGTGGCACGTCGCGGCGGTGGTCGGCGGCGGGTACCGGGAGTGGGTGACGCGGTCCGGCACCGGGCACGCGCTGCGCGCGGGAGACCGGTCCACCTCGGGCGGCGGGGCGGCGCCGGACCGCGCGGGTCGGCGCCGGGTGCGCGAGGCGCGGCGGCTGCTCGGGGCGGTGCCGGACGGCTGGGCGGCCTGGCCGCTGCGATGACGGGGGCGGTCGTGCCTGGTGCCGCGCGCGGCCCGGCCGGGCGCGATCAGGCCGGCTCGCGGTGCACCAGCGTGTACCGCCAGAACAGCCGCCGCCGCACCCGGGCGCCAGGGAGCAGCCGGGCCGCCGCCGCGCGCACGTCCGCGAGGGTGGCGTCGGCCTCCCGGGTCGGCGCGGCCATCGCGACCCGTGCGGCCGCGGCCCGGCGGCCGAGCAGCAGCCCGACGACGAGGTTCACCGGGACCGCCAGCGCGGACGCCGCGCGGTCCCGCCGGGTCGCCCCGCGGTAGCAGCCGACCACCACCAGCACCCCGCCGGGCCGGAGCAACGCCCGCCAGCGGGACAGGGCCTCGGCCATCGGCAGGTGGTGCAGCACCGCCACCGCGGTGACGGCGTCGTAGCCCGGGCGGTCGGCGCCCGGGGGCCGCGGGCCCACGCGCAGCGCGTCCGCGACGGCGAAGGTCGCACCCGGGAGCCCCGCCGAGAGCGCCCGCGCCGTCGCCACCGTCGGCGGGTCGGCGTCGACCCCGTGCGCCGCGGCCCCGCGCGCGGCCAGCGCCCGCACCAGGCCGCCGGTGCCGCAGCCGACGTCGAGCACGCGCACGGCGCCGCGGGGCACCCGGCGCAGCACCCAGCGGCGGTAGGCGTCGTTGTGGCTCCACGGGTGCGCGGCGTTCACGCGGTCCACCCAGCGGAGCAGCGACGACGGCACGCGTCCACCCTGGCACGCCACGGGGGCCGGCCGGACGTGAACCGCCTGGTGTCAGCGGCGCAGCCGCCGGAGCTGCGCCGCCACGTACGCGCGCGCCCGGCGCTGCCCGCCCCGCTCCGCGATCGCCGCCGCGAGCGCGTCCAGCGAGCGCGCCACCGCCGCGCCGTCCGGCTCCCAGCCGCGGCGCCCGCACTCCTCGAGCCACTCGACGACGCCGCGGTGCCCGCGCTCGGCGTTGCACCGGCGGCACGCGGGCACCTCGTTCTCGAGCCACGACGGCCCACCCTTGGCGCGCGGCACCAGGTGCTCCCGGGTCGGCGGCACGAGCGGGCCGAACGCGCGCCCGCACCAGACGCACCGGGCCCCGTCCCGCTCGACGGCCAGGCGCAGGCGCTCGGCGCGCGGGCCGGCGGTGGTCATGCGCCCGACGGTACGTCCGCCGCGGCCGGTGGGCGCGGGCGGAGGCACGGAAGCGCGGGCGGCGGCACGGGGCGCGGGCGGTCGCGGCCGCCCGACGCCGGGCGACCCGCGGTCAGGCCCGGTCCGACAGCCCCGCGACGATCGCGCGCACGGTCGCCGCCACGAGCGCCCGGTCGGTCGGCGCCGCGTCGAAGCTGCGGTGGATCGGCCAGCCCTCCACGAGCACGTCGAGCGCCCGGCACACGTCCTCCGGGAAGTGCCGGGACAGCGTGTCGCGGCTGCGCAGGACCCAGTCGCGCGCGAGCGCCTGGACCGCCGGGTCGTGGTTGGCGTACGCGTACATCTCGAAGATGAGGGTCATCTCGCGCTCGGACGCGTACGCCGGGCCGCAGATCAGCTCGACGACGGCCGCCTCGGCCTCCTCGCGGGTCTCGGCGGTGCCGAGCGTCCGGCCGTAGAACGCCGACATCGCGTCCACGAGCCGGGCGAACGCCTCGGCGAGGATCTCGTCGAGCCCCGCGAAGTAGTAGGTGAGCGAGCCGAGCGGCACGCCGGCGCGCGCCGCGATGCGGCGGTGCGTCGTGCCGTGCACGCCCTCGGCGGCGACGACGTCCAGCGCCGCGTCGAGGATGCGCTCCCGGCGCCCCGGGTCGTTGGGGACCTCCCGCCGCGTGCCGCTCATGCGCCCATCCTCCCCGACGGAGGCGCACCCGGAAGTGTGTACGCTCGTACAGTCTCGCCCAGCCGCCCGAGGAGAACCGCCCGTGCCCGCCAGCCTCACCGCGCGCCGGAACGCCCTGTTCCTGCTGTTCTTCCTGCCCGGCCTCACGATCGCGTCCTGGGTCACCCGCACGCCCGACGTGCGCGACCTGGTCGGGGCCTCGACCGCCGAGATGGGCCTGATCCTGTTCGGCCTGTCCGCCGGGTCGATGGTCGGCATCCTGTCGTCGGGCGCCCTGGTCTCGCGGCGCGGCACCCGCCCGGTGATGCTGGCCGGGACGCTCTCCGTCGCCCTCGGCGCCGCCGTGATCGGCGTCGGGGCGGCGCTCGGGTCGGGGCCGGTGGTCGCGGCCGGGCTCGCGCTGTTCGGGCTCGGCATGGGCGGGGGCGAGATCGCCCTGAACGTCGAGGGCGCGGAGGTCGAGCGCGGGCTGGGTCGCTCGACCATGCCCGCGATGCACGGCTGCTTCAGCCTCGGCACCGTCGTCGGCGCGCTGGCGGGCATGGTGCTGACGGCGGTCGGCTTCCCGGTCCTGGCGCACCTGGCGGTGGTGGCGGTCGTCGTGGCGCTGGCGCTGGTCCCGGCGATCCGGGTGATCCCGGCGGGCGTCGGGGTCCGGGCCGCCGGCGGGGAGGCCGCCGGAACCGCGGGGCCCGGCACCGCGGGCTCCGGCTCCCCGGCGACCGTGCGGCGCCCGGTGTGGCGCGACACCCGCCTCGTCATGATCGGCGGCGTCATCCTGGCGCTCGCGCTGGCCGAGGGCACCGCCAACGACTGGCTGCCGCTGGTCATGGTCGACGGCCACGGGTTCGACGCCGCCCTGGGGTCCGCGGTGTACGCCGCGTTCGCCGCCGCGATGACGCTCGGCCGGTTCGTCGGCGGGCGGTTCGTCGACCGGTACGGGCGCGCCGCCGTGCTCGCGGTGAGCGCCGTCGTCGGCGCGGTCGGGCTGGCGCTCGTGATCTTCGTCGACCACCAGGCCGTGGCCGGGGCCGCCGCCGTGCTCTGGGGCCTCGGCGCGTCGCTCGGGTTCCCGGTCGCGCTGTCCGCGGCCGGCGACACGGCGGCGCCCGGCGAGGACGCGACCGCGCGGGTCTCGCTCGCCGCGACCATCGGGTACGTGGCGTTCCTCGTCGGCCCGCCCGCGCTCGGCTTCCTCGGCGACCACTTCGGGCTGCGGCACGCGCTGATCCTGGTGCTGGTCCTGGTGGCCGCCGCGACCTTCCTGACCCCGGCGGCCCGCACCCCCGGCCGCGGTGGGCCCGCCGACCCGGCGGCGGACCGGCCCCGGGAGCGCGCCGACCTGCCGGCCTGACCCGCGCCGCGCCGGCGGAGCGCGCCCGCGCGCCGGGCGGCGGTGCCAGGCGTCCCGTCCACCCCCGGTCCCCGACGGTCAGGCGTCCGGGTGCGGCGCCGACCCGGCGTACTCCGGCCGGCCCGCGGGCTCGTACGTCTGCACGGTGACGCCCCCGGGCGTCGTCGTGGACCGCACCAGGGTCAGGCGGAGGTCGGGGCCGTCCTGCGGGAACAGCCGGACGCCCTGCCCCACGACCACCGGGTGGACCAGCAGCGTCATCCGGTCGACCAGGCCGTGCGCGAGCAGCCAGCGGACCAGGACGCCGCTGCCCGGAACCAGCAGGTCGCCGTCGCCCTCCGCCCGCAGCCGGCCCACCGCCGCGGCGAGGTCCCCCGCCAGGACCGTCGTGCCGGCCCACGCCGGGTCGGTCAGCGTGGTGGAGGCGACGTACTTCGGCCGGTCGTGCAGCGCGGCGGCGACCGGGTGCGACCCGGGGTCCGCGAACGCGCCCCAGTACCCGGCGAAGTTCTCGTACGTGCGCCGGCCGAGCAGGAACGCCGCGGCGGCGCCGTACTCGGCGGCGACCAGGTCGCCGACCGCGGGGTCGCCGGTGCCGAGCGCCCACCCGCCGCGCGTGAAGCCGCCGCGCGTGTCCTCGCGGGAGCCGCCCATGCCCTGCAGCACGCCGTCCACCGAGACGTGCGTGGTCGTCGTCAGCCTCATCGCCGGGGCCCCCTCGTCGCAGCGGGTCGTCGGGTCGAGGGTAGGCCCGCGCGCCGCGGCCCGCCCCGGTGCCCCGGTTGCCGACGCGCTGCGCCCGCGCCACGATGCCGGCACGCGCACCCGGAGCCGAGGAGGACCGCCGTGAGGTTCGACCCGTGGGGCCTGG
Source organism: Cellulomonas sp. (assembly GCF_035634735.1). Classification (GTDB taxonomy): domain Bacteria; phylum Actinomycetota; class Actinomycetes; order Actinomycetales; family Cellulomonadaceae; genus Cellulomonas. The sequence continues at coordinate 5,410 of NZ_DASQCJ010000140.1, forward strand.
TCAGCATCGTGGTCATCTTCGGCGTCGTGCTGCTGACCCGGGTCGTCGTGCGCCGCGCGACCGCGGGCCGGCAGCCCGACTTCCACGAGGAGGGGCGCCGCATCCGGGACATGACGCCGGCGTCGAAGGCGGTCACGGTCCTCGCGGGGGTCGCCCTGGTCGGCGTGGTGGTGACCCGGTCGCTCGACCCGGTGCCCGGGCTGTTCTGGGTGTGCGTGGCCGTGGTGATCGCGTGCGGGGTGGTCGTCGCGGTCAGCGAGTACCGCCGCGTGCGGCGCGACCCGCGGCTGCCGGAGTACCGCGGGGAGCGGCCGCCGACCTGAGCG
>NZ_DASQCJ010000141.1:0-34376 GCF_035634735.1 Cellulomonas sp.
CAGCGCGACCGCGCCGAACAGCCAGGCCCGCCACTCGCCGGCGCCCTCGGGCACCACGAACGCGGACTCGATGATCTTGTCCTTCGACCAGAAGCCGGAGAACGGCGGGACGCCGAGGATCGCGAGCCAGCCGAGGCCGAAGGTCACCCAGGTGATGACCATGTACTTCCGCAGCGCGCCGAACCGGCGCATGTCGGTCTGGTCGTCCATCCCGTGCATGACGGACCCGGCGCCGAGGAACATGCCGGCCTTGAAGAAGCCGTGGGTCACGAGGTGGAAGATCGCGAACGCGTACCCGACCGGCCCGAGCCCGGCGGCGAGCACCATGTAGCCGATCTGGGACATCGTCGACGCGGCGAGCGCCTTCTTGATGTCGTCCTTCGCGCAGCCGACGACCGCCCCGAACACCAGGGTGATCGCGCCGACGACCGTGACGACGAGCTGCGCGGTGGGCGCGCCCTCGAACACGGGCGCGGACCGGACGATCAGGTAGACGCCGGCGGTGACCATCGTCGCCGCGTGGATGAGCGCGGACACCGGGGTGGGGCCGGCCATCGCGTCGCCGAGCCAGGACTGCAGCGGGAACTGCGCCGACTTGCCGCACGCCGCGAGCAGCAGCATGAGGCCCGTCGCGGTGAGCGTGGCGGTGGACGCCAGCCCGCCGTCGATGCCCGCGGAGACCGACGCGAAGTCCACCGAGCCGAACGTCGCGAACATGAGCATGAGCGCGACCAGGAGGCCGATGTCGCCGACGCGGTTGGCGACGAACGCCTTCTTGGCGGCGACCGCGTACGGCGTGTGGTGGTTCCAGAACCCGATGAGCAGGTACGAGGCCAGGCCGACGCCCTCCCAGCCGACGAACAGCAGCAGGTAGGAGTCCGCGAGGACCAGGATCAGCATCGCCGCGATGAACAGGTTCAGGTAGGCGAAGAACCGGCGGCGGGCGGCGTCGTGCGCCATGTACGCGACCGAGTACAGGTGGATCAGCGAGCCGACGAACGTCACCAGCAGGACGAAGGTGAGCGACAGCGGGTCGACCAGCAGCCCGGCCGACAGGTCGAACCGTCCCGCTGAGATCCAGTCGAACAGGTGCACCCGGATCGACCGGTCGTCCGCCGGCCGGCCCAGCAGCTCGACCAGCAGCAGCGCGCCCACGACGAACGCCGCGGTCGACGCCAGCAGGCCGAGCCAGTGGCCCCAGCGGTCGGAGCGCCGCCCGAGCAGCAGCAGCACCGCCGCGCTCGCCAGCGGCACCGCCACCAGCAGCGGGGCGAGGGAGTTCACGTCCACAGTCCCCTCAGCTCTTCAGCAGGTTGATGTCGTCGACCGAGGCCGACTTCCGGGTGCGGAAGATCGACACGATGATCGCCAGCCCGACGACCACCTCCGCGGCGGCCACGACCATGACGAAGAACGCCATGACCTGGCCGGTCAGGTCGCCGTGCAGCCGGGAGAACGTCACCAGCGCCAGGTTGGTCGCGTTGAGCATGAGCTCGACGCCCATGAACACGATGATCGCGTTCCGGCGCAGCAGCACCGTCGCGGCGCCGATCGAGAACAGGATCCCGGAGAGCACCAGGTAGTTCGTGAGGGTCACCGCTCGGTCTCCGTCCGGGTCGAGCCGCCGCCGAGGTCGATGTCCGCCGTGGGGCCGGTGGTGGTCCCGGGCGGTGCCGCGGCGGGCCGCGGGTCGTCCTCGACGGTCCCGAGGGCCGCGTCGACCTCCGCGTCCGTGGCCGGGGTGCCGCGCTCGGCGAGCACCGCCGTGACCGCGCGCCGGTAGGTGTCCGCGCGGTACTCGGCCGTCCCGGCCTCCTGGCCGCGAATCCGCAGCACGCGGGGCACGGAGTCCTCGATCGGCCGGCCGTCGGGGTCGAGCGCGGGCACGTCCATCGCGTTGTGCCGCGCGTACACGCCCGGGGCGGGCAGCGGGGTGAGCCGGGCGCCGGCGGCCACGCGGGCCGCGGCGCGCTCGGGCTGCTTGACCAGCGGCTTGAGGCGCTGCCGGTGCGTGAGGACCAGCGCGCCGAGCGCGGCGGTCACCAGCAGGGCGCCGACGACCTCGAGGCCGAACACGTGCTGCCCGAAGATGATCCGCGCGACGCCGGTCGGGTTGCCGGGGGCGTTGGCCTCGGCGAGCCCGACCGCGGACGGGTAGGTGGCCCGGCCGACGACGCCGACCAGCACCACGCCCAGGCCGAGCGCGCCCAGCCAGCCGACCCACCGCTGCGCCTTCAGCGTCTCGACCAGGGAGTCCGAGGCGTCGACGCCGACCAGCATGAGCACGAACAGGAACAGCATCATGACGGCGCCCGTGTAGACGACCACCTGGACGACGCCGAGGAACGGCGCCTCCTGGGCGACGTACAGGAACGCGAGCGAGATCATCACGGTGATGACGCAGAGCGCGGCGTGCACGGCCTTGCGGGCGAACAGCAGGCCGGACGCGGCCAGCACCATGATCGGGGCCAGGACCCAGAACAGGACCGTCTCGGCGGTCGACGGGGTCATCGGGGCTCCCGCCCCACGGGCGCGGGCGCCTCGGCCGACGCGGTCGCGGGCGCGGACGTCCCGCCGGTGCGGCGGCGCGCGGCCTCCAGCGTCGGGTCGTCCGGGCGCTGCTCGGCGACCCAGTCGACCTGCGCGGGGGTCGGGCCGGTGACCTCGCCGCGGTAGTACTCGGTGTCGGTCGTGCCCTCGACCATCGGGTGCGGCGCGGCGAGCATCCCCTCGGCCAGCGGCGCGAGCAGGTCCTGCTTCTCGTAGATCAGGCCCTCGCGGGTCGGGCCCGCCAGCTCGAAGTCGTTGGTCATGGTGAGCGCGCGCGTCGGGCAGGCCTCGATGCACAGGCCGCAGAAGATGCAGCGCAGGTAGTTGATCTGGTAGACGCTGCCGAACCGCTCCCCGGGCGACATCTGCTTCTCGGGGGTGTTGTCCGACGCCTCGACGTAGATCGCGTCCGCGGGGCAGGCCCACGCGCACAGCTCGCAGCCGATGCACTTCTCCAGGCCGTCCGGGTACCGGTTGAGCTGGTGCCGGCCGTGGAACCGCGGCTTCACGGGCGCCGTCTCGAACGGGTACTGCTCGGTGACCGTCCGGCTGAAGAAGTTCTTGATCGTCACACCGAACCCGGCGGCGGGCGCGAGCGCGTCGGCGACCGGGCTCCGCTTCGGGATCAGCGACTCGTACGGGCGGACCGTGGCGGGCCGGGCGACCTCGCCACCGCCCCCCGTCCGCTCGACGGACTTGTCCGGCGTGTCAGCCACGCGGCACCTCCTGGGTGGGGGACTCGGGGGCGTCGCCGTCCGCGCCCTGGTCGCCCGGCGCGGGGCCGCCGACGAGGGCGGGCGACGCGGGCGCCTGAGCCTCGCGCCGTGCGGCGCGCGGGGACGGCGGCAGGCTCTGGCCGGGCAGCGGCGGCACCGGGAAGCCCCCGGCGAACGCGTCGAACGGCTCGTCCGACGGCGCCGGCTCCGGCGCGGCCTTCTTCTCCGGGATGAGGAACGACAGCGCGACGACCACGAGGATCGCGCCGCCGAGCCAGGGCAGCATCGCCATGACGTCCGCGCCGCCGAACTGGCGGACGCCCTGGACGACCGCGACGCAGACCAGCCAGACCAGCGCCGACGGGATCAGCACCTTCCAGCCGAACTTCATGAACTGGTCGTACCGGAACCGCAGCAGCGTGCCGCGGATCCACACGAACAGGAACATGAACAGCCACACCTTGGCGACGAACCACAGCAGCGGCCACCAGCCGGTGTTCAGCACGCCGTCGCCGATCCAGGACAGCGGCCACGGGGCGCGCCAGCCGCCGAAGAACAGCGTGGTCGCGACGGCCGAGACGTTGAGCATGTTGATGTACTCGGCCAGGAAGAACCACGCGAACTTCATGGACGAGTACTCGGTGGTGTAGCCGCCGACCAGCTCGCCCTCGGCCTCGGGGAGGTCGAACGGCAGCCGGTTGGTCTCGCCGACCATCGAGATGACGTAGATGACGAACGCCGGCGCGAGCGGGATCAGCCACCAGATCGTGGTCTGCGAGGCGACGATCTCGGACGTCGACATCGACCCGGCCAGGATGAACACGCTGACCAGGGACAGGCCCATCGCGAGCTCGTACGAGATGACCTGCGCGGTGGACCGCACGGCGCCGAGCAGCGGGTAGGTCGAGTTGGACGACCAGCCGCCGAGGACGATGCCGTACACGCCGACCGAGGCGCAGGCCAGGATGTAGAGCACCGCGACCGGGAAGTCGGTCAGCTGCAGCGGCGTGAGCACGCCGAAGATCGACACCTCGGGGCCGAACGGGATGACCGCCATGGTGAGCAGCGAGCAGAACACCGCGATGAACGGCGCCACCAGGTAGACCAGCTTGTCGGCCGCCTTGACGGTGACGTCCTCCTTGAGCAGGAGCTTCATCGCGTCGGCGAGCGACTGGAACAGGCCGAACGGGCCGTGCACGTTCGGGCCCGGGCGCAGCTGCATCCGGCCGACGACGCGGCGCTCGAACCAGATGGCGATGAGCACGCTGAGCAGCAGGAACACCAGGATGCCGACGGCCTTGAGCAGCCAGACCCAGAACACGTCCTGGCTGAAGTCCGCCGCGCCGCCGTCCGCCGCGGCGGCGGGGAGCACGGCGGGCAGGGCGGTGGGCAGCACGGCCGCGAGCGACGCGGTCACGCGGTCACCTCCTCGTCGGTGGCGGTCCCGTCGGCGGGGCCGACGGGCTCGGCCGGCGCCGGCCCGACCCGGACCAGGTCGCCCGGCACCGCGCGCAGCGCGTCCCGGACCTGGCTTCCCGCCGAGGCGGTGGGCAGCCAGACGACGTGGTCGGCCATGTCGGTGACGACGGCCGGCAGCGTGATCGACCCGGCGTCGGTGGCGACGGTCAGCAGCGCGCCGTCGAGCACCCCCGCGGCCGCGGCGGTCGCGGGCGACAGCCGGGCGACCGGGCGCTTGGCGGTGCCGGCCAGGAACGGCTCGCCGTCCTGCAGCCGGCCGGCGTCGAGCAGCTGGTGCCAGGACGCCAGCACCGCGTGGCCCGCGGCGACGGCCGGCGGCTCGGCGGCCGCGACGGCCGGGGCGGCGACGCGCGCGCCGTCCCACTCGCCGGTCAGCGGGTCGGCGTCGGCGTGCACCTCGGACACGGTGCGCAGGCCCAGGGTCACGCCGAGCTCGTCGGCCAGCGCGTCGAGGACGCGGTGGTCCGGCATCGCGGTCGAGGTGAGCGCCTGCGGGAACGGCCGCACGCGGCCCTCCCAGGACACGAACGTGCCGGGCCGCTCCACGGGCGGGGCGACCGGCAGCACGACGTCGGCGAGCGCGGTGACCTCGGAGGACCGCACCTCCAGCGAGACGACGAAGCCGGCGGCGGCCAGCGCCGCGCGGGCGGCGGCCGGGTCGGGCAGGTCGCGCACGTCAACGCCGCCGACCAGCAGGCCGCCGAGCGTGCCGTCCGTCGCGGCCGCGAGGATCGCGCTGGTGTCGCGGCCCGCCTCGGCGGGCAGGTGCTCGACGTCCCAGGCGGCGGCCACGTCCACGCGGGCCGCGGCGTCGACGACCGGGCGGCCGCCGGGCAGCAGGGTCGGCAGGGCGCCGGCCTCGACGCCGCCGCGCTCGCCCGCGCGGCGCGGGATCCACGCGACGCGGGCGCCGGTGCGGCCGGACAGCCGGAGCACCGCGGACAGCGCGCCGGGCACCGCGGCCAGGCGCTCGCCCACCAGGATCAGCGCGCCGGCGCCGCCGAGCGCGGCACCCAGGTCGGCGAGGTCGCCGGAGCCGATCGCGTCCAGCACCTCGGGCTCGGTGCCCGGGGCGGCGCGCAGCAGCGTCCCGTCCAGGCGCTCCAGCCCGCGGCTGGCCAGCGGGGCGACGGCGTGCACCGTCGTGCGGCCCGCGACCACGCCCTTGCGCAGCCGCAGGAACACGACGCCCGCCTCCTCCTCGGCCTCCAGGCCGGCGAGCAGGACGGTGGGCGCGGCCTCCAGGTCGCGGAACGTGACGCCCAGGCCGGTGCCGGCGACCGCGTGGCCGAGGAACGCGAGCTCCTCGTCCGAGTGCGGCCGGGCGCGCAGGTCGACGTCGTTGGTGCCGAGCACCACGCGGGCGAACTTGCCGTACGCGTAGGCGTCCTCGACGGTCAGCCGGCCGCCGGGCAGCACGCCCACGCCGCCGGCCTCGCGGGCCTGCGCCAGGCCGTGCGCCGCGACCTCCAGGGCCTCGGCCCAGGACGCGGGGTGCAGCTCGCCGCGGGTGCCGTCCTCGGCCCGGTCCCGCACCAGCGGGGTGGTGATCCGGTCGGCGGCGGACTGCCAGGTGAAGGCGAACCGGTCCTTGTCGGTGATCCACTCCTCGTTGACCTCGGGGTCCTCCCCCGCGAGCCGGCGCAGCACGACGCCGCGCCGGTGGTCGACGCGGATGGCCGCGCCGGACGAGTCGTGCTCGGCCACGCCCGGCGTCGACACCAGGTCGAACGGGCGGGCGCGGAACCGGTAGGCCGCGCCGGTCAGCGCGCCGACCGGGCAGATCTGCACGGTGTTGCCCGAGAAGTACGAGGCGAACGGCGACCCCGACTCGTCGTCCTCGGCCGGGCCGACCGGGATGTCGGCGCCGAGGAACACCCGGTCGTCGAACGCCAGCGTGCCGTCGGCCGCCCCGTCCTCGCCCTCGACCCCCGCGCCGGCGAAGCCCAGCACGTCGGCGTCGAACCGGCCGATCTGCTGCATCGCCCCGCGCTTCTGCAGGTCGATGAACGGGTCGCCCGCGATCTCCCGGGAGAACCGGGTGCACCGCTGGCAGAGGATGCACCGCTCGCGGTCGAGCAGGATCTCCGTCGAGACGGCGATCGGCTTCGGGAACGTCCGCTTGATGTCGACGAACCGGGTCTGGCTGCGGCCGTTCGACATCGCCTGGTTCTGCAGGGGGCACTCGCCGCCCTTGTCGCAGACCGGGCAGTCCAGCGGGTGGTTGATGAGCAGCAGCTCCATCACGCCGTGCTGCGCCTTGTCCGCCTCGGCGGAGGTGCGCTGCGTGCGGACGTCCATGCCGGGCGTCGCGGTCAGCGTGCAGGAGGCCTGCGGCTTCGGCATCTTCGCGACCTTGCCGTCGCGGCCGGGGGCCCAGACCTCGACGAGGCACTGCCGGCAGGCGCCGGCCGGGGCCAGCAGCGGGTGGTCGCAGAACCGCGGGATCTGGATGCCGAGCTGCTCCGCGGCGCGGATCACCAGGGTGCCCTTCGGCACGGTGGTCTCGATGCCGTCGATGGTGAAGGTGACGCCGTCCGGCTTCGGCTCGGGCGCCTGGCCCGCTGCGGGCGGCTTCGGTGCGGTCACGGTCATCAGTGGGCTCCCGCGAGCTGGCCGCTGCGGCGCGGCGTGTAGGGGAAGAGCGAGGCGCGCTCCGGCGGGAACAGCACGTCGGCGGGCGTGTGGGTGCCCGCCTCGAACTCCTCCCGGAAGTACTGGATCGCCGAGGTGATCGGGCTGGTCGCGCCGTCGCCCAGGGCGCAGAACGCCTTGCCGAGGATGTTGTCGCACAGGTCGAGCAGCAGGTCGATGTCCCCCGACGTGCCCTGGCCCGCCTCCAGGCGGGCGAGCACCTGCGCGAGCCAGAACGTGCCCTCGCGGCACGGGGTGCACTTGCCGCACGACTCGTGCTTGTAGAACTGCGTCCACCGCGAGACGGCCTTGACCACCGACACCGAGTCGTCGAACACCTGCAGCGCGCGGGTGCCGAGCATCGAGCCGGCGGCGCCGACCTCCTCGTAGGTGAGCGGGACGTCGAGGTGCTCCGCGGTGAAGATCGGGGTCGACGAGCCGCCCGGGGTCCAGAACTTCAGCTCGTGGCCCTCGCGGACGCCGCCGGCCATGGCCAGCAGCTCGCGCATGGTGATGCCGAGCGGCGCCTCGTACTGGCCCGGGCGCTGCACGTGGCCGGACAGCGAGAACAGGCCGTGGCCGGGCGACCGGTCGGTGCCCATCGCGCGGAACCAGTCCGAGCCGCCGACCACGATGCCGGGCACCGAGGCGATCGACTCGACGTTGTTCACGACGGTCGGCCGGGCGTACAGGCCCGCGACGGCGGGGAACGGCGGCTTGAGGCGCGGCTGGCCGCGCCGGCCCTCGAGCGAGTCGAGCAGCGCGGTCTCCTCGCCGCAGATGTACGCGCCGGCGCCGGCGTGCACCGTGACGTCGAGGTCGTAGCCGCTGCCCAGGATGTTCGTGCCCAGGTAGCCCTTCGCGTACGCCTGCTCGACCGCGTGCAGCAGCCGGCGGTAGACGTGCACCACCTCACCGCGCAGGTAGATGAACGCGTGGTGGCAGCCGATCGCGTACGAGGTGATCGCCACGCCCTCGACCAGCAGCTGCGGGTCCGCCAGCATCAGCGGGATGTCCTTGCAGGTGCCCGGCTCGGACTCGTCGGCGTTGACGACCAGGTAGCGGGGGCCGCCGTCCGGCGCGGGCAGGAAGCCCCACTTCATGCCGGTCGGGAAGCCGGCGCCGCCGCGGCCGCGCAGGCCGGAGTCCTTGACGGTCGTCACCACGTCGGCGGCGTCCATCGTCAGGGCCCGGCGCAGCCCGCGGTAGCCGCCGCGGGACTCGTACGTGCCGAGGTCCCACGGGCGGTCGGCGTCCCACCGGTCGCTCAGGACCGGGGTCAGGGTGGTCGCGTCGGCCATCACGACTCCTTCTCGCTGTCGGCGGGGGCGCTGGTGTCGTCCGCGCGGTGCTCGGCCTTCTCCTGGTCGGCGGACCGCTCGGCGGCGCCGGCCGCGGGGCGGTCGACGGAGGACTGCTCGCCCCCGGGCTGCGGCGCGCTCGCCGCCGGCGCGGCGGTGCCGGCGGCGGGCGCCGCGGGCTCGGCCTGCGCGGCGTCGCGCGCCCCGGCGTCGACCGACGGGGCGGTCCAGCCGTTCTCCCGCGCCAGCCGCAGGCCGCGCAGCGTCGGCTCGCCGGCCGCCACGCCCTCGTCCGCGAGGCCGTCGTCGAACCCGGCGAGCACGCGGGACACCTGCTTGAACGTCTGTACCCGGGACGGCCCGCGGGTCGGGGCCACCGACTCCCCCGCGATGAGCCTCCCGACCACCTCGGCGGCCGAGTCCGGCGTCTGGTTGTCGAAGAACTCCCAGTTGATCATCATGACCGGCGCGTAGTCGCAGGCCGCGTTGCACTCGATCCGCTCGAGCGTGATCTTCCCGTCGCCCGTCGTCTCGTCGTGCCCGATGCCGAGCCGGTCGGTGAGGTCCTCCCAGATCGCGTCGCCGCCCATGATCGCGCAGAGCGTGTTGGTGCAGACGCCCACCGTGTACTCGCCGTTCGGGCGGCGCTTGTACTGGGTGTAGAAGGTCGCGACCGCCGACACCTGGGCGGTCGACAGGTCGAGGGTGGCGGCGCAGAACGCGATGCCCGCCGGGCTCACGTAGCCGTCCTCGGACTGCACCAGGTGCAGCAGCGGCAGCAGGGCCGAGCGCGCGTCCGGGTACCGGGCGACGACCTGCGCCGCGTCGGCGGCGAGCCGCTCCCGGGTCGCGTCGTCGTAGGCCGCGCGCGGGCGCCCCGAGCCGGGGATCCGCGGGTGGTCGATGGCGGTCATCAGCGGTCCACCCCTCCGAGCACCGGGTCGATGGAGGCGACGGAGCAGACGACGTCCGCCACCTGCCCGCCCTCGCAGAGCACCGAGACGGCCTGCAGGTTGTTGAACGACGGGTCGCGGAAGTGCGCCCGGTACGGCTTGGTGCCCCCGTCGGAGACGAGGTGCACGCCGAGCTCGCCGCGGGGGTGCTCGACGGTCTGCCACGCCTGGCCGGCGGGGACCCGGAAGCCCTCCGTCACCAGCTTGAAGTGGTGGATCAGGGCCTCCATCGAGGTGCCCATGATCTCCCGGATGTGGTCGAGCGAGTTGCCCATGCCGTCGCTGCCGATGGCGAGCTGCGCGGGCCAGGCGATCTTCTTGTCCTCGACCATGACGGGCGTGCCGGCCGAGGCCTGCAGCCGCTCGATCACCTGCTCGACGATCCGCATCGACTGGTAGCACTCCTCGATCCGCAGGACCATCCGGTCCCAGCAGTCCGAGCCCTCGGAGACCGGGACGTCGAAGTCGTAGGTCTCGTAGCCGCAGTACGGGGCGGCCTTGCGGACGTCGTACGGCAGGCCCGTCGAGCGGAGCATCGGGCCGGTGATGCCGAGCGCCATGCAACCCGCGAGGTTGAGCACGCCCACGTTCTGCAGCCGGCCCTTGAGGATCGGCTGGCCGAGCATGAGGTCCTCGAGCTGCGTGAGGTAGCGCCGCACGCCGACCAGCGCCTCGCGCACCGAGTCGAGCCCGCCCGGCGGGATGTCCTGCGCGACGCCGCCGGGGCGGATGTACGCGTGGTTCATCCGCAGGCCGGTGACCATCTCGAAGATCCGCAGGATCTCCTCGCGGGCGGTGAACCCGATGGTCATGATCGTGGTGGCGCCGAGCTCGTTGCCGCCGGTCGCCAGGCAGACCAGGTGCGAGGAGATCCGGTTGAGCTCCATCATCAGCACCCGGATCTCGCTCGCGCGGACCGGGATGTCGTCGGTGATGCCGAGCAGCTTCTCCACCGCGAGGCAGTACGCGGCCTCCTGGAACAGCGGGGCGACGTAGTCCATGCGGGTGCAGAACGTCACGCCCTGGGTCCAGGTGCGGTACTCCATGTTCTTCTCGATGCCGGTGTGCAGGTAGCCGATGCCCGCGCGGGCCTCGGTCACCGTCTCGCCGTCGATCTCGAGCATGAGGCGGAGCACGCCGTGCGTGGACGGGTGCTGCGGGCCCATGTTGACGACGATGCGCTGCTCGCCGAGCCGGGCCGCCTCCTCGGCGATGTCGGACCAGTCGCCGCCGGTCGCCTCGAAGGTGCGCAGGCCGACGGTCTCGTCGTCGACGAGGTGGCCGGTGGCCCGCGGCGCGTGCGTCTGGGAGCTCATGAGTACTGCCTCCGCTGGTCGGCCGGCGGGATGGTGGCGCCCTTGTACTCCACCGGGATGCCGCCGAGCGGGTAGTCCTTGCGCTGCGGGTGGCCGGGCCAGTCGTCCGGCATCTCGATCCGCGCCAGGTCGGTGCGGCCGGTGAAGACGATGCCAAAGAAGTCCCAGGTCTCGCGCTCGTGCCAGTCGTTCGCCGGGTAGACCCCGACGGTGCTGGGGATGGTGGGGTCACCCTCGGGCGCCGCGACCTCGAGCCGGAGCCGGCGCCCGTGCGTCACGGACACCAGGTGGTAGACGGCGTGCAGCTCGCGGCCGGCGTCGTGCGGGTAGTGCACGCCGCTGACGCCGAGCGAGAGCTCGAACCGGAGGTCCTGGTCGTCCCGCAGGTGCCGCGCGACCTCGACCACGTGCTCCCGCGCGATGTTCAGCGTGAGCTCGCCGCGGTCGACGACGACGGACTCCAGGGCCGCCGCGGCGCCGGTGCCGGAGGCGTCCAGCAGCTCGGTCAGCACGTCGACCACCTCGTCGAACCAGCCGCCGTACGGCCGCTCGCTCGGGCCGGGCAGCGCCACGGTCTGCACCAGGCCGCCGAAGCCGGAGGTGTCGCCGGAGCCGTGCACCCCGAACATGCCGTGCCGGGTCTGCACGACCTCGAGCGGCAGCGACCGGTCCGCCGGGACGTTCTGCCCGCCGGCCTCCAGGGCCGCCTCGCTGGTGCGCTGCGCCCCGGCGTCGGCCGAGGCGGCGTCCCCCGCCTTGGCGGCCGCGGCGGCGTCCTGCTTCTCGTCGGTCATCGCAGCAGCCCCGTCATGTGGGAGGTGGGCTCGGCGCGCAGCGCGGCGGCCTCCACCTCGCGGGCGATGTCGGCCCGGTTCTTGCCCAGGGGCTCGGCCTTGATCTGCTCGTGCAGCTCGAGGATCGCGTTGATCAGCATCTCCGGCCGCGGCGGGCAGCCCGGCAGGTAGATGTCGACCGGCACGACGTGGTCGACGCCCTGGACGATCGCGTAGTTGTTGAACATGCCGCCGCTGCTGGCGCACACGCCCATCGACAGCACCCACTTGGGCTCGGCCATCTGGTCGTAGACCTGCCGCACCACCGGGGCCATCTTCTGGCTGACCCGGCCGGCCACGATCATGAGGTCGGACTGGCGCGGGGACGCGCGGAACACCTCCATGCCGAACCGGGAGATGTCGAACCGGGACCCGCCCGTCGCCATCATCTCGATCGCGCAGCACGCCAGGCCGAAGGTCACCGGCCACAGCGAGGCCTTCCGGACCAGGCCGGCGAGCGTCTCGACCGACGTCAGCAGGAAGCCGCTGGGAGCCTCTTCGATACCCATCTCAGTCCTCGTCCCACTCGAGACCGCCGCGCCGCCACTCGTAGAGGAACGGCACGGTGATCAGCGCGAGGAACCCCACCATCGCCACCAGCCCGAACACGGCCAGCTCACCGAAGCTGACGGCCCACGGGTAGAGGAACACGACCTCGATGTCGAAGATGATGAAGGTCATCGCGACCAGGTAGTACTTCACCGGGAACCGGCCGCCGCCGACGGCGTGCGGGGTCGGCTGGATGCCGCACTCGTAGGCCTCGAGCTTGGCGCGGTTGTAGCGCTTGGGGCCGATCACGGCGCTGGCGGCGAGGCCGCCGACCGCGAGGACGGCGGCCACCCCCATCATGACGAGGAGGGGGACGTACGGGTTGGTCATCGGTGCTCTCCCGGTGGGGGGTGGAGTGCTTCCGTGGGGCTGCGGGGCGGGCGCGGGTGGCGGGCGAGGCCGGGGCGCCGCCGCGTCAGGGCGGCCCGGTGCGGGCGGCGGCCGTCACGAGGCCGGCGCCAGACGCGCGAGGGCGGCGATGGTCCGGTCGGCCCAGTCGCCGCCGTGCGGCTCGTAGCAGTCGGCGAGCAGCTTGTGCGTGAGCTTCATGACCAGCGGGCGAGGCAGGCCGTACCGCGTGCACGCCCGCATGATCTCGGGCCGCTCGATGAGCTTCACGAAGACCCGGCCGAGCGTGTAGTACCCGCCCAGGTCGTCCTTCATCCGCGCGCCGTAGGTGGCGAGCGCGCGCTCCCGGCCCGCGGCGGTGCCCCGGGCGGCGGCCTGGACGATCGCGTCCGCGGCGACCCGGCCGGCCTGCAGGGCGTAGGCGATGCCCTCGCCGTTGAACGGGCTGATCATCCCGGCGGCGTCGCCGACCAGCATGAGACCGCGGCCGTACAGCGGGCCGCGGTTGAACCCCATCGGCAGCGCGGCGCCGCGGACCGGGCCGAGCTGGTGCTCCGGGGTGAACTCCCACTCCGCGGGGGCGTTGGCCATCCACTTCGCGAACAGGTCCTTGTAGTCGACCTTGGTCGCGGCGGCGGTCGAGGACACCGAGCCGAGGCCGACGTTGGCGGTGCCGTCGCCGAGCGAGAAGATCCAGCCGTAGCCGGGCATGAGGTCGGACTCGCCCGGCTTGCCGTCCCACAGCTCGAGGTGGCTCTCCATCCACGGGTCGTCGTGGCGCGGGGTCTCGAAGTAGGTGCGCACGGCGACGCCCATCGGGCGGTCCTGGCGCTTCTCCAGGCCGAGGCCGGTCGCGAGCCGGGCGGACACGCCGTCGGCGGCGATCACGACGGGGGCGCGGTACTCGACCGGGTCCCCCGCGCGGCGGCCGTCGGCGTCGACCGGGCGCGCCTGGACGCCGACGACGCGGCCGGTGCGCTCGTCGACCAGCGGGCCCGTGACGTTGGTCCGCTCCTGCACCTTGGCGCCGGCGGCGCGCGCGTGCTCGAGCAGCAGGTGGTCGAGCGAGGTCCGCGCGCGGGCCAGGCCGTAGGAGGGGTAGGACGAGAGCTCGGGCCAGGGCAGCTCGACGACGTGGCCGCCGCCGAGCACCCGCAGGCCGACGTTCCGGATCCAGCCGTCCTGCTCGCGCAGGGGCACGCCCATCCGGACCAGCTCGGCGACCGCGCGCGGCGTCAGGCCGTCGCCGCAGATCTTGTCCCGGGGGAAGCTCGCCTTGTCGAGCAGCAGCACCGACAGGCCCGCGGCGGCGCAGTGGTAGGCAGCGCTGGACCCGCCGGGTCCGGCGCCGACGACGATGACGTCCGCGTCATCGCTCTTCCCACTGTGCACAGTCCGCCCCATTTGTGAATGCCTTCACACGTGTTGACAGGCCGAGTCTAGTGATACGACCAACGATCTGTCTGCGAAGGTTTGCCTCAGTAGCGTCTCTGCTCCTGACCAGGGGTTATCCGGGACTTTCGTCCCACCATTCAGCGCTAAATGATCCCAGGATTTGTGGCGCGGTGCAGGGCGACGATGCCCCCGGAGAGATTCCGGTAGGCGACCGACGTCCAGCCCGACTCCTTGAGGAGCTTCGCGAGGCCCAGCTGGTCCGGCCAGTCCTGGATCGACTCGGCCAGGTAGTCGTACGCCGCCGACTCCCGCGCCACGACCTTCGCCACCGCCGGCAGCGCCTTGACGAGGTAGCCGGAGTACACCGTGCGGAACGGCGCCCAGGTCGGCGTCGAGAACTCGCACACCACGAGCCGGCCGCCCGGCCGCGTCACGCGGCGCATCTCCTCCAGCGCACCGACCGTGTCGACCACGTTGCGCAGGCCGAACGAGATCGTCACCGCGTCGAAGACGCCGTCCGCGAACGGCAGCGCCGTCGCGTCGCCCGCGGTGAACGGCAGGTCGGGGCGGCGGCGCTTGCCGACGGTGAGCATCCCGGTCGACAGGTCGCACGGGACGACCTTCACCCCGGCGTCCGCCAGCGGCTCGCTCGAGGTGCCGGTGCCCGCGGCCAGGTCGAGGACGGTCTCGCCCGGCAGCGCGTCGAGCGCCTTCAGCGTGGCCCTGCGCCACATCCGGTCCTGGCCGAGCGACAGCACGTCGTTGGTCAGGTCGTAGCGGCGGGCGACGCCGTCGAACATCGAGGCGACGTCGTGCGGGTCCTTGTCGAGCGAGGCGCGGGGCATGGTGCCCATCGTGTCAGGTCGCGCGACCGCCCCGCGCGCGGTCGTACCCTGGTCGGCGATGACCAGCCCCCTCGACGACCGCCAGGCCGCGGCGTCCTCGCACCCCGAGCCGCTCGTGGTGCGCACCGTCCGGATCGACGCCCCGGACGACCTGCTCTCCCTGCTCCCCGAGGACGCCCCGCTGACCTGGGTGCGCCGGGGCGACGGGCTCGTCGGCTGGGGCGAGGCCGCGCGGGTCGACGTCACGGGCCCGGACCGGTTCGCCGACGCCGAGCGCTGGTGGCAGGGCCTGGTCCGGAGCGCCGTCGTCCGGGACGAGGTCGGGCTGCCCGGCACCGGCCCGGTCGCGTTCGGCTCGTTCGCGTTCGACGACCTGTCCGCCGCGGGCGGCGCGCTCGTGGTGCCGCGGGTGGTCGTCGGCCGCCGGGACGGGCAGGCGTGGCTGACGGTCGTCGAGACCGCCGGCACCCTCGGCCCCGCGCCCGACTGGTCGCTGGTCGCCCGGCACGTCGCCGGCCTCGCGCCGGTCCGCTCCCCCGGCGCCGTCACCTACGCCTCCGGCGCCGTCGAGGCCGAGGACTGGCCGGCCGTGGTCGCCCGCGGCGTCGCCGCCATCCGGGCCGGCGAGGTGGACAAGGTGGTGCTGGCGCGCGACGAGGTCGCCACGACCGCCGAGCCGCTGGACGTCCGGCACGCCCTCGGCCGGCTCGCCGAGCGGTACCCGACCTGCTGGACGTTCTCCGTCGACGGCCTGGTCGGCGCGACCCCGGAGCTGCTCGTCCGCTCGGACAAGGGCCTGGTGACGTCGCGCGTGCTCGCGGGCACCATCCGGCGCACCGGCGACGACGACGCCGACCTGGCGCGCGCCGCGATCCTCGCGCACTCGTCGAAGGACCTCGAGGAGCACGAGTACGCGGTGTCCTCCGTCGCCCAGGCGCTCGCGCCCTACTGCTCGTCGACCAACGTGCCGGACGCCCCCTTCGTGCTGCACCTGCCGAACGTGCTGCACCTCGCGTCCGACGTCACGGCGGTGCTCGGCGGCGCCGACGGCGAGCACGGCGGCCCGCACCCGACGTCGCTGGCCCTCGCGGCCGCGCTGCACCCGACCGCCGCCGTGTGCGGCACGCCGACCGAGGCCGCACGCGACCTGATCCGGTCGATCGAGGGCATGGACCGGGCGCGGTACGCCGGGCCGGTGGGCTGGGTGGGCGCCGACGGCGACGGCGAGTGGGGCATCGGGCTGCGGTCCGCAGAGCTCGACCCGGCCGACCCGCGGCGGCTGCGGCTGTTCGCGGGCTGCGGCATCGTCGCGGCGTCCGACCCGGCGGCGGAGCTGGCGGAGTCCCGGGCGAAGCTGGTCCCGATGCGCACGGCCCTGGCCTCGGACTGACGGCCGGGCCGGGACGACCGGCGGCCGTCCTCGATCGCCCCCCCTCCGCCGAGATAGGACCCCCGCGCCGAGATAGGACCCCGGACGGCCCTATCTCGCGCGGGCGGTCCTATCTCGGCGTGCTGAGACGGCAGGCCGGGATCAGCCGGCCAGGAGGGCGTCCAGGCGGGTCGCCGCCGCGCGCTCGGTGAGGGTGCCGACCTCGATCGCGTCGACCACCCCGTCCGCGTCCACGAAGACGTGCGTCGGCAGGCCCAGGACCCGGTACGCCGAGCCGATGTCGGTGTACGAGTCCGCGACGTGGGTGTACGTCAGCCCGAGCCGGTCGGCGAACCCGCCCACGGTCGAGATCGACTCCCCGACGTAGACCGCGACGATCCGCACCCGGTCGCCGTACGCCTCCTGCACGGCCTGCACGTCCGGGGCCTCGGCCCGGCAGCTCGAGCACCACGTCGCGCCGAACAGCAGCCACACCGGCTGCCCGCGCAGCTCGGACAGGATCACGTCGGTGCCGTCGAGGGCGAACGTGGTGAAGTCCGGGGCCGGGCGGCCGACCTCGGGCGGGTCGCCGACCGCGCCGGTGAGCTCGACGGGCGAGGTGCCGGGCTCGCCGGTGGCCGACGGCCCCGGCCCGCCGCCACCGCGCGAGCCGCCCGCCACCCAGACGCCCGCGAGCACGAGGACCGTGGCGACGGCGACGACCACGACGTGGCCCGCGAGCGAGTCGCGCAGCCGGCGCCGGGGCGGCGCGGCGGGCGGGGGTCCGGGGTCGGGCGCGCCGACGTCGGCCGCGCCCCCGGGGCCCGGGTCGCGCTCAGGCATACGCGTGCAGCCCGCCGAAGAAGTGGTTGCCGAAGTAGGCGAACAGGATCGCCGCGAACCCGATCACCAGCAGCCACGCCGACCGCTCGCCGCGCCAGCCGCGGGCCACCCGCGCGTGCAGGAACGCGCCGTAGATCAGCCAGGTCACCAGGGCCGCGGTCTCCTTCGGGTCCCAGCCCCAGTACCGGCCCCACGCGGTGTCCGCCCAGATCGCGCCGAGCACGATCATCGTCGTGAGCAGCGGGAACGTCACCATCGCGGCCCGGTAGCCGACCTCGTCCAGCCGCTCGCGGCGCATCCCGGACAGCAGGCGCAGCCGCGGGTGCAGCAGGTAGAGCACGGCCGCGCCGAACGACACGCACGCCGCGCCGTAGGCCAGGATCGCGAACCCGACGTGCAGGGACAGCAGCACGGTGTTCTGCAGCGCGGGGACCAGCGGCGCGACCCCGGCGTCGAGCTGCATCGCGTACAGCAGCAGGCAGGCGGCGACCGGCAGCACCGCGACGGACAGCACCCGCATCCGCCAGCGCACCTCGGCCACGAGGTAGGCGACGAGGATGCCCCAGGCGAACGAGACCGCGAACTCGTGCTGGTTCGCGAACGGGCCGTGGCCGGTGACGGACATCCGGGCGACCAGGTAGGCGGTCAGCAGCAGCGCGGCCACCACGGCGAACGCGGTGGCGTACGTCGTGAGGCCGCGGCCGCGCGCCCCCGCGGCCCGCCCGGCCGCCACCGCCGGACGCGCCCCGGCCGGCGCGCGCCGCCGCGAGGTCAGGATCACCAGGTCGCACACCAGCGCGACCACCACCAGCACCAGCGCGGCGGTGAGCGCGTACTCGGCCAGCCGGAGCACCTCGTCGTCGGTCACGGAGCCGTCCTTCCCTCGTCGGTCGCCGCGCGGTCCAGCGCGGCCTCCAGGTCCTGCGCCAGGCCCGCGAACCAGCGCTCGCTCGCGGCGTCCCGCTCGTCCGAGGACGCGAGCCGCACCCGGCCCGGCCCCTCCTCGACCCGGATCCACACCCGCCGGTGCCGGCAGGCGAACGTGACGGTCGAGCCGCCGATCAGCAGCGCGGAGCCGATCCACATCCACACGGCGCCCGGGTCGCGGCGGACGGCGATCCCGGTGTACTCCCGCTCCCGCTCGAACACGGCCGTGACGTCCCCGAGCGCGACCGGCTCGCCCTGCTCGGCGGTCGCGGCGGCGGTGACGGCCGAGTCGGACGTCCGCACCAGCCGGAACGCGGCCTGACCGGCGGCGAGGTCCGCGCCGGTGGCGCCGGAGGCGGGCGCGAACACCTCGAGGTCGGCGCCGAGCCCGGGCAGCGGGACCGACCCCACCGCCGCGGTGCCGTCCTGCGAGGTCCACACCAGCGGCACCGACCCCGCGTGCAGCACCTCGCCGCCCGGCCCGGTGACCCGGACGTCCGCGGCGACGCCGAACGTCGCCTGGTGGAACCGCACGCCCCCGTGCCGCAGCGGCTGGTTGACCCGGACGTCCTGGGCGGCGGACCCGCCGTCCGCGTCCTCGACGACCAGGTGCGACACGTAGTCGAGCGGTCGGCCGTCGTCGTCGTACCGCGCGGCGAACGACTTCGCCGCGACCCGCAGCCCCGTGCCGTGGCCGACCTCGACCGGGTCGCCCCCGACCGGGATCGTCAGCGCGTCGTCGATGCCGGCGTGCGCGCTGAGCACGAAGGCGCCGAGGATCATCAGGAACGAGATGTGCGCGGCGACCGTGCCGACCCCGCCCCAGGCGTACTGGTCGGCGTACAGCGCGCGCGGGTCGCCGGGGTCGACGAGCACCCGGTGCCGGCGGGCCCGGAGCCGGTCCCGGACCACCGCGGCGGCCCGGTCGGCCGGCAGGTCCGCCGGCAGGTCGGCGCGGTGCCGCGCGCGGTCGAAGAACGCCGCCCCGGCGCGGGTCCGCGGGTGCCGGTACCGCCGCCAGAGCAGCGGGACCCGGTGCGTGGTGCACGCGACGATGCTGAGCGCGAGCAGCGCGACGACCACGAGGAGCAGCGGCGAGCTGAACACCCGGAACAGGCCGAGGGCGTCGAGCACCCCCGCCCAGCCGCCGAACGTGCCCGCCGCCCGCTCGACGAACGCCGCGCGGGCCGCCTCGTCGTCGTACGTCCCCGCCGGCGCCTGGCCGATCAGCACGCCCGCGAGCGCCAGCACTGTGAGGGCGAGGATGAGCAGCAGGCCCACCGTCTTGGAGTAGAAGACCTGGTAGACGCGGCGCAGCAGGTCGCCCACCGTCAGGTCGTGCCCGGGCTCGGGCTCGCGGTCCCGGTCGGCCCGGGGGTCGACGAGGACGGCGGTGGGGCGGTCGTCCGGCACGGGCGGCTCTCCTCTCAGAGCGCGAACGGGGTCAGGGCGGCGAGCCGCGGCAGCAGGTCGGCGACCATGAGGAACCCGACCGCGACGAGCAGCGCGCCGGAGACCACGCTCACCGCGCGGTGGTGCCGGGCGAACCAGGACAGCCGGCGGGTGAGCCCGCTCGCCCCGGCGCAGACGAGCACGAACGGCAGGCCCAGGCCGAGCGCGTACACGACCAGCAGCGCCGCGCCGCCCAGGACGGAGTCCGAGCGGGTGGCCAGCCCGAGCACCCCGCCGAGGACCGGGCCGATGCACGGCGTCCAGCCGGCACCGAACGCCAGCCCCAGCAGCGCGGACCGCCGGTGCGTCGGCGGCTCGGCGATCGCCGGCGAGTAGCGCGCGCGCAGCGTCCGGTCCGCGAGCGGCACCCGGACCAGCCCGGCGGTGTGCAGGCCCAGCACGATGAGCACGGCCCCACCGGCGACCCGCAGGATCCCGCGGTGGTCGCCGACGGCCCACCCGACGACGCCCACCAGCGACCACAGCAGGACGAACACGAGGGTGAACGCGCCGACGAACGTGGCGGCGTGCCCCACCGCGGCGGCCCGGCGGCCGGTGCCGGCACCGCGCCCGGCGAGGTAGCCGACGAACACCGGCACGACGGGCAGGAAGCAGGGCGAGGCGAACGACACCACCCCGGCGAGCAGCACCAGGGGGACGGTCAGGCCCTCGGCGCCGGTCATCCCGCGCCGCCGTCGCCGGAGGGCGCGCCGCCGTCCGGGGCGCCGTCGCCGGTGGCGTCGTCGTCCGCCAGCACGCCGCCCAGGTGCATCGTGGCGACCCGGGCCAGCTCCGAGCCCGGGTCGATCGCGACCACCCGCTCCCAGCACTCGCGCGCCGCGGCGTGGTCGGGCGGCTCGGCCGACGCGTGGAAGAAGCCCAGGTTGTACCAGGCCTCGGCCTCGTCGGGCGCGAGCCGGGCGGCGGTCTGCCAGTGCTCGCCCGCGGCGTCGAGCCGCTCGGCGTTGAACAGCAGCACGCCGAGCTCCAGGTGCGCGGCGACGTCCTCGGGGTCGGCGGCGAGGCGGGCCTTGAGCGCGGCGATCCGGGCCTCGGCCTCGGCGTCCGCGACGGCGGCGGCCAGGGTCGGGGTCGCCGCGTCCGGGTCGGCGGCGGGGCGCCCCGCGAGCCAGACGCCGGCGACGGCGCCGACCGCGAGCGCCACGAGGACGAGCACCCGGAGCGACGCGCCGCGGCGGGCGGGTGCACCGGGGGCGGCCGGCCCGGGGGCACCCGCGGCCGGGGCCCGGCGGGTGAGGATGTCGTCGTCCTCGTCCTCGTGGGCGGTGGGGTCGGCGTCGTCGTGGGCGGCGGGGTCCGCGTCCGCGTGGGCGGCGCGGTCCGCTCCCACCGCCGACGCCTCCCCCGCGCCCCCCGCCGGCGACTCCGCCGCGCCCTCCGCCGTGCCCGTGGCGTGCTCCGCGAGCCAGGCGCGCACCTCGGGCGGCGCCGTGGCCAGCAGCCGCAGCAGCGCGGCGCCGTCGGCGGCCCGGTCCGTCCCGCCCCCGGCGGCGTCGTCCGTCCCCGCGTCCGCGCCGCTGCCGCCCTCCCGACCGCGCCCCTGCCTCGGCGTCCCCATCGACCCGGCCCCCACCGGCCTCAGGAGAGGCCGGTGGCGGCGGCGTGCCGGGCGTTGTCGGACGCGACCGTCGACGGCGCGAGCGCGTCCGCCGCCACCCCGCGCAGGGCGAGCTGGCCCTGGCGGGCGGCGTCGAGCGACTGGCTGAGGATCCGCTGCATGTAGTCGGGCGCGTGGAACCCGTAGGAGTTCTCCGAGTAGGCCATGTCGACGTAGAAGCTCGCCCGGTTCTGCAGCTCCTGCGCCCGCTCGACCCACGCGACGGGGGTGCCGTCCCCGAGCGCGACCTCGAGGTCGGCGATCAGCGCGGTCAGCGCGTCCAGCGCCCGGTCCCGCGAGCCGACGAACCGGTTCTGGATGGTCGTCACCCGGTCACGGAGCACGTCCTCGCTCGACGCGCCGTGGCAGGTGCCGCACGAGGCGTTGACGTCGAGCATCGGGCTCGCGATGTCGTGGTGGGTGACCTTGGTGGCGCCGTCCCGGCGGTAGGTCATGTGGCAGTCGGCGCAGCTGACGCCGTTGGCGGCGTGCACGCCGGCCGACCACATCTCGAACTCCGGGTGCTGGGCCTTGACGATCGAGGCCTCGGTGATCCCGTGCTGGAAGTCGACGTGGCCGACCTCCTGGTAGTAGTCCCACACCTCGTCGATGTCGGTCCCGTTCGCCCACGGGAACGTCAGCGTCCTGCCGTCGCCGGCGAAGTAGTACTCGACGTGGCACTGCGCGCACACGTACGACCGCATCTCGTTGTGCGTCGCGTCGCGGTTCACGTCGTAGTCCGCCACGCCCTGGGACGCCTTGAGGGCCGCCAGGCCGTCGATCAGCGCCGGCCGGGTGATCCGCAGCGCCATCGTGTCCGGGTCGTGGCAGTCGAGGCAGGTCACCGGGTGCTCGGCCAGCGCGACCGCGTCCGTGAACGCCATCGCGTTCATCACGTCGAACCCGGCCCGGGTGTCCCCGTCGCCGAGGTCGGCCATGATCGTCGGCGTCGAGGCGTGGCAGTTGAGGCAGGCGCCGGGCTGGTCGACCACCTGGGTGCGCAGCGTGTACGTCTGGTCCTCGAGCATGTACGCGTGCCCGCGGGCGTGCCGGTAGTCCTTCGCGAAGGCGTACCCGGTCCACATCGTGACGAGGCGCGGGTCCTCCTCGATCTTCGACGCGGCGGTCTCGGTCCGGGGGTCGTCCTCCGTGGGCTCCCGGTCCACCAGGTGCGGCTTGTGCTCCGTGGCCTTGAACTCCGCGGTCCCCAGGTACGCCTGGTACTGGACGGGGAAGTTCCGGCCCCACACCGCCGGGTCGACGGTGGTCTCGTCGACCTCGACCACCGCGGCGTAGCGCACGCGCGCCTCGCCCTTGTTCTCGCCGATGTCGGCGACCAGCGCCGCGACGCCGAACGCCGCCAGCGCGGTCCCCGCCACCACCGCCGGCAGCACCCAGCGGCGCCGCCGCCCGGTCACGACGCGGTCCTCGGTGTCCTCGCTCATCGCACCCTCACCTACTCGTGGCCGACGCCCGCGTGGCAGCGCACGCACGAGAGGCCCTCGGCGCCGTCGTCGCGGGCGAACGTCATGTCCGTCGTCAGGTCGCCGTGGCAGTGCAGGCACGCCCGGTCCGCCACGGCGAGGCTCGTGTCCCGGATCACCACGTTCTCCGGGTAGTCGTCCAGCGTGAACCGCACGCCGTGCACCAGGCCGTCCTCGGCCTTCACCCGGTACTGCTCGACCAGGCCCTCGTGCGGGAGGTGGCAGTCGACGCACGTGGCCGCCTGCGCGTGCGGCCCCGCGGCCCACGCCTCGTAGTGCCCGGCCATCGCGTGGCAGTTCGCGCAGGTGGCGGGCTCCTTGCCCAGGTAGGACAGCGCGTTCGAGTACCGGACGGCGTAGCCGCCGACGCCGAGGAGGACCCCGATCGTCGCCGCCGCGACGGCGGCGAGCACGCGGGGCGCGGGCGCCGTGCGTCCGACGCGGGCCCAGCTCGCGCGCATGGGGCAGCCTCTCCGGTGGAGCTCGCCCGGGGTCGGCTGCGGGGCGTGCCCCCACCTTCCCGGCGCGCTCGGAGCGCCGTCAAGCCGCGCCGCCGGCACCCGCTGCCGCGCGGGGCGACTCGTCGGGCTCGTCCCACCTGGTCCCGGTTTGACCGTGTCAGATGCTGGACGGGCCGGTCCGCAGGCCGACCGGGACCGTCCCCGGACGCAGGACGACCCCCGCGGGCGCCAGGGGTGCGCGCCGCGGGGGCCGTCGTGGGGTGGCGAGGTGCGGGCTCACCACCCCGGTCGCCGGGCGGGGCAGGGGATGGACCCGCCCGGGGACAGTCGTGCAGGTGGGATCAGTCCTGACCGCCGCCCTGCTGCTGCTGGAACCACTGCCAGAGCTCGTCCGGCGTCATGTTCCGCGGGTCGGTGCCGCCCGAGCCGCCCGAGCCCGAGCCGGAGTCGCCCGAGGTCGTCTCCTCGCGGACCGCCAGGGTGACGTCCACGTCGAGGGACTTGCCGTCGCGGACCAGCGTCAGGGTGACCTTGTCGCCCGAGGCGTATGCCCGGACGTACCCGGTCAGCGACTCGGCCCCGGCGACGGACTTGCCGTCGATCGCGACGATAACGTCGCCCTCCTGGACGCCCGCGGACGCGGCCGGGGAGCCGGACGTCACGCTCTGCACCTGCGCGCCGGCGCGGGTGACGCCGTCGGCGGTCGCCGTGTTGTCGCTCAGCGCGACGCCCAGGAACGCGTGCTCCGCGGTGCCGTCCTCGATGAGCTGGCCGGCGATCATGTCCGCGAGGTTCACGGGGATCGCGAAGCCCAGGCCGATCGAGCCCGACTCGCTGGACGTGGTCGCGATCGACGAGGTGATGCCGATGACCCTGCCCTGCGCGTCGAACAGCGGTCCGCCCGAGTTGCCGGGGTTCACGGCCGCGTCGATCTGGATCGCGTTGGTCACCACGGTGTCGCTGCTGCCGTCCTCGGTGGTCGACACCGGACGGTCGAGCGCCGAGACGATGCCGGTGGTCACCGTGTTCGCCAGGCCGAGCGGGTTGCCGACCGCCATGACCGGGTCGCCGACGGCCACCTCGGAGGAGTCGCCGAGCGCCGCGGGCTTCAGGTCGTCCGGGGCGTCCTGCAGCTTGACCACCGCGAGGTCCGTGGTGGGGTCGGTGCCGACGACGTCGGCCGTGAAGATGCGGCCGTCGGTGAGGGTGACCTGGACCTTGCCGTCCTGGGCACCGGAGACCACGTGGTTGTTGGTGACGACGTGGCCCGCGTCGTCGACGATCACGCCGGAGCCCTGGGCCTCGCCCTGGCTCGTGGTGACCGTGATCGCGACCACGGAGTCCTTCACGGCGGAGGCGACGGACTGCCAGTCGGGGTTGTCCGACGTGGAGCCGGACACCGGGACGCTGTCGTTGCTGCTCTGCCCGATCGAGGCGATGCTCGCCGACCGCGCGGCGCCGTCGTCCTCGAACGCGCCGGTGAGGGCGGCCGTGCCGAGGCTCGCCAGGACCGCCGCCGCGACGCCCACGCTGGCCACGGGGAGCCAGATCCGGTCGCGCGCCGAGCGGGTGCGGGCCGGGGCGCCGCCGGGCTCGCCGGGCGCGCCGAAGGCGGCGGGGTGCTCGGGGCCGCCGGTCGGGCCGTGCGGGCCGCCCGGGCCCTGGGGACCACCCGGGCCCTGCGGGGCGCCGGGGGCGGACGGCGCCCGGAACGCGGCGAGCGGGTCGTGCCCGTGCTGCTGCGGCGCGTGGGGCTGCTGCGGCGCGTGCGGCTGCTGCTGCTGGTGCGCCGCCGGCTGCGGCTGCGCGGCGTGCGGCTGGTGCCCGGGGTGCTGCGGGGCGTACTGGCCGTAGCGGGGCTGCTGCGGCGCCGGGGCACCGGCGTGCTGCTGCTGGGCGCCCGGCTGCTGCGGCGCGGCGCCCTGGTACGGCTGCTGCGGCGCGGCCGGCGCGGCCGGGGCGGCCGGCGCGCTCGGCGCGGCGGGGGTCTGGGGGAGCTGCTGGGTGGGCGCCGGGGCGATGCGCTGCGTCTCGTCGGCGGACGGCGTCGCGCCGGTCGCCGGCGTGGCGGGGACGGCCTCGGTCGCAGCGGTGCCGTCCTCGGTGCGCTGCGGCTCCGGCGCGCCCTGGGCGTCGCGCGGACCCTCGGGGGTGCTGCTGCTCATGGGGTGTACCTCCTTCTCGCCGACTATGAGACCCCCGTGAACTGGAGCCACGCTCGGCAGAACCTGGGAGTCCGCTGCGAATCCACGATGACGCGGCCCGCCCCGGCCCGCACCCCGTCAGCCCGCGGCGCGCCCGCCGCCGGCCGGGCCGCGCGCAGCCTCCCGGGCGGCGTCCCGCGCCGCGGCCGCCAGCCGCTCCCCCAGAGCCCGCCGGTCGGCGCGGTCGACCCGCACCTCGACCACGGACGTCCCCCGGCCCGGCGCCGCGAGCGCGGCGGCGAGCGCCGCCTCGTCCGACACCCGCACGTGCCGCACGCCGTAGCCCGCGCACAGCGCGGCGACGTCGACCGCGTGCGGCGTCCCGAACACCCGCTCGAACGTGCGGGCGCGCTCGGGGGCGCCGTGCTCCAGCGTCGCGAAGATCGAGCCGCCCGCGTCGTTCAGCACCACGACCTGGAGGTCCGGCTCGGGCTCGGTGGTGAGCCGCAGCAGGCCGCCGACGTCGTGCAGGAAGGTCAGGTCCCCGACCAGCGCCCGCGTGCGGCGCCGCGGCAGGCCGAGCGCGATCCCCGCGGCGGTGGCCAGCATGCCGTCGATGCCGGCGAGCCCGCGGTTCGCGAGCACGAGCGGCGGCTCCGCCCAGCGGGCCACGAGGTCGAGGTCCCGCACCGGGTTCGACGACCCCACCACGAGCACGTCGCCGGGCAGCGACGCCGCCGCGACGGCCCGGACGGCCCGCGGGCCGGTGAGCGGCGGGGTCGCGCGCGTGGGCGGCGCGGCCGGGTCGTCGCCGAGCGCGGCGTCCACGGCGGACCCGGCGGCGGCGTCGGCGCGCTGCCACGCGGCGAGCCACGCGGGGTCGTCCGCGGGGCCGTCGAACCACGCGGCGGGGACGCCCGTGAGCACCCGGTCGGCCGCCCGGCCGGCGTCCGGCCAGCCCGAGCCCGCCGGCGCGACCACGGTCAGGTCGACGTCGTCGCGCGCGAGCAGCGCCGACACCGGGCGGGTGAGCGTCGGGCGGCCCAGCAGCACGACCGCGCCGACCCGGCCGCCGAGGTCCGGGTCGCCCAGCAGCACCCGGTAGGCCGCGGGCGCGTTCGGCCCGCCGCGCGCACCCGAGGACGGCTCCGCGAGCAGCGGCCAGCCCGCGGCCTCCGCGAGCCGGCGGGCGTCCGGGCCGGCGCCGTCGCCCGCGACGACCACGACGGGGCCGGGCAGGTCCGCGCGGGCGGGGACGCCCGAGTCGCCGGCGGCGGGCGCGACCGCGGGGCGGGGCAGCACGGCCACGCGCCCGGCCGCGCCGTCGGCGGGCCACGGCTCCGGCCCGGGCACGAGCGGCTCCCGGTAGGCGAGGTCCAGGTGCACGGGGCCGGGGTCGCCGGTGCGGGCGCCGAGCGCCGCCGCCACGGCCCGGGACAGCAGGTGCCGCAGGTCGCGGTCCTCGCCCGCGCGGCCCGCCGGCGCGGGCACGTCGGCCTCGAGCCGGGTCGCGGCGCCGAAGATGCCCGGCTGCACCGTCGTCTGGTTGGCGCCGGTGCCGCGCAGCTCGTGCGGCCGGTCGGCGGTGAGCAGCAGCAGCGGGGCGCCCGCGTGGTGCGCCTCCAGCACCGCCGGGTGCAGGTTCGCGACCGCCGTGCCGGACGTGGTCACGACCGCCACGGCGCGCGGGTCGCCCTCGGCCGCCGCGGCGCGCGCGAGGCCCAGGGCGAGGAACGCCGCGTCCCGCTCGTCGACCCGCACGTGCAGCCGGACCGCGGGGGCGCCGGCCGGACGCTCGGCGTCGGGGAGCGCCGCCTCGGCGAGGGCGTAGGCCAGCGGGGCGCTGCGCGAGCCCGGGGCGAGGACGACGTCTCGCACGCCGTGGGCGGCGAGCTCCTGGACCAGGACCCGTGCGGCCTGGGCGGCGGGCGCGCCGCGCACGGGCCCGCGGGGGCCGCCGGGCGCCGGGGCCGTCACCGGGCCACCGCCCGCACCGCCGCCAGGCGCTCCGCCCAGCGCGCGGCCGTCGCCTCGTCGGCCGACGTGGCCGCGAGCCGCTCCTGCGCGGGCACCACGGCCCGTGCGGCCGCGACCGGCAGCGCGCCGTCGACGGGGAGCAGCGGCGGGTCGGCGACGTCGTCGGTCAGCAGCTGGGCCGTCGCGAGGCCGCAGGCGTACGGCAGCTCCGGGAGGGCGGCGGCGAGCGCCACGCCCGCGGCCAGCCCGACCGACGACTCCAGCGCCGAGGACACCACGACCGGCAGCCCGACCTGCTCGGCCAGGTCCAGGCAGGCGCGCACCCCGCCGAGCGGCTGCACCTTGAGCACCACCACGTCGGCCGCCTCGGCGCGGACCACCGCGAGCGGGTCCTCGGCGCGGCGGATCGACTCGTCGGCGGCGATCGGCACGTGCGTGGACCGGCGGACCCGCGCGAGGTCGCGCACGGAGGCGACCGGCTGCTCGGCGTACTCGAGCCCGCGGGCGGCGCGGTCGAGCACCGCGAGCCGCTCGACGGCGGTGTCGACGTCCCACGCGGCGTTCGCGTCGATGCGGACGGCGCCCCCGGGGCCGAGCGCCTCGCGGACGGCGGCGAGCCGGTCGGCCTCCTCCGCGGCGCCCTGACCGGGCTCGGCGACCTTGACCTTCGCGGTGGTGCAGCCGCCGGACGCGAGCACGATCCGCCGCGCGGCGTCGGGCCCGACCGCGGGGACGGTCACGTTCACCGGCACGCGGTCCCGGAGGGGCGCGGGGAACCCGAGGTCCGCCGCCTCGCGGGTCGCGCGCCACCAGGCCGCCGACTCCGCGGCGTCGTAGTCCCAGAACGGGCTGAACTCGCCCCAACCGGCCTCGCCGCGCACGAGCACGCCCTCGCGCACCGTGATCCGGCGGAAGCGCGTCCGCAGGGGGATCGCGTAGACGTGCACGCGGCTCAGCGTAGAGGTTCGGCGCCCGCCCTACGCTGGGCACCGTGACCGACCCCGCCGCCGCCCCGCTGCCCCCGCGCGTCTCCGACACCTTCGACCCGAGCCGCTGGCGCACGGTCACCGGCTTCGAGGACCTCACCGACCTCACGTACCACCGGGGCGTCGCCCGGTCGGCGGACGGCGTGCGGGACCTGCCCGTGGTGCGGGTCGCGTTCGACCGGCCCGAGGTGCGCAACGCCTTCCGGCCGCACACCGTCGACGAGCTGTACCGGGTGCTCGACCACGCCCGGATGACCTCCGACGTCGGCACCGTGCTGCTCACCGGCAACGGCCCGAGCCCCAAGGACGGCGGCTACGCGTTCTGCTCGGGCGGGGACCAGCGGATCCGCGGGCGCGACGGCTACCGGTACACGGGGTCGACCGAGGCCGAGACGGCGGACGCCATCGACCCCGCGCGCGCCGGCCGGCTGCACATCCTCGAGGTGCAGCGCCTCATCCGGACGATGCCGAAGGTCGTCGTCGCGGTCGTGAACGGCTGGGCCGCGGGCGGCGGGCACTCGCTGCACGTCGTCGCCGACCTGACCATCGCGTCCCGCGAGCACGCGCGGTTCATGCAGACCGACGCCAACGTCGGCTCGTTCGACGGGGGCTACGGCTCGGCGCTGCTCGCCCGGCAGACCGGCCAGAAGCGGGCGCGGGAGATCTTCTTCCTGGCGCGGGAGTACTCCGCGGAGCAGGCGCACGCCTGGGGCGCGGTCAACGACGTGGTGGACCACGCCGACCTGGAGGACGCCGCGCTGGAGTACGCGCGGATCATCGCGACCAAGTCGCCGCAGGCGATCCGGATGCTGAAGTTCGCGTTCAACCTGGCGGACGACGGCCTGGCGGGGCAGCAGGTGTTCGCCGGCGAGGCGACCCGCCTGGCCTACATGACGGACGAGGCCGTCGAGGGCCGGGACGCGTTCCTGGAGCGCCGCGACCCGGACTGGAGCCGGTTCCCGTACGCGTTCTGACGGGCGCGCCGGGGCGGCGGGCCCGGGCGGTCAGGAGACCGTCAGCGACCCCGTCCCGGCGGGCACCAGCTCGACCCAGGTGTTCCCCGGTGCCAGCAGCGCGGGCGCGCCGTCGGCGGTGAACAGCTGCATCGGGGCGTCGCGGGAGTCCTTCTGCCAGCGGACGGCGATCGTCTTCCCGCCGGTCGCCAGCGTCGCCTCGCCCGAGCCGACGAGCGTGTAGGTGGGCACGACCGCCCCGTTCTGCGCGCCGAACTCCGTGCCCGGGTGGTCGGCGACGATCGACACGACGTTGGTCGCCGACAGCCGGGCGCCGGACGCCGCCACGGCCGGGGTCGAGCCCTCCGAGCGCTCCCAGACCGTCCCGTTCCAGGTCCACGACGGCTTGGACTGGCTGGACAGGTCGAACGCCAGGGTCGTCGCCGGGGTCCCCGCGGCGACCGCGGTCGCGCGCTCGGCGGACCGGGCGAACGCGAACTGCTCGCCCGGGCTGTTCTGGTGGTTCGCGTCGGCCTGCGCCCAGAGCGCCTGCGGGTCCGCGTAGACGTTGTGCGGGGCCGACCGCGACGAGATCCGGTAGAGGCCGGCCGCGCCGGCGTCGTGGCTGATCGCCTGGGTCGGGCTCGCCGCGACCAGGTCGAGGATGCCGGGCTGGCCGCCCGAGAAGGTGAGCAGGCCGTTCATCGGCGACACGATGTCCGGGTCCATGGGGCGGACCGAGCGGACCGGGCCGAGCTCCTCGGGCACCTGCGAGTGCCACACGGCGACGAACCGGGACACGTCGAACTCGACGATCGTCTCCCACACGACGTCCGCCTGGTCCAGGCCGGACTGCGGGCGCGCGGTCGCGGTGTTCTCGATCTTCACCGCGAGCGCGGGGCGGTTCGCGACCTCGCCCGCGACGCCGGTCAGCGGCCAGGTCGGCGCGATCACCGGGTCGGGCGCGGCGGCCTTCTGCGGCTCGAGGGTCGGGGCCACCGTGGCGGCCTCGGGGGCCGGGTCCTGCCCCTGCGAGCAGCCGGCGACCAGGAGGGCCGTGGCGACCGCGGCGGCGGCGGCGCGCCGGAGCCCCCGCCTCGTGCTGTGAACCATCTCGACCCTTCCGTGCCGCCTGCTGCGCGGCGGCACCCGCCGCGCGTCCCGCGCCACCCTACTGGCGGACCTACCCTGGCCGGGTGAGCCGTCCCGTCCGCGTCGTCCCCGCCTCCCCCGCCGCGGTGCCGGAGCTGACCGCCGCGCTCGCCGCCGCGCTGGACGGCTCCGGGCCCGCGGTGCTGCCGGTCGAGGCACCCGACGCGCACGGCCCGGAGCACGCCCGCGACGCCGCCGGCGAGGTGCCCGACGACGTGGCGCTGCTCGTGCGGACCTCGGGGTCGACCGGCGCCCCGCGCGAGGTCATGCTCACCGCCGCCGCCCTGCGCGCGTCCGGCGCGGCGACCGAGGCCCGGCTGGCGGGCCCCGGCCGCTGGCTGCTGCCGCTCCCGCCCGCGCACGTCGCGGGCCTCCAGGTCCTGGTCCGGTCGATCCTGGCCGGCACCGAGCCGGCCGTGCTCGCCGGGCCGTTCCGGTCGGACGCGTTCGCCGTGGCGGCGGCCCGGCTGGCCGGCGACGGCGACGCCCCGCGGTACACGTCGCTGGTCCCGACGCAGGTGCACCGCCTGCTCGACTCGGGGCCGGGCCGGGAGGCGCTGGCCTCGTTCGACGCCGTCCTGCTCGGCGGGGCCGCCGCGCCCCCCGGGCTGCTGGACGCCGCCCGGTCGGCCGGCGCGCGGGTCGTCACCACCTACGGGATGTCGGAGACCTGCGGCGGCTGCGTGTACGACGGCGTCCCCCTCGACGGGGTCACCGTCGACCTGGACCCCGCCGACGGCCGGGTGCGGATCGCCGGTCCGGTGCTCGCGGCGGGGTACCGCGGCCGGCCCGACCTGGACGCCGAGCTGTTCGAGGTGCGGGACGGCACCCGGTGGCTGCGCACCAGCGACCTGGGCCGGTGGCACGACGACGGCCGGCTGGAGGTGCTCGGCCGCGCCGACGACGTGCTGGTCACCGGCGGGGTCAAGGTGCCGCCCGCCGCCGTCGAGCGGGCGCTCGCCGGGCTGCCCGGCGTCGGCGAGGTGCTGGTGGTCGGCGTGCCCGACCCGGAGTGGGGACAGGCCCTGGTCGCGGTCGTCGTCCCGGCGCCGGGCGCCCCCGCGCCCGACCTCGCCGACCTCCGCGAGGCCGCCGCGGCCGCGCTCGGCGGACCCGCGGCGCCGCGGCACCTCGTCACCCTCGCGGCCCTCCCCCTGCGCGGGCCGGGCAAGCCGGACCGGCGGGGCGCGACCGAGCTGGCCGCCCGGGAGCTCGGCCTGCCCGCCCCCGACGCCGCGACACCCGGGACCTGAGCCTGCCGCGGTGCGGGCCCGCCCGGCGTTCCGGGTTACCGTCGCTGCACGCCGAACCACCCGCCGCGGCCCCGCGCCGCGGCCCCACGACAGGAGCACCATGGCCACCGCCGCCGAGTGGGTCGCCGGAGCACGCCCGCGCACCCTGCCCGCCGCCGCCGCGCCCGTGCTGGTCGGCACCGGCGCCGCCGCGCAGATCGAGGCGGCGCACCTGGGTCGCGCGCTGCTCGCCCTGGGCGTGGCGCTCGCGCTCCAGGTCGGCGTCAACTACGCCAACGACTACTCGGACGGCGTGCGCGGCACCGACGCCGACCGGATCGGCCCGATGCGCCTGACCGCGAGCGGCGCGGCGTTCCCGCAGCAGGTCAAGGCCGCGGCGTTCGCGGCGTTCGGCGTCGCGGGCCTGCTCGGCCTCGGGCTGGTCGCGCTGAGCGGCCAGTGGTGGCTGCTGGCGGTCGGCGCGCTGTGCGTCGCGGCGGCCTGGTTCTACACCGGCGGCCGGCGCCCGTACGGCTACCTCGGGCTCGGCGAGGTCGGCGTCTTCGTTTTCTTCGGCCTGGTCGCGGTGCTCGGCACCACCTACACCCAGTCCGGCACCCTGACCTGGCCCGCGTGGGTGGGCGCCGTCGCGGTCGGCCTGATCGCCTGCGCGCTGCTCATGGTCAACAACCTGCGCGACATCCCCACCGACGCGCTCGTCGGCAAGCGCACCCTCGCGGTCCGGCTCGGCGAGCACCGCGCCCGCCGCGCCTACGCGGTCATGGTGGTGCTCCCGGTGCTGCTCGGCGTCCTGTGCGCCCTGGCGAACCCGTGGGCCCTCATCGTCATGCTGCTCGCGCTGCCCGCGGGCGTGCTGGCGTTCACCGTGCTTGTCGGCGCCCGCGGCATCGCGCTCGTCCCGGTCCTCGCGGGGACCGGGATGTACGAGCTGGCGTTCGGCGTCCTGCTGGGCCTGGGCCTGGCGCTCTAGCCGCACCGACCCGCAGCGGCGTCGTGCCCGCGCCGCCGGGCGGGGTCGCGGCGCGGCCGGCGGCTAGCGTGTCCCGGGTGCACCCACCCACGGAGCCGGCCGACTCCGGCTGGCTCGACCGGCCCGGCGGCGCCCGGCTGTACTGGGAGGAGTCCGGCAGCCCGGCGGGCCGCCCCGCGCTGTACCTGCACGGCGGACCGGGCAGCGGCCTCGGCCGCGGGGGCTACCGGCGCCGGTTCGACCCCGCGCGGTACCGGCTCGTCGGCCTGGACCAGCGCGGCTGCGGCCGCAGCACCCCGTGGGCGGTCGACGACCTCGCGCACCTGGACGACCTCACCACCGGCACCCTGATCGCCGACATCGAGGCGCTCCGCGTGCACCTGGGCGTCGAGGCCTGGCTGGTCCACGGCGTCTCGTGGGGGTCGACGCTCGCCCTCGCGTACGCCCTCGCGCAACCCGGACGGGTGACGGGCCTCGTGCTGACGGCGGTCACCACGGGCGGCCGCGACGAGATCGACTGGATCACCGAGGGCGTGGGCCGCGTCTTCCCCGAGGCGTGGCACCGGTTCGCCGGCGACGTCCCCGAGGGCGTCCGCGTGGTCGAGCACTACGCGCGCCTGCTGCGCCACGCCGACCCCGCCGTCCGCGCGGCGGCCGCCGACGCGTGGGACGACTGGGAGTCGACCCACGTCTCGCTCGACCCCGGCTGGGTGCCCGGCCCGCTGCACGACGACCCGCGCGAGCGCGCCAACTTCGCGGCGCTGGTGACGCACTTCTGGGCGCACGACTGCTTCCTGCCCGGTGCCGAGGCGGTGCTGGTGCGCGCACACCGGCTGGCGGGCGTCCCCGGCGTGCTGGTCCACGGCCGGCGCGACCTCAGCGGGCCGGCGATCACGCCGTGGCGGCTGCACCGGGCGTGGCCCGGGAGCGAGCTGCACGTCGTCGAGTCCGAGGGGCACGGCGGTGACGCCGAGATGGAGCTCACCCGGCGCGCGATCGACCGGCTCGCCGAGCCGTCGCCGCGCGCCTGACGCTCAGGCCAGGCGGCCGGGGACGCCGCCCTCGCCGGGCCGGTCGGCGCCGCGCTCGAGCGCGCCGTCGGCGCGGGCCTCGCGCTCGGCGGCCTCGACCGCGGCGTCCTCCTCCGCGGCGTCGGCGGTCGCGGTCCGGGACAGCCGCGGGCGGTCGCCGCGGGCCTCGGAGCGCGCCTGGAGCCACAGCGCGGCCCGGTCGCGCGGGCCGCGGAGCAGCGCGTAGGACAGCAGCGCCGCGAGCAGCGCGGCCCCGACGACGCCCAGCAGCCACCCCGTGCCGGCGAGCACGAGGCCGACCAGGCACACGACGAACAGGGCGAGGCGGAGCAGCGAGTAGGTCACGACGGGCACGGGTCCAGGGTAGGCCGATCCGCCGGGCACCTCGTCCGGATGTGACGACCTCGTGCCGGTTCCCGCGATCACCCGGCCCGGGGCGGGGTGCCCTCGCGCGGCCTGGTTAGGGTGGAGCATGGTTCGCGCGCTGTTCTTCCTCGTGATCATCGGCCTGGCGGTGTACGCCCTCGCCGGCATCGCCACGAGCGACGAGCACGCCCGCCGCGGGCTGCCGAAGGGCGCGTGGTTCCTCATCGCGCTGGTGCCGATCGCGGGCCCGCTCGTGTGGATCCTCACCTCCCGCGCCCAGCCCGCCACGGGCGGCGCGGGCCCGGCCCCGGGCCGCCGCCCCGGACCCGGCGGGTCGGGCGGGTCGACCCCTCGCCGCCCCGGCCCGGTCGCGCCCGACGACGACCCCGAGTTCCTGTGGCGGCTCGACCAGGAGCGCCGGCGCCGCGAGCGGGAGAACGGCACCGGCGACGGCAGCAACGGCGACGTGCC
>NZ_DASQCJ010000142.1:0-22092 GCF_035634735.1 Cellulomonas sp.
CCGCAGCAGATCGTCGACCGGCTGCTCGAGCTGCCCGAGGGCACCCGCTACCAGGTGCTCGCGCCGGTGGTGCGCGGCCGCAAGGGCGAGTACGCCGACCTGTTCAAGGAGCTGCAGGCCAAGGGCTTCGCCCGCGCCCGCGTGGACGGCGAGGTCGTGCAGCTCTCCGAGCCGCCGACGCTGGAGAAGAAGCTCAAGCACGACATCGAGGTCGTCATCGACCGGCTCGTCGCCCGCGAGGGCGTGCAGCGCCGGCTCACCGACTCGGTGGAGACCGCGCTCGGCCTGGCCGGCGGCCTGCTGGTGGTCGACATGGTCGACCTCGACGCGGACGACCCGGAGCGCGAGCGCCGGTTCTCCGAGAACCGCGCCTGCCCGAACGACCACCAGCTCACGCTGGACGAGATCGAGCCCCGCACGTTCTCGTTCAACGCCCCCTACGGCGCCTGCCCCGAGTGCACCGGCATCGGCTCGCGCCTCGAGGTCGACCCCGAGCTCGTCGTCCCCGACGACGACCTGTCGCTCCGCGACGGCGCGGTGGCCCCGTGGGCGCAGATCTCCTCCGAGTACTTCGAGCGGGTGCTCACCGCGCTGGCCGACGACCTCGGGTTCTCGATGGACCAGCCGTGGCGGGCGCTGCCCGAGCGCGCCCGCAAGGCGGTGCTGTACGGCGAGAACCACAAGGTGCACGTCAAGTACAAGAACCGCTGGGGCCGCGAGCGGCAGTACTCCACGGGCTTCGAGGGCGTGGTGACGTTCCTCGAGCGCCGGCACGGCGAGACCGAGTCCGAGTGGAGCAAGGAGAAGTACGAGGCCTACATGCGGGAGGTGCCGTGCCCCGTCTGCGACGGGACCCGGCTCAAGCCCGAGGTGCTGGCCGTGCGCGTCGGCGGCAAGTCCATCGCCGAGGTCTGCGCGCTGCCCATCCGCGAGGCCAAGGAGTTCCTCGACGCCCTCGAGCTCGGCGTGCGCGAGCGGCAGATCGCCGAGCAGGTGCTCAAGGAGATCCAGGCCCGCCTCGGCTTCCTGCTCGACGTCGGCCTGGACTACCTGTCGCTCATGCGCGCCGCGGCCACGCTGTCCGGCGGCGAGGCCCAGCGCATCCGCCTCGCGACCCAGATCGGCTCCGGCCTGGTCGGCGTGCTGTACGTGCTGGACGAGCCGTCGATCGGCCTGCACCAGCGGGACAACCGCCGCCTGATCGACACGCTGACCCGGCTCCGCGACCTCGGCAACACGCTGATCGTCGTCGAGCACGACGAGGACACCATCCGCACCGCGGACTGGATCGTCGACGTGGGCCCGGGCGCGGGCGAGCACGGCGGCAAGGTCGTGCACTCCGGCGACCTCGCCGGCCTGCTGGCGTCCCGCGAGTCGATGACCGGCGCGTACCTGTCCGGCCGCCGGTCGATCCCGATGCCGGCGCAGCGCCGCAAGGTCGACAAGAAGCGCCAGGTCACCGTGCACGGCGCCCGCGAGCACAACCTCAAGAACGTCGACGTGTCGTTCCCGCTCGGGACGTTCACCGCCGTCACCGGCGTGTCCGGCTCCGGCAAGTCGACGCTGGTGAACTCGATCCTCTACACGGTCATGGCCAACGAGCTGAACGGCGCCCGCCGGGTCGCCGGCCGGCACAAGCGGGTCAGCGGCCTGGACCAGCTGGACAAGGTCGTGCACGTCGACCAGGGCCCGATCGGCCGCACCCCGCGGTCGAACCCGGCGACCTACACCGGCGTCTGGGACCGGATCCGCAAGCTGTTCGCCGAGACGACCGAGGCGAAGGTCCGCGGCTACACCGCGGGGCGGTTCTCGTTCAACGTCAAGGGCGGCCGCTGCGAGGCGTGCTCCGGCGACGGCACGCTGAAGATCGAGATGAACTTCCTGCCGGACGTCTACGTCCCCTGCGAGGTCTGCCACGGCGCGCGGTACAACCGCGAGACGCTCGAGGTGCACTTCAAGGGCAAGACGGTCGCGGACGTGCTGGACATGCCGATCGAGGAGGCCGCGGAGTTCTTCGCCGCGGTGCCCGCGATCGCCCGGCACCTCACGACGCTCGTCGACGTCGGCCTCGGCTACGTCCGGCTCGGCCAGCCCGCGCCGACGCTGTCCGGCGGCGAGGCGCAGCGCGTCAAGCTCGCGACCGAGCTGCAGCGCCGGTCGACCGGCCGCACGGTCTACGTGCTGGACGAGCCGACGACGGGCCTGCACTTCGAGGACATCCGCAAGCTCCTCGGCGTGCTGCAGGGCCTGGTCGACAAGGGCAACAGCGTGATCGTCATCGAGCACAACCTCGACGTCATCAAGAACGCCGACTGGGTCATCGACATGGGCCCCGAGGGCGGCTCCGGCGGCGGCACGGTCGTCGCGCAGGGCACGCCCGAGCAGGTCGCCCGCGTGGCGGCCAGCCACACCGGGAAGTTCCTGGCGGAGGTGCTCGACGAGCCGGCCGCGGAGCGCGCGAGCGCCTGAGCCCGGGCGTCAGCCCGCCGAGCCGGCGCCCGCGGTCTCCAGGACCGCCGGCGCCGGCTCGGTGAGCACGGGGAACGTCACGGACCGGGCGATGAAGCAGTGCTCGTGCGCGCGGCGGTGCAGGTCGGCCAGCTGGGCGTCGAGCCCGGCGCCGTCGGCGGCCGCCGACCCGCCCGGCCGCACGGTCACGAGCGGGCGCAGGACGGCCTGGGTGAACTGCCCGTGGCCCGCCGCCTCGACCCGCATGGTGCCGGTGGCCCGGTCCGCGTAGCCGACGACCGTCACGCCCGACGTGGCGGCGAAGTGGAGGAACCAGAGCATGTGGCACTCGGCCAGCGCGGCGACGAGCAGCTCCTCGGGATTGTGCCGCGCCGGGTCGCCCCGGAACGCCGGGTCGGCCGACGCGAGGACAACCGGCTTGCCCGCGACCCGCACCTCGTGGTCGCGGCTGTACGCGGCGTACCCGGTGGTGCCCGTCGCGCCCGCGCCCGTCCAGACGACGTCGGCGGCGTACTCGTGCAGCAGTCCCATGCGGGCGACGGTACCGGCGCGCGCGGGCGCGGGCCTCGCGACCGCGGCTGTCGGTCCGGCGAACTACGGTGGCACGCATGGCTGACCCCGCCACCTACCGCCCCGCGCCCGGGGAGATCCCCGACCAGCCCGGCGTCTACCGGTTCCGAGACA
Source organism: Cellulomonas sp. (assembly GCF_035634735.1). Classification (GTDB taxonomy): domain Bacteria; phylum Actinomycetota; class Actinomycetes; order Actinomycetales; family Cellulomonadaceae; genus Cellulomonas. The sequence continues at coordinate 3,154 of NZ_DASQCJ010000142.1, forward strand.
AGGACGGCCGGGTCGTCTACGTCGGCAAGGCCAAGAGCCTGCGGTCCCGGCTGAACTCGTACTTCCAGGACGTCGCGGGGCTGCACCCGCGCACGCAGCAGATGGTGACCACCGCGGCGTCGGTGCAGTGGACGGTCGTCGGCACCGAGGTCGAGGCGCTGGCGCTCGAGTACTCCTGGATCAAGGAGTTCGACCCGCGGTTCAACGTGAAGTACCGCGACGACAAGTCGTACCCGTACCTCGCCGTCACGCTGGCCGACCAGTTCCCGCGGGTGCAGGTGATGCGCGGGGCGAAGCGGCCCGGCACCCGGTACTTCGGCCCGTACGCGCACGCCTGGGCGATCCGGGAGACGGTCGACCTGCTGCTCCGGGTGTTCCCGGTGCGCACCTGCTCCGCGGGCGTGTTCAAGCGCGCGAAGCAGCAGGGTCGGCCGTGCCTGCTCGGCTACATCGACAAGTGCTCCGCGCCCTGCGTCGGGAAGATCTCGCAGGAGGACCACCACGTCCTCGCGGAGGAGTTCGCCGACTTCATGGCGGGCGACACCGCCCGGTTCACCAAGCGGCTGACGCAGCGCATGCAGGAGGCGTCGGCCGAGCTCGACTTCGAGCGCGCCGCCCGGCTCCGCGACGACATCGGCGCCCTCAAGCGCGCCACCGAGAAGAACGCGGTCGTGCTGTCCGACGGCACGGACGCGGACATCTTCGCTTTGGCGGGCGACGAGCTCGAGGCCGCGGTCCAGGTGTTCCACGTCCGCGGCGGCCGGATCCGCGGCCAGCGCGGCTGGGTGGTCGAGAAGGTCGAGGACCTGTCGGACGCCCAGCTCGTCGAGCACCTGCTCCAGCAGGTCTACGGGGACGTGCCCGGCGGCGACCCCGCCGCCGCCTCGGGCGCGGCCGCTGGCTCGGTGCCGCGCGAGGTCCTGGTCCCGGTCCTGCCCGACGACCTCGAGCAGGTGCAGACCTGGCTGTCCGGGCTGCGCGGCAGCCGGGTGCAGGTGCGCGTCCCGCAGCGCGGCGACAAGCACGAGCTCGCGGAGACGGTCCGGAAGAACGCCGAGCACGCGCTGGCGCTGCACCGCACCCGCCGCGCCGGCGACCTGACGACCCGCAGCCAGGCGCTGCAGGAGATCCAGGAGGCCCTCGGCCTCGACTCCGCGCCGCTGCGCATCGAGTGCTACGACGTGTCGCACAACCAGGGCACGTACCAGGTGGCGTCGATGGTGGTGTTCGAGGACGGCCTCGCCCGCAAGAGCGAGTACCGCACGTTCGGCATCCGCGGCCCCGAGGGCACGGGCGCGCGCGACGACACCGCGGCGATGCACGAGGTCATCACCCGCCGGTTCCGCCGGTACCTCGCCGAGCGCGAGCAGGCCGGCGACCTGGAGCTCGGGCTGGGGGAGGACCAGGTCGCGGAGGCGCTGGCCGACGCCGACGCCGGCCCGGTGCGGTCCGGCCCGATCGACGAGACCACCGGCCGCCCGCAGCGGTTCGCCTACCCGCCCAACCTCGTGGTCGTCGACGGCGGCCCGCCGCAGGTCGCGGCCGCGGCGGCCGCGCTGGCCGAGCTCGGGATCGACGACGTCGCCCTGTGCGGCCTGGCCAAGCGCCTGGAGGAGGTGTGGCTGCCGGGGGAGGACTACCCGGTGATCCTGCAGCGCTCCTCGGAGGGGCTGTACCTGCTGCAGCGCGTCCGCGACGAGGCGCACCGGTTCGCGATCACCGCGCACCGGAAGAAGCGCAGCAAGGGGATGACGGTGTCGGCGCTCGACACGGTGCCGGGGCTCGGCCCCGCGCGGTCGGCGGCGCTGCTCAAGCACTTCGGCTCGCTCAAGCGGCTCAGGGCCGCCACGGCGGAGGAGATCGCGACGGTGCCCGGCATGGGCGCGCGCACCGCGGCGGCGGTGGTGGCCGCGCTGGCCGGGCCGGCAGACGCGGCGGCGCCGGCGCCGGCGGATGCGCCCGTCCCGGCGCCGGCGGACGGGGCGGTGCCGGAGCCCGCGGCCGACGCGCCGCGGCCGACCGCCGACACGCCTGGCATGCTGGGCGCATGAGCGACGAGATCTCGCCGATCACGGTCCCCCACGGCATCCCCGCGATCGAGGCGGCCACGCCGGCGCCCCGGGTCCGGCAGCCCCACGTCCTGATCATCACCGGCATGTCCGGCGCGGGCCGCACCCGCGCGGGCGCGGTGCTGGAGGACATGGGCTGGTACGTCGTCGACAACCTGCCCGCGCAGATGCTGACGCACCTCGTCGGCATGCTGACCCACGGCGGGCCGCCGAGCGCGGACCTGCGCATCGCGGCCGTGGTCGACGTCCGCGGGCGGGAGTTCTTCGCCGACCTGCTGGCGGTGCTCGCGCAGCTCCGGGAGTCGGGCATCGACTACCGGATCCTGTTCCTCGACGCCTCGGACGAGGTCCTGGTCCGTCGGTACGAGCAGGTCCGCCGCCCGCACCCGCTGCAGGGCGAGGGCCGGATCCTCGACGGCATCACCGCGGAGCGCAGCCTGCTGTCCGACATCCGCGAGCGGGCGGACGTGCTGATCGACTCCTCGGAGACGAACGTGCACGAGCTGGGCCGGATCGTCCGCGCCGCGGTGTCCGTGGAGCAGGAGGAGGAGGCGCTGCGGGTCAACGTGCTGTCCTTCGGGTTCAAGTACGGCATCCCGCTCGACGCGGACCACGTCGTCGACGTCCGGTTCCTGGCCAACCCGTACTGGATCACCGAGCTCCGGCACATGTCCGGCCGGGACGCCCCGGTGCGCGACTACGTGCTGGGCCTGCCCGGCGCGGTCGACTTCGTGGACCGGTACGTCGACGCGCTGGAGCCCGTGCTCGCGGGCTACCTCGCGGAGGAGAAGCGCTACGTGACGATCGCGGTGGGCTGCACGGGCGGCAAGCACCGCTCGGTCGCGATCAGCGAGGCCATCGCCGAGCGGCTCCGGTCCCGGGGGCAGCGCGTCACCGTGGCCGCGCGCGACCTCGGCAAGGAATGAACCCGTCCCGCGACGGGCACCCCGCGTTCGTCGCGCTCGGCGGCGGGCACGGGCTGTCCGCCTCCCTCTCGGCGCTGCGGCGGGTGACGGACCGGCTGACGGCCGTCGTGACGGTCGCGGACGACGGCGGCTCGTCCGGCCGGCTGCGCGACGAGCTCGACGTGCTCCCGCCCGGGGACCTCCGCATGGCGCTGTCCGCGCTGTGCGACGACTCCGACTGGGGCCGCACCTGGCGCGACGTGCTGCAGCACCGGTTCACGTCGGCCGGCGACCTGGACCAGCACGCCGTCGGCAACCTGCTGATCGTCGCGCTGTGGGAGCTGCTGGGGGACACGGTCGACGGGCTCGACTGGGTGGGCCGGCTGCTCGGCGCGCGCGGCCGGGTGCTCCCGATGGCCGCGGTGCCGCTGGCGATCGAGGCGGACGTGCGCCGCCCGGACGGCACGCTCGAGCTGGTGCGGGGCCAGAGCCAGGTCGCGGTCGCGCGCGACCACATCGAGGGCGTCCGGCTGGTGCCCGACCGCCCCCCGGCGCTGCCCGAGGCGGTCGCGGCGGTCGAGGCCGCGGACTGGGTCGTGCTCGGCCCGGGCTCCTGGTACACCTCCGTGATCCCGCACCTGCTGGTGCCGGAGCTGGCGGAGGCGCTGCACCGCACCCGGGCCCGCAAGATCGTGCTGCTCAACCTCAGCCCCGACGCGGAGACCGCCGGCATGGGCCCGTGCGAGCACCTGGACGCGCTGCGGCAGCACGCGCCGGACCTCCGGCTGGACGCCGTCATCGCGGACCCGGGCGCCGTGGAGGACGTCGACGAGCTCGAGGAGCGCACCCGCGCGCAGGGCGGCCGGCTGCTGCTGCGGCAGGTGCGGCGCGGCGACGGCACGTCCCGGCACGACGCGCTGCGGCTGGCCGCGGCGATCAGCGACGTGGTCGAGGGCTACCTCGGCGACGTCGGCGCGCCCCGCGGGATGGCAGGATGACGGCATGGCTCTGACGGCACAGGTGAAGGACGAGCTTGCGCGGCTCCAGGTCGACAAGACGTCGTGCCGGAAGGCGGAGGTGTCGGCGACGCTGCGGTTCGCGGGCGGGCTGCACATCATCTCGGGGCGGATCGTCATCGAGGCCGAGCTCGACACCGGCATGGCGGCGCGCCGGCTGCGCACCGCGATCGCCGAGGTGTACGGCCACCAGTCCGACGTGATCGTGGTGTCCGGCGGCGGGCTGCGCCGCGGGAACCGGTACGTCGTGCGCGTCGTGAAGGACGGCGAGTCGCTCGCGCGGCAGACCGGCCTGCTGGACAACCGCGGGCGCCCGGTGCGCGGGCTGCCGCCGCAGATCGTGTCCGCCGGCGTGCAGGAGGCCGAGGCGGCCTGGCGGGGGGCGTTCCTCGCGCACGGCTCGCTGACAGAGCCCGGCCGGTCCTCGGCGCTCGAGGTCACGTGCCCCGGGCCGGAGGCCGCGCTGGCGCTGGTCGGCGCGGCGCGGCGGATGCAGATCCCCGCGAAGGCCCGCGAGGTGCGCAACGTCGACCGCGTGGTCATCCGCGACGGCGACGCGATCGCCGCCATGCTGGCCCGGCTCGGCGCGCACGACACGCTGCTGGTCTGGGAGGAGCGCCGGGTCCGCCGCGAGGTGCGCGGCACCGCGAACCGCCTGGCCAACTTCGACGACGCGAACCTGCGCCGGTCGGCGCGGGCCGCGGTCGCCGCGGGCGCGCGGGTCGAGCGGGCGTTCGAGATCCTGGGCGCCGACGTGCCCGAGCACCTGCGGGAGGCGGGGGAGCTGCGGCTCGCCCACAAGGAGGCCTCGCTGGAGGAGCTCGGCAAGCTCGCCGACCCCGTGCTCACCAAGGACGCGGTGGCGGGCCGGATCCGCCGCCTGCTGGCGACGGCCGACAAGCGCGCGGCCGACCTCGGCATCCCGGACACCGAGTCCGGGCTGAGCCCCGACCTGCTGGACCTCTAGCAGGCGTCGGGGTCCCGGGTGGACAGCCGTCCGCACCACGGACGGCCCGCCCCCCGGCCAGACCTAGGTCCCTGCGCCACCCTGCGCTCGGGTATAGGCTCTAGGCCATCCGGAGATGTTCTGAGGGTCAAGATCGTGTGACCGCGGCGTTTCCGGAGCGCACACCGGCGTGCGCAGTCCATCACCGCAACAGTGTGCGCTGGCCTGTGCCGGCGCGTGCCGAGGAGGGCAAGTGACCATCAAGGTCGGCATCAACGGCTTCGGCCGCATCGGGCGCAACTTCTACCGGGCCATCGTGGCGTCGGGCGCCGACATCGAGATCGTCGGCGTCAACGACCTGACGGACAACAAGACGCTGGCTCACCTGCTCAAGTACGACACCGTGCTGGGCCGCTTCCCGCTGAGCGTCGACTTCGACGACGACAACATCATCGTCGACGGCAAGAACATCCGTGCCCTCGCCGAGCGCGACCCGGCCAACCTCCCCTGGGCCGAGCTGGGCGCCGACATCGTCATCGAGTCGACCGGCTTCTTCACGGACGCCGAGAAGGCCAAGGCGCACATCGCCGCCGGTGCCAAGAAGGTCATCATCTCCGCCCCGGCGAAGAACGAGGACGGCACCTTCGTCGTCGGCGTGAACCACGAGTCGTACGACCCGGCCACGCAGCACATCATCTCGAACGCGTCGTGCACCACGAACTGCCTCGCCCCGCTGGCGAAGGCGCTCAACGACTCGATCGGCATCGAGCGTGGCCTCATGACCACGATCCACGCCTACACGGGTGACCAGAACCTGCAGGACGGCCCGCACAAGGACCTCCGCCGCGCCCGCGCCGCCGCGCAGAACATCGTCCCGACCTCGACCGGCGCCGCCAAGGCCGTCGCGCTCGTGCTGCCGGAGCTCAAGGGCAAGCTGGACGGCTACGCCCTGCGCGTCCCGACCATCACCGGCTCGGCGACCGACCTCACCTTCACCGCCTCCAAGGAGGTCACGGTCGAGCAGGTCAACGCCGCGGTCAAGGCTGCCGCCGAGGGCCCGCTCAAGGGCGTCCTGGCGTACGTCGAGGACGAGATCGTGTCCTCCGACATCGTCACCGACCCGCACCAGAGCATCTTCGACTCGAAGCTGACCAAGGTGTCGGGCGACCTGGTGAAGGTCGTCTCCTGGTACGACAACGAGTGGGGCTACTCCAACTCCCTCGTGACCCTCACCTCCTACGTCGGCGAGCGTCTCTGACCCTCAGCCGTCCGTAGCGACGCACATGCGCCCGCGCACGCCGGGGTCGGCTTCCGACCCCGGCGTGTCGCGGGCGCCGTCATGGACAGCCCCGGTCGTCGGCCCCGACGGCCCCGCGGAGCAAGGTAGGCAAGCATGAAGACCATCGAGGACCTCGGCGACCTGCGCGGCAAGCGCGTGCTCGTCCGTTCCGACTTCAACGTGCCGCTCGACGGCACGACCATCACCGACGACGGCCGCATCCGCGCCGCGCTGCCCACGCTGAAGGGCCTGCTCGACGCCGGCGCCCGCGTGGTCGTCACCGCGCACCTCGGCCGCCCGAAGGGCGAGCCCGACGCCAAGTACTCGCTGGCCCCGGTCGCCGCCCGCCTGGGCGAGCTGCTCGGCCAGCCGGTCGCCCTCGCGGAGGACGTCGTCGGCGAGTCGGCCAAGGCCACGGTCGCGGCGCTCGAGGACGGCCAGATCGCGCTGCTCGAGAACATCCGGTTCGACGCGCGCGAGACCTCCAAGGACGAGGCCGAGCGCGGCGCGCTGGCCGACGAGCTCGCGGCCCTCGCGGACGCGTTCGTGTCCGACGGCTTCGGCGTCGTGCACCGCAAGCAGGCGTCGGTCTACGACGTCGCGCTGCGCCTCCCGCACGCCGCGGGCCAGCTCGTCCTCACCGAGGTCGAGGCGCTGCGCAAGGCCGTCGAGGACCCGGAGCGCCCCTACGTGGTCGTGCTCGGCGGCTCGAAGGTCTCCGACAAGCTCGGCGTCATCGCGAACCTGCTGACCAAGGCCGACAAGCTGCTCATCGGCGGCGGCATGGTCTTCACCTTCCTCAAGGCCCAGGGCCACGAGGTCGGCTCCTCGCTGCTCGAGGAGGACCAGGTCGAGACGGTCAAGGGCTACCTCGCGCAGGCGCAGGAGTCCGGCGTCGAGATCGTGCTGCCCGTCGACATCGTCGCGGCCGACGGCTTCGCCGCCGACGCCCCGCACGAGACCGTCGACGCGGACAAGATCCCGGCCGGCAAGATGGGCCTGGACATCGGCCCGAAGTCGGGCGAGCTGTTCCGTGCCGCGATCCTCGACGCGAAGACCATCGCCTGGAACGGCCCGATGGGCGTGTTCGAGTTCCCGGCGTTCGCCGAGGGCACCAAGGCCGTCGCGCAGGCGCTCGTCGACACCGACGGCTTCTCCATCGTCGGCGGCGGCGACTCGGCCGCGGCGGTCCGTCGCCTCGGCTTCGACGAGGCCGGCTTCGGCCACATCTCGACCGGCGGCGGCGCGTCGCTGGAGCTCCTCGAGGGCAAGACCCTCCCCGGCATCGCGGTCCTGGAGGACTGATCCACATGGCACGTACCCCCCTCATCGCGGGCAACTGGAAGCTCAACCTCGACCACCACGAGGCCGTGCACCTGGTGCAGAAGCTCGCGTGGACGCTGAAGGACGCCAAGCACGACTTCGGCACCGCCGAGGTCGTCGTCCTGCCGTCGTTCACCAACATCCGCTCCGTGCAGACCCTGGTCGACGCGGACAAGCTGGCGATCGGCTACGGCGCGCAGGACGTGTCCGCGCACGCCTCGGGCGCCTACACCGGCGAGGTCTCGGCGGCGCAGCTCGCCAAGCTCGGCGTCACCTACGTGGCCACCGGCCACTCGGAGCGCCGCGAGTACCACGCCGAGTCCGACGCGGTCGTGGCGGCCAAGACGGTCGCGGCGCTCGGCGCCGGCATCACCCCGATCGTCTGCGTCGGCGAGGGCCTGGAGATCCGCAAGGCGGGCACCCACGTCGAGTACACCCTCGCGCAGCTCGAGGGCTCCCTGGCCGGCGTCACCGCCGAGCAGGCGCCGACCGTCGTCATCGCCTACGAGCCCGTCTGGGCCATCGGCACCGGCGAGGTCGCGACCCCCGAGGACGCGCAGGAGGTCTGCGCGGCGATCCGCGGCAAGCTCGCCGAGCTGTACTCGGCCGAGGTCGCCGACGCCGTGCGCGTGCTCTACGGCGGCTCGGTGAAGTCCGGCAACGCCGCGCAGATCATCGGCAAGCCCGACGTCGACGGCGCGCTCGTCGGCGGTGCGTCGCTCGACGCCGAGGAGTTCGCCAAGATCGCGCGCTTCCAGGAGCACGCGGGCGCCTGAGCCACCCGGGCCGGGGCGCGCGGCGGCAGCACGCCGGCGCGCGCCCCGGCCGACCGGGCGACCCGCGGCCCGATCTGGCCTGTCGTGCTGGATTCCTGCGCCGCGCGTCGCCTACCCTGGACCGCGGTCCACCCGACCGACCCCGCCCGGGGTCCCCGACAGCGAGAAGAGCCAGACCCGCCGTGACAGCCCTCACCATCGCCCTCCAGGTCCTCCTGGTGGTCACGAGCCTGCTGCTCGTCCCGCTCGTCCTCCTGCACAAGGGCAAGGGCGGCGGCCTGTCCGACATGTTCGGCGGCGGCATCACCAGCAGCGCCGGGTCCTCCGGCGTGGCCGAGCGCAACCTCAACCGCATCACCGTGGGCGTCAGCCTCGTGTGGGCGGTCGTGATCGTGCTGCTCGGTCTCATCGAGCGCGTGAGCTGAGGGAGAGACCTCATGGCGAGCGGAAGTGCGATCCGGGGGTCCCGCGTCGGCGCGGGCCCCATGGGCGAGGCCGAGCGCGGCGACGCCGCGCCCCGCGTGTGGATCTCCTACTGGTGCGCGAACGGCCACGAGACCCGGCCGTCCTTCGCGGAGGAGGCCGCCGCCGAGGCGCCCGAGACCTGGGACTGCCCGCGCTGCGGCTTCCCGGCCGGCCAGGACGAGGCGAACCCGCCGTCGCCCGTGCGCAACGAGCCGTACAAGACCCACCTGGCCTACGTGAAGGAGCGCCGGTCCGCCGAGGACGGCGAGGCGATCCTGGACGAGGCGCTGGCCGCGCTCCGCGCCCGCCGGCGCGGCGGGGTGCGCTAGAGCAGCACCCGCACGAACGCACGAGGGCCCCGCAGCACCAGCTGCGGGGCCCTCGCGGCGTCTCCGGGAGTGGCCGAGTTCGGCAGTTCGATGCCGAGTTCGGCAGTCCGAGGTGCCGAAGTCGGTGCCGGACTGCCGAACTCGGCGGATGAGGGGCCGCCGCGCGGGGGAGGGGCGGACGAGCGAGGGCCCCGCAGCACCGTGGCTGCGGGGCCCTCGTCGTTCCGGGGAGTGCGCGCTACGCCGCGCCCGGGGCCGCGCCGACCTCCGACACCGCGGCCGCGTCGACGAGCCAGAGCGTCGCCTCCGTGCCGCGGGCGCCCGCGGCCGGCGTCGTCGCCACCGGCGCGTCGGACAGCGCCGACGCCACCGCGCCGGCCTTCTCCGCGCCCGCCGCCACGACCCACACCTCGCGCGCCGCGCGGAGGGACTCGAACGTCAGCGAGACCCGCTCGGGCGGCGGCTTGGGGGAGCCGTGGATCCCCACGGTCGGGACGCCGGTGACGTCCACGCCCTCGTGCCCGGGGAACAGCGACGCCACGTGCCCGTCCGGGCCCATGCCGAGCATGAGCACGTCGAACGTCGGCACGTCGGCCCCCTCGGGCGCGAACGCGGCGAGCTCGGCGGCGTAGGCCGCGGCCGAGTCCTCCGGGGTCGCGACGCCCGCGGCCGGGTCGAGCGGCGGCATCGGGTGCACGTTCGCCGCCGGGAGGGCGTCGCCCAGCCCGTCGATGAGCGCGGTCCGCGCCTGGGTCTCGTTCCGGTCGCCGTCGCCGTCGGGCAGGAACCGCTCGTCGCCCCACCACAGGTGCACGCCGGTCCAGTCGACGGCCCCGGCCGCCGGGGACGACGCCACGGCGGCGAGCGTCTTGATCCCCACCGTCCCGCCGGTGAGCACGACGTGCACGGGCGCGGCGGCCGACTGCAGGTCGACGAGCCGCGTGATCAGCCGCGCGGCCGTGGCCTCGGCGAGCGTGCCCGCGTCCGGGTGCACGAGCACCGTGCGCGGCGCCCCCGTCACGCGCCCACCTTCGTCAGGCCCTTGCGCAGGACCTCGCCGTAGACCTCGTCGGCGTCGAGCCGGCGCAGCTCCTCGGCGAGGCACTCCCGCAGCTGCCGGATCGGCAGGGCGATCCGGTGCTCGGGCTGGTCGGGCTGGCGCAGCGCGGCGGTCTTGCCGTCGGGCCGGTCGAGCACGATCGGGCCGGACTTCCGCTCGAGCCGCACCTGGGTGATCGCCGGGGCGTCGGCCTGGCGCTCGATGTCGACCGGGCAGTTCAGCGCCCAGCCCAGCCACGCCGCCATGAGGTCGACGGACGGGTGGGTGCTCTCGCCGGCCACGACCGCGCGGGTGACGGGCTCGTACGGCGGCTGGTCGAGCGTCGCGGCGATCAGGCCGCGCCACAGGGTGGTGCGGGTCCACGCGAGGTCGGTGTCGCCCTCGGCGTAGCCGCCGGCGAGCCGGTGCAGCGCGTCGGACGGGCTGCTGCACTCGGTGGTGTCGGTGATCCGGCGCCGCGCCAGCTGGCCGAGCGGGTGCTGCGACGGGTCGTCGGGCACCTGGTACGGCCACCAGGCGACGATCGGTGCGTCCGGCAGCAGCAGGGGGAGCACCAGGGTGTCCAGGTGCCGGGCCTGCGCGGCCGACGGGTGCAGCAGGACGACCTCGGAGGCGCCGGCGTCGCCGCCGAGCCGGATCTGCGCGTCGAGCTCGGAGTCGGCGGCCTCGGGGCCGGACTCGGTGAGCACGATGACGCGGCAGGGGTGCTCGCGGCTCGCGTCGTTCGCGGCCGCGATGGCGTCCTCGGGGTCGTTGGCGCCGACGTCGATGAGGAGCGTCAGCACGCGCCCGAGGGCGACGGCGCCGCCCTCCTCGCGCTCCTGCACCAGCCGCTTGTTGATGTCGCGGGTGGTCGTCTTGGGCAGGTCGATGATCACGGTCGCCTCCAGGTCCGTCCGTCGCGCTCCATCATGCGGTCGGCCGACTCCGGCCCCCAGGTGCCGGCGCGGTACGGCTCCGGCTTGCCCTTCGACGCCCAGTAGGACGTGATCGGGTCGAGGATCTTCCAGGAGAGCTCGACCTCCTCGTGCCGCGGGAACAGCGGCGGGTCGCCCAGCAGGACGTCGAGGATGAGGCGCTCGTAGGCCTCGGGGGACGACTCGGTGAACGCGTGGCCGTAGCCGAAGTCCATCGTGACGTCGCGGACCTCCATCGCGGTGCCCGGCACCTTGGCGCCGAACCGCAGGGTGACGCCCTCGTCGGGCTGCACCCGGATGACCAGGGCGTTCTTGCCGAGCTCCTCGGTCGCGGTCGACTCGAAGGGCAGGTGCGGCGCCTTCTTGAACACGACGGCGATCTCGGTCACGCGGCGGCCGAGGCGCTTGCCGGTGCGCAGGTAGAACGGGACGCCGGCCCAGCGCCGGGTGTCCACGTCGACGCGGATCGCGGCGAAGGTCTCGGTGGTCGAGTTCGGGTCGAAGCCGCCCTCGTCGAGGTAGCCGACGACCTTCTCGCCGCCCTGCCAGCCCTCGGCGTACTGCCCGCGGGCGGTGTGCTTGCCGATGTCCTTGGGCACGCGGACCGCGGAGAGGACCTTGATCTTCTCGGCGGTCAGGTCGTGCGCGTCGAACGTGACCGGCTCCTCCATGGCCGTGAGGGCCAGGAGCTGCAGCAGGTGGTTCTGGATGACGTCGCGCGCGGCGCCGATGCCGTCGTAGTACCCGGCGCGGCCGCCGACGCCGATGTCCTCGGCCATCGTGATCTGCACGTGGTCGACGTAGTTGGCGTTCCAGATCGGCTCGAACAGCTGGTTGGCGAACCGCAGCGCCAGCAGGTTCTGGACCGTCTCCTTGCCGAGGTAGTGGTCGATCCGGAACACATCGTCCGGGTGGAACACCGAGGACACGACGTCGTTCAGCTCGCGGGCCGACTGCAGGTCGTGCCCGAACGGCTTCTCGATGACGACGCGGCGCCAGGCGTCCTCGACGGACTCGGACAGCCCGGAGCGGGCGAGCTGCTTGCACACGACCGGGAACGCGCTCGGCGGGACCGACAGGTAGAACGCGTGGTTGCCGCCGGTGCCGCGGGTGACGTCGAGGTCCTCGACGGTCTGCCGCAGCCGGTCGAACGCGTCGTCGTCGTCGAAGGTGCCCTGGACGAACCGGATGCCCTCGGACAGCTGCCGCCAGGTCGACTCGCGGAACGGGGTGCGCGCGTGCTCCTTCACGGAGTCGTGCACGATCTGCGCGAAGTCCTGGTCCTCCCAGTCGCGCCGGGCGAACCCGGTGAGCGCGAAGCCGGGCGGGAGCAGGCCCCGGTTGGTGAGGTCGTACACCGCGGGCATGAGCTTCTTGCGGGCGAGGTCGCCGGTGACCCCGAAGATCACCAGGCCCGAGGGCCCGGCGATCCGGGGGAGCCGGCGGTCGCGCGGGTCGCGGAGCGGGTTGTGCTCCGGGGTGACCTTCGCGGGCCTCACTCGGCCACCTGCTCCAGGCCGCCGCGGACGGTGTCGAGCAGCTCGGCCCAGGACTTCTCGAACTTGTCGACGCCCTCGCGCTCGAGCTGGTCGGTGACCTCGTCGATCGCGATGCCCAGGGCGCCGAGCGCGTCGATCACGCGCTGCGCCTCGGCCTGGGTGCCGGTGACGGTGTCGCCGCGGAAGTCGCCGTGGTCGTGCACCGCCTGCAGCGTGGCCTCGGGCATGGTGTTGACGACGCCGGCGACGACGAGCTCGTCGACGTAGCGCGTGTCGGGGTAGGCCTTGTCCTTGACGCCGGTGGACGCCCAGAGCGGGCGCTGCGGCTTCGCGCCGGCGGCGGCGAGGGCCTGCCAGCGCTCGCCGGCGACGACCTCCTCGTACACGCCGTAGGCGAGCCGGGCGTTGGCGATGGCGGCCTTGCCGCGCAGGTCGGCGGCCTCGGGGGAGCCGATCTCGTCCAGCCGCGGGTCGATCGCCGCGTCCACGCGGGACACGAAGAACGACGCCACGGAGGCGATCGGCGCGAGGTCGTGGCCGTTGGCCTTCGCCCGCTCCAGGCCCTCGACGAACGCGTCGAGCACGGCGCGGTACCGGTCGAGGGAGAAGATCAGCGTGACGTTGACGCTGATGCCGTCCGCGAGCACCTCGGTGATGGCCTTCAGGCCGTCGAGCGTGGCGGGGATCTTGATGAACAGGTTCGGCCGGTCGACGGTGGACCACAGCGCGCGGGCCGAGTCGACGGTCGCCTGGGCGTCGTGCGCGAGGCGCGGGTCGACCTCGATCGACACGCGGCCGTCCACGCCGTCGGTGGCGTCGTAGACGGGGCGCAGCACGTCGGCGGCCTCGCGCACGTCGTCGGTCGTGATCGCGAACACGGCGCCGTCCACGTCGGTGCCCTGCGCCCGCAGCTGCTTCAGCTGCTCGTCGTAGGACTCGCCCTTGGCCAGCGCGCTCGCGAAGATCGTCGGGTTGGTCGTCACCCCGACCACGCGACGCTGCGCCACGAGGTCCCGCAGGTTCCCGGTGCGCAGCCGCTCCCGGGACAGGTCGTCCAGCCATACCGCGACGCCCGCGTCGGCCACCTGGTCGAGCGGCGTGATGCCCTCTGTCATCGTCGTGCCACCTCACTTCTCGCCCCGGACTCCGGGCCGGGGCGTCGACGGTCGGGCCCGTCCTGACCAGGCCGGGCGCCGCTCACGCCCGGACCTGATTCCCCCGGGGCCGGGCGTGCCTTTCGAGCCTAGACCCGCAGGGCGGGGGTCCGCCGTCCGGTCCACGCCGTGGGGCCCCGGGGCGACGGACGTCACACGACCGGGACCCTGGTCCCAGGCGGTTCACGGCCGCACCTGCTGCCCGGGGGGCCGTACGATGGTGAGCGATCATCCGCGGGGCCGTCCGGCCGGCGCGGTCTTGCGACGGGCGGAGGACCGGAGCGTGCGCACGATGAGCCCAGCCGCTCCCGCCGGGGCCTCGTCGCGGGCCCCGGGCGCCCAGGCCCAGGACGGCCGCAGCGCGCTGCGCCGCCGCCTCGCCGCCTACGTCGCGCTCACCAAGCCGCGGGTCATCGAGCTGCTGCTGGTCACGACGCTGCCGACGATGATCCTGGCGCAGGGCGGGTTCCCGCCGATCGGGCTGGTGCTGGCGACGCTGGTCGGCGGCGCGGCCGCGGCCGGCGCGGCGAACGTGCTCAACTGCTACCTCGACCGCGACATCGACCAGGTGATGAACCGCACCAAGCGGCGGCCCCTGGTCACGGGGGAGATCACCCCGCGGGCGGCGCTGCTGTTCGGCCTGGCGCTCGGCGTCGGCTCGCTGCTCTGGCTCGCGCTGCTGGTCAACGTGCCGTCCGCGCTGCTCACCGGCGGCGCGATCCTCATCTACGTCGTCGGCTACACGATGATCCTCAAGCGGCGCACGCCGCAGAACATCGTGTGGGGCGGCGCCGCCGGCTGCATGCCGGTGCTCATCGGCTGGTCCTCGGTGACCGGTGGGCTGTCCTGGGCGGCGGTGCTGCTGTTCGGCGTGATCTTCTTCTGGACGCCGCCGCACTACTGGCCGCTGTCGATGAAGTTCCGCAAGGACTACGCGGCCGCGGGCGTCCCGATGCTGCCGGTCGTCGCGGCCGAGTCGAAGGTCGCGAAGGAGATGATCGCGTACACCGTCGCGATGATCGCCTGCTCGCTGCTGCTGGTCCCCGTCGCCGGGATGACCTGGGTGTACGCGGTCGTCGCGACCGTCCTCGGCGTGTGGTTCCTCTGGTCGAACATCGCGCTGTACCGTCGCGCCCAGGACCCGAGCCGCGGCAGGCTCCGCGCGATGTCGGTGTTCCACGGGTCGATCACGTACCTGTCGCTGCTGTCGGTCGCGGTGGCGGTCGACGTCTTCCTCCCGCTCTGACCCACCGGAGGGACCGCGGGGAGGCACCGGGATGACGGACGAGCAGCCGCCCGCCGCGCTGCGCGCCGCCCTGGACGGCTACCTCGCGCACCTGACCGTCGAGCGCGGCCTGTCCGCCAACACGCTGGCCGCCTACCGGCGCGACCTGACCCGGTACGTCGAGCACCTCGCCGCCGCGGGCCGCGCGTCCGTGGCCGAGGTGGCGGAGTCCGACGTCGAGGACTTCCTCACCGCCGTGCGGACCGGCGCGGACGGCCGGGCCGTGCTGTCGGCGTCGTCGGCGAAGCGCGCCGTCGTCGCCGTGCGGGGCTGGCACCGGTTCTCGGTGCTGGAGGGGCTGACCGCCGCCGACCCCGCGCGGGCCGTGCGCCCGCCCAAGCAGTCGCAGGTGCTGCCCAAGGCCATCGGCACCGACGAGGTGCTGCGGCTGCTCGAGGCCGCGTCGCTCGGCGACGGCCCGGTGCCGCTGCGGGACCGGGCGCTGCTGGAGCTCGTCTACTCGACCGGGGCGCGCATCTCGGAGGCCGTGGGGCTCGACGTGGACGACCTGGACCTCACCGAGGGGCGCGCGGCGGTCCGCCTGCTCGGCAAGGGCAGCAAGGAGCGGGTGGTCCCCGTGGGGGCGTACGCCGTCGAGGCGCTGGAGGCGTACCTGGTGCGGGCCCGGCCCACGCTGGCCGCCGCCGGGCGCGGGGGAGCCGCGGTGTTCCTCAACACCCGCGGCGCCCGGCTGTCCCGGCAGAGCGCGTGGGCGGTGCTGCGCACCGCCGCCGAGCGCGCGGGCCTGCCGGGCGCCGACCACGTGTCCCCGCACACGCTGCGGCACTCGTTCGCGACGCACCTGCTCGCCGGCGGGGCGGACGTCCGGGTGGTGCAGGAGCTGCTGGGGCACGCCTCGGTGACGACGACGCAGATCTACACGAAGGTGACGCCGGACACGCTGCGCGAGGTGTACGCGACCAGCCACCCGCGCGCCAGGCGGGACGGCGCCGTCCGGGCCGCGGCGGGCGCCGCGCGCACCGGCGCGGGAGACGGCTGACCGGCCGGGTGCTCCGGTAGGTTGTGCGGGTGGCACGCGAGGAGACGACCGAGATCGCAACCGACCCGGTGGGCAGGCCCCTGCCCGACTTCCCCGTCCCCGCGCCGCTCGCCGCCCACGGTCCCGCCCGCGTCATCGCGATGTGCAACCAGAAGGGCGGCGTCGGCAAGACGACCACCACGATCAACCTCGCCGCGGCGCTGGCCGAGTACGGCCGCCGGGTGCTGATCGTCGACTTCGACCCGCAGGGCGCGGCGTCGGTCGGCCTGGGCGCCAACCCGCACGAGCTCGACCGCACGGTGTACGACCTGCTGGTCGACCGGCACGCGCGGGTCGAGGACCTGATCCGGCCGACGGAGATCCCCGGCCTGGACCTGCTGCCGGCCAACATCGACCTGTCCGCCGCCGAGGTGCAGCTGGTCAGCGAGGTCGCCCGCGAGTCGATCCTGTCCCGCGTGCTGCGGCCCGTGCTGGACGACTACGACGTCGTGCTGGTCGACTGCCAGCCGTCGCTGGGCCTGCTGACCGTCAACGCGCTGACCGCGGCGCACGGCGTGCTCATCCCGCTGGAGTGCGAGTTCTTCGCGCTGCGCGGCGTGGCGCTGCTGGTCGAGACGATCGAGAAGGTCCGGGACCGGCTGAACCCGCGCCTGGAGGTCGACGGCATCCTCGCCACGATGTACGACCCGCGCACCCTGCACGCCCGCGAGGTCGTGGCCCGGGTGTACGAGGCGTTCGGCGACACGCTGCTGCACACCGTCATCGGCCGCACGGTGAAGTTCCCGGACGCGTCGGTGGCCGCGGAGCCGATCACGACGTACGCGCCGACGCACGCCGGGGCGCACGCGTACCGG
Source organism: Cellulomonas sp. (assembly GCF_035634735.1). Taxonomy (GTDB): domain Bacteria; phylum Actinomycetota; class Actinomycetes; order Actinomycetales; family Cellulomonadaceae; genus Cellulomonas. The sequence continues at coordinate 20,031 of NZ_DASQCJ010000142.1, forward strand.
CAGCTGGCGCGGGAGCTCGTCGCCCGTGGCGACGCCGCCTGAGACGGCGCCGACCGCCGAGGCCGTTGCCGCCGTCCCCGGCGGACCCGGTGCGCCCGACGACGCGCCGCGGCCCGGGTCCGGCGCCTTCGAGGTGCACCTGGAGAACTTCTCCGGGCCGTTCGACCTGCTGCTGGGGCTGATCTCCAAGCACAAGCTCGACATCACCGAGGTCGCGCTCGCCGCGGTCACGGACGAGTTCATCGCCCACATCCGGGCCGCCGAGCGGGCGGAGGCCGCGGGCGGCCGGCCCTGGGACCTCGGGCAGGCGTCCGAGTTCCTGCTGGTGGCGGCGACGCTGCTCGACCTCAAGGCCGCGCGGCTGCTGCCCGCGGGCGAGGTCGAGGACGCCGAGGACCTGGAGCTGCTGGAGGCGCGCGACCTGCTGTTCGCGCGGCTGCTGCAGTACCGCGCGTACAAGGTGGTGGCCGCCGACATCGGCACCCGGCTCACCGAGCAGGGCCGCCGGCTGCCGCGCACCGTGCAGCTCGAGCCGCACCTCGCGGCGATGCTGCCGGAGCTGATCTGGCAGATCGGGCCGGCGGAGCTCGCGGCGCTGGCCGCCAAGGCGCTCGCGCCGCCGCCCCCGCCGCCCGGGGTGGACCTGAGCCACCTGCACGCGCCCGCCGTGAGCGTGCGGGAGCAGGCCGCGGTGCTCGCGGACCGGCTGCGGCACGGCGGCGCGGCCTCGTTCCGGACGCTGACCGCGGACGCCGACTCGACGCTGCTCGTCGTGGCGCGGTTCCTCGCGCTGCTGGAGCTGTTCCGGGAGGGCGCCGTGGCGTTCGACCAGGTGACGCCGCTGGGCGAGCTGACCGTGCGGTGGACCGGGGCCGAGGACGGCGACGTGGCGGTGGCCTCGGACTTCGACGAGGGCGACGACGTGCCGGCGGCGGTGGCCGCGGGCGCCGCCGCCCCGGTGGCCGGAGAGCAGGGGGAGGACGCATGACCGACGACCCGACGGCAGCGGTGCCCGGCGGCGTGCCCGCGGACGGGCTCGGCGAGGGCGAGCTGCCCCCCGAGCCCGCGACGGAGGCGCCCGACGTGCACGACCTGCCCGGCGGCGCCCTCGCGGCGCTGGAGGCCGTGCTGATGGTCGCCGACGAGCCGATCCCCGCTGTGCGCCTCGCCACGGTGCTCGGCCTGCCCACGGGCGAGGTCGTCGACCTGCTGCGCACCCTCGCCGAGGAGTACCGCGGCGAGCACGGCGGCCGCCCCCGCGGGTACGAGCTGCGCCAGGCCGGCGAGGGCTGGCGGGTCTACTCGGCGCCGGCGTTCCACCAGGTCGTCGGGCAGTTCGTGCTGGACGGCCAGACGGCGCGGCTGACCCAGGCCGCGCTGGAGACGCTGGCCGTGATCGCGTACCGGCAGCCGGTGACGCGCGGGCAGGTCTCGGGCGTCCGCGGGGTCAACGTGGACGGCGTGGTGCGCACGCTGACGGCCCGCGGGCTGGTCGCCGAGGCCGGCACCGACCCGGGGTCGGGTGCGCTGCTGTACCGGACCACGGGATACTTCCTCGAGCGGATGGGCCTCACGAGCCTCGACGAGCTGCCCCCGCTCGCCCCGTACCTGCCCGAGATCGACGCGTTCGACGGGCTGGACGGGGCCGCAGTGACGACAGGAGACGTGTGATGAGTGCAGCAGGGCAGGGCGGCCGCGGCCGCGGCAACTCGGGCGGCGGTGCCCGCGGGGCCGGCGGGTCCGGCGGGCGGTCCGGCGGCGCCGGGCGCGGCGGCGCCGGCCAGGGCGGCGGCCGCTCCGGCGGCGCCGGGTACGGCGGCGGGCGGTCGGGCTCGGGCGCGGGTCAGGGCGGCGGCTACGGCGGCGGGCGGTCGGGCTCCGGCGCGGGCCAGGGCTACGGCGGCGGCTCCGGCGGCCGGCCCGGGTCGGGCCGCCCCGGCGCGTCCTCCTCGGGTCGCCCGGGTGCGTCCTCGTCCGGCCGCGTGGCCGGCACCGGCCGTCCCGGCGCCTCGCGCACCGGCGGCGGCACCCGGTCCGGTGCCCCTCGTGGCGCCGACACCGG
>NZ_DASQCJ010000143.1:0-3589 GCF_035634735.1 Cellulomonas sp.
CGGGTGCCACGGGGTGCCGCCGTGCACGCGCTCCGCGACGACCGGCCCGATCGCCTCCAGCATCATCAGCGGGACCACGCAGGCGAGCGCCACGACGGTCGGCAGGTCGAGCAGCGCGATCGTCACCCACCCGGCCTGCGCCACGAGCAGGGTCGTGATGAACACGGCGACGCTCGGCCGGCGCTCCGGGTCCGCGAGGGCCGCGCGGCCCCACTGCAGCACCATCGGCACCCGCATGACCACGAACCCGAGCACCAGCACCTTGTTGTCCAGGTGCTCGCCCGCGGCCAGCGACTCGAACATCGGCGGGACGCCCAGCGCGAGGATCAGCACGCCGACCATCTGCACCATCGTGGTGAGCCGGAACAGCCAGTCGTCGGTGTCGTACGCCGAGGCGAACCACGTGAAGTTGATCCAGGCCCAGGACACGGCGAACGTCGCGAAGGCGAACCCGATGATCGCCGGGCCGACGTGGCCGTCCGCGACCAGGACCGCGAGCTCCTCCGCCGTGCGGCCGAAGGCGATGACGAAGGTGAGGTCGAACAGCAGCTCGAGCGGGGTGGCGGCGCGGCGTTCCTCGCGGGGGTCGCGGCCGGTCATGCGGATGCGCAGCGGGGCGACGCGGGATCGCGTGATCGGTGCGGCGGGCCTCGGCACGACTGGGATCGTGCCACGCCGGCGTCGACCCGGGGAGAGCCGTCCCGCCCGGCCGACGACGCCCGAGGTCAGGCGCGCCGGGCACCCGTCCCCGACCACGAGCCGACGGCGGCGCTGGCGACCGCGACCACCACGGCGCCCGCGAGCACCACCGCGAGGACGCCGACCGGCACCGACGGCATCAGGTCCACCCCGTCGTGCCGGAGGTAGGACACCATCCGCCCGTAGAGCGCCGCGGCGGCCACGGCGGCCAGCACCGCGGCGGTCGCGAGCACGACCACCACCTCCACGACGGCAGTCGCCACGACGGACCACCGCGACGCGCCGACCAGCTGCAGGAGCCTGAGCTCCCCGCGGCGCTCGCGCATGGACGTGCCCACCGACTGCGCCACCGCGCACAGCGCCAGGATGCCGGCGCCGCCGATCAACGCCGACAGGCCTTGCGTCTGCGCGACCCGCCCGGCCTGGACCCGCGCCTCGACCCACTCCGGCACCGTCGCGACCTGTGCGTCCGGGAGCGAGTGCCGCACGTCCGCGAGCACCGCCGCGGCGTCGTCCCCCGGCCCCGCCGTGACGAACCACCGCGAGTCGACGACGTCGCCGGGCTCGCGCAGCGCGTCGTCGGCGGCCAGCACGTCGTCCTGCACGAACGCCGCGCCGGCGACGACGGCCGCGACGGTCAGGTGCCGCGGCGACCCGTCCGGGGCCACGATGGCCAGGGCGTCCCCGACGCGTGCCGCCCGGTCGGTGGTCGCCACCGCGTCGCCCTGCACGTCCGCGAGGCTGCCGGCGAGGACCGCGACGCCGACGACCGACTCCAGAGCGGTCGGTTCCGTCCATGCGATCGTCGGCAGCCCGGGTCGGCCCTCGGGCCACGCCCACCCGTCGCTCGTCTCGTACCGGACCGCCGAGGCCGCGGTACCGACCTCCGGCCGTGCCTGGTCCGCCGTCCCGCGCCCCGGACCGGCCTCTCCGGCGCCGATCGTCCGCGTGGTCGACGCCATCACGTCCGCGCGGATCTCGTCCCGCCACTCGAGCAGCCCGATCGCCTGGCCGGTCTGCGCCACCATGAACAGCGCCGTCGCCAGCGCGACGAGCAGCAGGACCGGGTTGCCGAGCGCCGCGGTCCGCCGCACGTCCCACGCCGCGTGCTCGCGCGCCACCAGTCCCGCCCCGGGCGCCAGGCGGACGGCGACCACCCCGACGACCCGCGCGACCGCGGGGATCACGACGGGCGCGAACGCCGACAGCGCCACCACGCTGGCGCCCGCCAGGAGCAGCGTCACCGCCTGCACCTCCCCGACGGTCGGCGGCAGGACGAGCAGCACGACGGCGGCGAGCGCGCCGAGCGCACCCCGCACCAGCCGCCCGCGACCGAGCCGCGCGCGCACCGCCTCACTCTGCCCGAGCGCCTCGATCGGTCGGACCCGGCTGACGCGCCGCGCGGGTGCCAGCGCGCCGAGCGCCGCGACGACCGCGACCCCGCCGGCGCACACCGCCGCGAGCCCCGGCCGCACGGACGGCGCGAACCCGGGCGGCGCCAGGTCGAGCCGCACCAGCAGCCCGGCGTACGGGGTGAGCGCGACCGTCCCCAGCACCGCCCCCGCGGCCGCGGCGCCCAGGCTGACGACGGCCGCCTCGCCGAGCACGAGCCGGGTCACCCGGCCCGGGGTCGCGCCGGCCAGTCGCAGCAGCGCGAGCTCGCGCCGCCGCCCCTCGACGGCGAAGCCCACCGCCGACCCGACGAGGAACACGGCGAAGAACAAGCACACCCCCGCGATCAGCCCGGTGACGTACTGGACGGACTCGAGCGCGACCCGCGCCTCGGCCGCCCCGCGCGGCGTCTCGCTCGCGAGCGTCAGCCCGTCCCCGTCACCCGCGGCGGCGAGCAGCCCGATCGACGCGGTCGACAGCGCCGACGCCGCCCCGACGACCACCACCAGACCGGCGTAGGCCCAGCGGTGCTCGCGCAGGAACGCCGGAGTCAGGGGTGCCCGGGCGCTCATGCGCGGGTGTCCAGGTCCGCGAGCGTGCCGGCGATCGTCGCGGGCGATCCCCCGGCCACCTCGTCCACGAGCCGCCCGTCGATCAGGAACAGGGTGCGGTCGGCGTGCGCGGCCACGACGGGGTCGTGCGTCACCATCACGACTGCCGAGCCCTCGGCGGTGAGCGTCGTGAGCTCGCGCAGCACCACCTCGCCGGACCGGGAGTCGAGGGCCCCGGTCGGCTCGTCGGCGATGACCACGGCGGGCCGGGCGAGCAGCGCCCGCGCGATCGCGACGCGCTGCCGCTGCCCGCCCGAGAGCGCGTCGGGGCGCGACCGCAGCTTGTCGCCCAGGCCGACTCGCTCGAGCGCGCCGCGGACGGCCTCGTCCGCGGCGGGCCGGCCGTCGAACCGGGCGGGCAGGCCGACGTTCTGCTCCGCGGTCAGCGCGGGGACGAGGTTGAAGTCCTGGAACACGAACCCCAGCCGCTGGCGCCGCAAGGCGGTGAGCCGGCGCTCGGACGCGGCGCGGACGTCGACGCCGTCGAGCAGGATGCGACCGGCGGTGGCGCGGATCAGGCCGGCGGCGCAGTACAGCAGCGTCGACTTGCCGGAGCCGGACGGACCCATGATCGCGGTCCAGGTGCCGCGGCGGAACGCGGCGGAGACGTCGTCGACGGCTCGGACGGGGGCTGCCTCGGTCTCGAAGACGTGGGTGACGCCGTCGAGGGAGAGGACGACGTCGTCGTCGCGCCCCTGCATGCCCGCGGCGTCACGCGCCCAGCCCCCCGCTCGCGTGCAGTGCTGCGTCTCGACCATCAGCCACGACCCTCCGTCGGGAGCAAGGACGCCCCCGACGACGAGGCAGGGGACGGACCGCGGCTGAGCCCTCGACGGTAGGGAGCGGTCCGGTGCGCCACAAGGGGCATCTGCGCGGTCGCGTCCGTG
>NZ_DASQCJ010000144.1:0-4311 GCF_035634735.1 Cellulomonas sp.
CGGCTGCGCCGGCTGCTCGACGCGCCCGGCTGACCCGGGCCGGGCGCCCGCCCGCGATCCACCCCGCCGACACGCCTTCCGGCCGACCCCGAGGAGCCCCCGTGCCGCCCACCGCCGACCACCGCGCCGCACCCGACCCCGTGGCCCGCGCCGCGCGCCGGGACCGGCGCCGGGCCGGCGTCGCGCTGGCGATCGTGCTGCCGGCGCTGCTCGCCGGGGGCTGCGGCCCCGAGTCCGCGCTCCCGCCGGCCGCCGAGGTCGCCGACGCCGGCCCGGACTGCCTTTCGGCGGACGTGCTGTGGACGCTCGGGCTCACCCCGCCCCGGGAGTACGACCGGCCGGGTGCGTCGCCGGGCGCGGTCCCGGTCGACTTCGACCCGGTCGCCGTGGTGCGGTGCCTCGGCCCGTTCGACCTGCCGGTCGAGATGGCCGAGCCGCAGCCGACGCAGGTGCTCCCGTCCCTCGACCCGTCCGTGGTCGGCAGGGCGGGGCCGGACCCGGACGCCGGGTCGCCGCTCGTGGCGGGCGCCCCGGTCCCGTCCGACCCACCCGGCGCCCCCGCGCCGGATCGGCCGGCCGCCACCGTGGTGGAGGCCGAGCTGCGCGGCGACCTCGGGCCGCTCCTGGCTGCGCTGGCGCGGCCGAGCCACCAGCCGCTGCCCGACCAGCCCTGCCCCGCGATGTGGCAGTCTCAGCCGGTGATCTTCCTGGTCGACGCCGACGGCCGCGCCGTCCGCGCCCGGTGGCCCGCCGACGCCTGCGGGTTCCTGCTCGACGGCGTGACCCGCCCGCTGGACGCGCTCGAGGTGGTCCGCGAGACCCCGCGCACGGCGGGGGCCGCGTGAGCCGCGGCGCGGTGCACCACGTCGAGGTGTGGTTCGCCGACCTCGCGCGCGCCGAGCGGTCCTGGGGCTGGCTCCTCGGCTCGCTGGGCTACGCCCGCACCCGGGACTGGGCCGGCGGGTGCGCGTGGTCGCTCGACGGCGCGCCCGGCGGGGCGTCCGTCGTGCTGGAGTCCGGCCCGGACGTCGCCGACGCCCCGCACGACCGGCACCGCCCCGGCGTGAACCACCTGGCGCTCCACGCCGGGACCCGCGCGGAGGTCGACGCGCTCGTGCGCGAGGCGCCGGCGCACGGCTGGACCCTGCTGTTCGCGGACCGGCACCCGCACGCCGGCGGCCCCGACCACTACGCCGCCTACCTGGAGGACGCCGAGGGCCTGGAGGTCGAGCTGGTCGCCGCCCCGGCCGGCCCCTGACCGGCCTCCCGCCACCCGGCCACCCGGCCGGCGAGTGCACATGAAACGGGTCGAGTGCCTATCCGCGGGATAGGCACTCGACCCGTTTCGTAGGCACTCGGCGCGCGCGGCTCCGGGCCGCTGGGCGGGGGCGCGGGCGCCGGGGGCCGGGCGTCAGGCCGCCGTGGCGAACGCGCGCAGGGCCATCTGCACCGCGTGGTCGAAGAGGCGCTCGCGCTCGTCGGCGGTGAGCTCGTTCGGCTGGAACGTGAAGTCCGAGATCGACAGCAGCGCCAGCGCCTTCGCCCGCTCGCGGTCGGCCACCGCGTACAGGCCGGCGGCCTCCATCTCGACGGCGAGCGTGCCGTGGTCGATCAGCGCCTGGGTGCGCTCCGGCCGGTTCGAGTAGAACGAGTCCGACGTGAACACCGCGCCGGCCTGCGCGCGGGCGCCGGGCACCTCGGCCGCGGCGGCGAACGCGGCGGCGGCGAGGCCGAAGTCCGGCACGTGCGAGTAGTGCACGCCGGAGATGCGGTGCTCGCTGACCCCGGAGTCGGTGTGCGCGGCGGTCGCGACGACGACGTCGCCCAGCTCCAGCGTGCGCGCCATGCCGCCGGCGGTGCCGATCCGGATGATGCGCTGCACGCCGTAGAACCGGTACAGCTCGGTCGCGTAGATCGAGATCGACGGCACGCCCATGCCGGACGCCATCACGGACACCGGGCGGCCCTGCCAGGTGCCGGTGTAGCCGAGGACGCCGCGCACCTCGGTCACCAGGCGCGCGTCGTCGAGCACGGTCTCCGCGATCCGCTTCGCGCGGCGCGGGTCGCCCGGCATGAGGACGTCGGGGGCGAAGTCGCCGGGCTCGGCGGAGATGTGCGGGGTGGGCATGGCGGGCTCCTCGGGGTCGTGACGGGTCGTGGCGGGTGGCGCGGAGGGGTGCGGACGCGCGGCCGCCGCCCGGCCCGGCGGTGCGGGCTCGGGCGGCGGCCGAGGTGGTGCGGGGTGCTGCGGGGCGGTGCTGCGTCAGTGCGTGCCGACGATGTCGACGACGAACACCAGGGTGTCGCCGCCGCGGATGCCGGCCTGCGGCACGCCGCGGTCGCCGTAGCCCAGGTGCGACGGGATCGACAGCAGGACGCGGGAGCCGACCGGCTGGCCGACCAGGCCCTCGTCCCAGCCGCCGATGACGGCGCCGACGCCGATCGGGAACGAGATCGAGGAGCCGCGGTCGTACGAGTTGTCGAAGACGTTCCCGCCCCAGGTCTGGCCCAGGTAGTGGACCTCGAGGTCGTCGCCGGCCTCGACGAGCGCGCCGTCGCCGGGCGACAGCACGACGACCTCGAGCTCGGCGGGGGCGTCACCCTCGGGGAACGTCAGGGTCGGCTTCTCACCGAACGAACCGGTGGCCTCGGGCAGCGTGGCGGGCATGACGTCTCCTCGATCGGGTAGCGGCGTACTCCCCCATCCTGCACGGTGCGCTCCCCCGCCCGCGAACGCGGCCCGCCCGGCGCCCCGGACCTCACCCGCCGTCCGGGTTACGGTCGTCCCGGCGGGCGACGGGCGCCCGCCGGGACGGGAGCACCGATGACGCTGACCACCTGGGCCGGGAACCTCACCTACGCCGCCGCGCGCGTGCACGAGCCGCGCACGGTCGAGCAGGTGCAGGAGGTGGTGGCCGGGGCGCGGCGCGTCCGCGCGCTCGGCACCCGGCACTGCTTCAACACGGTCGCGGACACCCCGGACGACCTGGTGCGGCTCGACGCCCTGGACCCGGCGGTCGAGGTCGACGCGGCGGCCCGGACGGTCACGGTCGCGGCGGGGACCCGGTACGGCGCGCTGGCCCGCGAGCTGCACCCGCGGGGCTGGGCGCTGCACAACCTCGCGTCGCTGCCGCACATCTCGGTCGCGGGCGCCGTCGCCACCGCCACGCACGGGTCCGGCGACCGGTCCCGGAACCTCGCCGCGGCGGTCGCCGGGCTGGACCTGGTGACGGCGGACGGCTCGCTCCGGCACCTCGCGCGCGGCGACGCCGACTTCCCCGGTGCGGTCGTCGGGCTCGGGGCCCTGGGCGTCGTCGTCCGGGTGACCCTCGACGTCGAGCCGACGTACGACGTCGCGCAGGAGGTGCACACCGACCTGCCCTGGGACGCGGTGCTGGAGCACCTGGACGACGTCACCGGGTCCGCCGACTCGGTCAGCCTGTTCACCGACTGGACCGGCCCGGCCGTCCGGCAGGTGTGGCGCAAGACCCGGGTGGCGGCCGGCGCGACCCACGAGCCCCGCGCCGACCTGTTCGGCGCCCGCCCCGCGCCCGGCCCGCTGCACCCGCTGCCCGGCATCGACCCGGTGAACTGCACCCAGCAGCTGGGCGTCCCGGGCCCGTGGCACGAGCGGCTGCCGCACTTCCGCCTCGAGTTCACCCCGAGCAACGGCGACGAGCTGCAGTCCGAGTACCTGGTGCCCCGCGAGCACGCGGTCGCGGCGATCGAGGCGATGCGCGGGCTCGGCGACCTCGTGGCCCCGCTGCTGCAGGTCTCCGAGGTCCGGACGATCGCTGGCGACGACCTGTGGCTGAGCACCGCCGAGGGCGGCGACCGCGTCGGCCTGCACTTCACCTGGCTGCCGCGCCAGGCCGAGGTCGAGGCGGTCCTCCCCCGGATCGAGGCCGCGCTCGCGCCGTTCGGCGCCCGCCCGCACTGGGGCAAGCTGTTCGACTCGGTGGGCGCGCCCGGCTCGGACCCGCGGGACCTGTACCCGCGCCTGGACGACTTCCGTGCCCTGGTGGCCCGGACGGACCCGGAGGGCACGTTCCGCAACGCGTTCGTCGACCGGCAGGTGCTCGGCCTCGCCTGACCACCCCGGGGTGGGGTCGGGTGGAGCGTCCTGCCGGAACACGCCGCGCGTGTCGGGCAGAACGCTCCACTCGCCTCCGCTCGGCCGGCTCAGCAGCAGCCCGGGCCGGTGCCCCGGTCGGACGTGCGGAGCACCTCGCGGACGTACCACCGCAGCGCGCGCACCGCCCGCGCCACCGCGCTCACGCCCGGCCCCCGCCGCCGTGCGCGTGCCCGCCG
>NZ_DASQCJ010000145.1:0-10332 GCF_035634735.1 Cellulomonas sp.
GTGCTCCGTGCCGGCCGCCCGTCGACCGGCACCACCGACCCTGCCGGGCCGGGCATCGCGCCCACCGGCCCGCGAGCCGCCGGCTGGGGACGCGGCACCCGCCCGCGCCTGTGGAGGACTCGACGCCCGCCCACCGCCCGCTCGGCGGCGGTTCGGGCAGGACGGCGTGCTTCGGGAAGGACGACGACTCGGGCGAGGCAGCGGCCCGACGACCACGGTGGTGCGCCGCCCCTTCGACCCCGCAGCGGGCGGTCGGCGAGCGGCCGTGCGGTGGCCAGGAGCACGGGGCGGGTCACGGAGGGACGCGCCGCGCGTCAGAGCACGCCACGTAAGAGCACGCCATGTCAGAGCAGGCCACGTGAGAGCAGGCCACGTCAGAGCAGGCCACGTCAGAGCAGGCCACGGCCCAGCGACGCGAGCACCGGCACCAGTCCCACCAGCACGAACGCCGGGAGGAAGCACAGCCCCAGCGGCACGACCAGCCGCACGCCCAGCCGCCCCGCCGCCTCCCGGGCCGCGCGCTCGCGGCTCCGGCGCAGGCCGGCCGCCGCCGCGCGCAGGGCCGGGCCGGCCGGGGCGCCCGTCCGCCACGCGGCCTCGAGCCCGTCGAGCACGCCCCCGAGCGCCGGTGCGTGCGCCCACGCGGCGTCCCAGGGCTCGCCGAGCAGCAGCGCAGCACCGGCGCGCGCGAGGTCCGCCCCGTCCCGCCCGCCGAGCGCCGCGCCGACCGCGGCGAGCGCGCCCGGGACGCTCGCGCCGGCGCCGACGGCCACCGCGAGCAGGTCGACGACCGTCACCAGGTCGACGGCGCGCGCGCCCTCGTCGTCCCCGACGTCGCCGCGCCGCGGCGAGGGTCCGCGGGCGCCGAGCTCCCTCGGGTGGCGCGCCGGCGGTGGCCGGAGCAGGTGGACCGCCGCGGCGGTGAGCAGCACCAGCAGCGCCTCACCCACCGCGCACGCTCGTCCTCGGGGCCCGCGCCCTCCCCGCGCGCGCTCGAGCACCCGCCGTACCCGCCCCGCTCGCGAGCGCCTCCGCCGCGTGCCCCGTCCCGGACCCCCACCCGACCGCCGACGCCACCCGTCCCGTCGGCCGTGACCGCCCCGCCGTCGCCGACGCCCACCCGGACCCGCCCGTGGGCTCCGCCCCGGCGCCCCCGTCACGCCCCGCGCCCGCCGACCGGGCGTCCGCGACCATCCGCCCCGTCCACCGGCGCCCGAGCAGGGTGAGCACCAGACCGCCGACCCCGGCCGCCGTGCCCGCGCCGCCACCCAGGAGCGTGCCGAGCGGGTCGGCGCCGAGCAGGGTGCCGAGCGCGACCCCGAGGACGGGCAGCCAGGTGAGCAGGGTGGTCGTCTGCCGGGGTCCGGCGAGCGCGCCGCGGACCGCGGTCTCGGCGTCCGCGTCGGCGGCGAGCGCGCGGGCGCACTCCTCGAGCACGCCCGCCGTCGGGGCGCCGAGCTCCGCCGCGAGCCGACCTGCCGCGAGCACGCCGGCCACCCGACGGCGCACCGGGTCCGCAGCGGGGTCGTCCGCGGACGGGCGCCGGCGCGGCAGGACCGCGCCGAGGACGTCCTCGGCGCCGGGGACGCCGTCCGCGCCCACGGCCGACCCCAGCACGAGCCGCCAGGCGTCGGCCGGCGCTCGTCCCGCGCGCACCTCCGCGGCGACCGCCGTGACGACCTCGCCGAGGAGCGTGGCCGGGTCCGGGTCCCGCCTGCGCCGCCAGGGGTGCGGCCGGGCGGACGGTGCCCGGCCGCCGCGCGCGTCGGCGAGCGCCCGGAGCCGCCCGAGCCGGCGCGCCGCGGTGCCGCCCGGACCCGAGCCGACCAGCACGGCGGTCGCCACCAGGACGGCCACCAGCGCGGCGCCGCCCGTCCCCGTCGGCGTCACCCGGGCGCGCCCGACGGCAACCCCGGCCGACCGCCGCTCGGGTGTGGCCCGCCCTCGCCGTCGCCGGGCCGCCGGGTGCCCGCCGCCGGCTCCGCCCCGACCGCCCCGCCCCGGGCCAGCCGCCGTGCGAGGTCCGCCCACCCCGGCCCGGCGGCCACGCACCCGTCGGGCCCGGACGCGAGCGCGGTGCGGACCTCGAGCGTCCCCCGGCCCGGGTCGCGCGCGACGGTCGCGATCTCGGCCAGTCGTCGCCGGCCCCGGTCCCGGCGGAGGTGCAGCACGGCGTGGACCGCGCTCGCCGCCTGCGCCGCCAGCGCCTCCCGCGGCAGTCCCGCGAGCGCGCCGAGCGCCTCCAGCCGCGCGGGGACGTCGGTGGCCGCGTTGGCGTGCACCGTGGTGCAGCCTCCGTCGTGGCCGGTGTTGAGCGCGCTCAGCACGTCGCGGACCTCGGCACCGCGGCACTCGCCCAGGACCACCCGGTCGGGCCGCATGCGCAGGGACTCGCGCACCAGGTCACCGAGGTCGACGCCGCCGGCGCCCTCGACGTTCGGTCGCCGTGCGAGCAGGCGGACGACGTGCGGGTGCCTCGGCGCGAGCTCGCCGGCCTCCTCGACGCACACGATGCGCTCGCCGGGGTCGGCGAGCGACAGCAGCGTGGAGAGCAGGGTGGTCTTGCCGGTGCCGGTCGCGCCGGACACGAGCAGGTTGGCCCGCCCGGCCACCAGGCCCCGGAGCACGCCCGCCATCCCGGCGGGCACGGTGCCGTCGCGGACCAGGTCGTCGAGGGCGAACGCCCGGTGCCGGAGCACGCGCAGGGACAGCAGGGTGCAGCCGTCGGCGACCGGCGGCAGCACCGCGTGCAGCCGGGTGCCGTCGGGCAGCCGCGCGTCGGCGGCGGGTCGCGCGTCGTCGAGCCGCTGCCCGGCCGCCGCAGCCAGCCGCACCGCGAGGCCGCGGACCCGCGCGGCGTCCCCGAGGTCGACGGCGACCCGCTGCAGCCGGCCGTCCCGCTCGACCCACACGTCGCGCGGCCCGTTCACCAGGACGTCGGTGACCGCCGGGTCGTCGAGCAGCGGCTGGAGCGGGCCGGCGCCCACGATCTCGGCCCGGACCACCGCGTCGAGCTCGGCCAGGGCGGCGCTGCCGAGCACGCGCCCGCTCTCCCGCAGCGCCGCGGACACCCGCGCGCCGGTCACCGGCCCGCCCTCCGCCGCCAGCCGGTGCCGGACGGTCGCGACCAGGCCCGGGACGTCGGTGCCGTCCTCCCCGCCGCGCACGGGCGCGCCGCCCGTCACGTGAGCCGCCGGGCCAGGCGGGCGACCGCACGGGCCGCGGCGGGCGGGAGCGCGGGGCCGACGCCGCTGTCGACCGCGGCGCCCAGCCGGCGGCACCAGGGCAGGGAGGCCACCACCGGCAGCCCGACGGCGGCGGCGACCTCCGCGACACCCAGCCCGCCGGGCGCGGGACCCCGGGCGACGACGCCCACCCGCCGACCCGCCCCGACCAGGTCGTCCCGCAGCAGGCGGGCGCCGGCGACGGCGGGGACGTCCCGCGGGACCACGACGAGCAGCGTGCGGCACGCCGCGACGAGCGTCGCGCCGCGGGACGACGCCCGCGCGGCCTCGGCGTCCGCCCCCGCGGCGCCGTCGCCCGGACCCGCGTCCCCCGCGGGCCCCGCCGCGCCCGCACCGCCGTCCTCCGCCCCGACCCCGGCCGCGAGCACCGCCGACCGGTCCACGTCCAGCACCACCGACCCGTACGCCGCGGCGAGCGCCCGCAGCACGTCCGCGAGCGCCGCCGCGGGCGGCGGACCCGGCCGGCCGTCGTCGGTCGCCAGCACGCCGCACCGACCCCAGCGCATGAGGTTGCCGGCGAGCAGCGCCGGGTCGACAGCCCCGCGCGCCCCGCCGAGGTCCGGCCAGCGCAGGCCGGGGTGCGCCTCGAGCCCGAGCACGGTGTCGAGCGACGGCCCGCCGCCGGTGTCGACGAGCACGGCCGTGCCCCGTCGCCCGAGCTCGGCGGCGAGCGCCGCGGCCGTCACCGTCGCCCCCGCGCCGCCGCGCGCGCCGACCACGCCCACCACCCCCGCGCCGCCCGCCGGCCGCTCGGTCCTCGCCACCGCGCCCACCTCCGTCTCTCCGCCGGCCGGCCGCGACCACCGCGCCCGAACCCGGCCGGCGACCGTCGTCCGCAGCCCCGGCCCGCGACCGCCGCGCCCACGACCCCGAGGTTCCCGCCGGCCGCGCGACACCCGCACGCCGCGCGACCACGCCCTGGGGACGACGCACGTCCGCCGACCCTGTGGTCGTCCCGGCGAGGCTCGATACCCTCGATCCAGGAGGCACCCGTCCCGATGAGCCACGAGCCCGCGTCGCCCGCACCCCCCGCCGGCGGGGACCCGCACGCGCGCGCCGCCGGAACCCCACCCGCCCGCGCCGCGGCGTTCTTCGACCTGGACAAGACCGTCATCGCGACGTCCGCCGCGAGCGCGTTCGCGCGACCGTTCCTCTCCGGCGGCCTGCTCTCCCGGCGGGCGGCGCTGCGGTCGGCGGCGGCCCAGCTGGCGTTCCTGCTCGGCAGCGCGACCGAGGGGCGGACCGAGCGGGTGCGGGCGCAGCTCTCCGCGATGGTCGCGGGCTGGGACGTCGAGCGGGTCTCGTCGATCGTCGCCGAGAGCCTGCAGGACGCGATCGGGCCGGTCGTCTACGCCGAGGCGCTGGACCTGGTCGCGGAGCACCACGCCGCCGGGCACGACGTCGTCGTGGTCTCGGCGTCGAGCGCGGAGCTGGTCGAGCCGATCGCGGAGCTGATCGGGGCCGACGAGGTGATCGCCAGCCGGATGGGAGTCGCGGGCGGCCGCTACACCGGCGAGATCGAGTTCTACGCCTACGGCCCGGCGAAGGCTCGTGCGATGCAGGACCTGGCGCGGAGCCGCGGGTACGACCTCACGGCGTCGTCCGCGTACACGGACTCCGCGACGGACGCACCGATGCTCGGGGCGGTCGGCCACGCGTACGTGGTGAACCCGGACCGCGCGCTGCGTCGGCTCGCGGACCAGGAGGGCTGGACCCCGCTGGTGTTCCGCCGGCACGTCGCGGTCGCGGCCGGCCGGCGGCGCGCGGCGCTCCGGCAGCTCACGGGCCCGGCGGACCGGGACGGCCGGGCGCTGGGTGTCGCCGCGGCCCTGGTCGTCGCCGCCGCGCTCGCGGCGTGGGTTGTTCGCGCCGCCCGGCGCCGGCACGGGTGAGCGCCTGATCCGTCCGCCATCCGGGCAGCCGTCCCGCCATCCGGGCGACGTCGGGGAACGACCTGGGAGTTCGCCGCGCGGTCTTCCCAGCCGCGCGGTGGTGGGCTGTGATGGGGAGCACAACAGAACGGCCCGAGGGAACCCACGCGCGATCCGTCCACGCATAGGACGCGTCGAACGGGCTCGACCCCGTCTCGACTGACCACGTGCACGCCTGATAACCCTCGCGGTCGTCCGTTCGGCAACGGCGTCCTCCCCGGGCGCCGTTGTTCGTTCCCCGACCGGGACCGCCCGCGCCGAGGCCTTGGGGTCAGCCCAGCCGCCCCGCCAGCACCGCGTCCGCCACCCGTCGCCCTTCGGCCGCCCCGGCCACCACGGCGTCCGCGCACGCGCCGACCCAGGCCGCCACGCCCTCGGGCGTCCCGGTCGCGAACCGCGCGGCGGTCGCGAGGTACGGCAGCGGCGCGGCGGCCCACGCCGCCTCGGGCACGACCGCCCCGGTCGGGTCCAGGCCGCGCCCGCAGAGGAGCAGCCGGGCCGCCGCCCGCGCCACGGTCCCGTTCGCCGCCGCGAACGGCCGGACCGCCAGCAGCTCCCCGTGCACCACCGCGGCGACGACGAGCGCGGGCGCCCGGGTGGCGCCGACCGTGCGGGTGAGCAGCGCGAGCCGCTCGGCGGCCTCGGCCCCGTCGGGCGCCGCGCCCAGGCCGGTCAGGTCGCGCGGGGCCGCGCCCGCGGCGCGCACCCGGCCCAGGTCCGCGTCGGGCAGCCACCCGGCGCCCGCGGCGGCGTGCAGCCGGGCGAGCACCTGGCCGAGCGGCGGCAGCGGCGGCACCGTCCGCGCGCCGAGGTCCGGCCGCCAGCCGGCCGCGAGCGCCGTCGCGCGCAGGGCGCCGGTCGCGACGCGCAGGTCGGCGGGCCCGTCCGGGTCCGCGGTCCCCACCGACGCCGGCCCGGCGGCCGGGCCCACCCGGTCGACCCCCGTCGCCACCCCACGCAGCACGTCCAGCGGCACCCGCGCACCGTCGACCGCCGCCCCGGCCCGCGCCGTGCGCACGTCCGCCTCGGCCCGCACCTCGCGCCACCGCCGCCGGAACGCCTCGTGCCAGCGCAGCTCCTCGCAGGCCGTGCGCGCGCGGTCCACGGCGTCGCGCACGCCCGGCAGGTCGAGCAGCGGCGCGAGCGGGTCGTCGCCCGCGGGCGGGGGCGTGGACGGGGCGACGGGCAGCACGCGGCCACCCTACGAGCGCGGCCCCCGGAGCGACGCGCCCGGAAACTGGCCTGGGCGGCGGACGGTGTTCCGGGTCACACTGACCCCATGCCCTCGACGCCGAGCGTGTCCTCGTCCATCACCGCGCGCCTGCACGTGGAGGCCCGGCCGACGGCCGTCTCCGAGCTGACGTCCGCGATCGAGCAGACGGGCGGGATCGTCACCGCCCTCGACGTCACGGCGTCGGGCCACGAGCGGCTGACGGTCGACGTCACGTGCGCGACGAGCGGCGAGGAGCACGCCGCGCAGATCGTCACGGCCCTGCGCGGGCTGCCGGGCGTGGACGTCGAGCGCGTCAGCGACCGGACCTTCCTCATGCACCTGGGCGGCAAGCTGTCCATCGAGTCGAAGGTGCCGCTGCGCAACCGCGACGACCTGTCGATGGCCTACACCCCGGGCGTCGCGCGCGTCTGCGAGGCGATCGCGGCCCGCCCCGACGACGCCCGGCGCCTGACGATCAAGCGGAACACCATCGCGGTGGTCACCGACGGCAGCGCGGTGCTCGGACTGGGGGACATCGGACCGCTGGCCTCGCTGCCGGTGATGGAGGGCAAGGCCGCGCTGTTCAAGCGGTTCGCCGGCATCGACGCCTTCCCGCTGGCGCTCGACACCCAGGACGTGGACGAGATCGTCGAGACCGTCGTGCGGGTGGCCCCGGTGTTCGCCGGGATCAACCTCGAGGACATCTCGGCGCCGCGGTGCTTCGAGGTCGAGCGACGGCTGCGCGAGCGGCTCGACATCCCGGTCTTCCACGACGACCAGCACGGCACCGCGATCGTCGTGACGGCGGCGCTGACCAACGCGCTCAAGGTCGTCGGGAAGCAGATCGACCAGGTCCGCGTCGTGCTGTCGGGCGCGGGTGCGGCGGGCACCGCGGTGCTCAAGCTGCTGCTGTCGGCGGGCGTGCACGACGTCGTGGTCGCCGACATCGACGGCATCGTGCACACCGGGCGCGAGCTGGCGTCGCCCGAGCTGCGCTGGATCGCCGAGCGCACCAACCCGCGCGGCGTCACGGGCGAGCTGCGCGGCGCGCTGGCCGGCGCGGACGTGTTCATCGGGGTCAGCGCGCCGAACATCCTCAACGGCGAGGACGTCGCGACGATGGCCCGGGACGCGATCGTGTTCGCGATGGCCAACCCGCGCCCGGAGATCGACCCGGCCGAGGCGGCCCGGTACGCGGCGGTCGTGGGCACCGGCCGCAGCGACGTCGCGAACCAGATCAACAACGTGCTGGCGTTCCCGGGCGTGTTCCGCGGGCTGCTGGACGCCCGGTCGCACGTCATCACCGACGCGATGCTGCTCGCGGCGGCGCGGGCGCTGGCCTCGGTGGTGTCCGACGACGAGCTCAACCCGGCCTACATCATCCCGAGCGTCTTCCACCCCGACGTCGCGTCGACCGTGGCCGCGGCGGTCGCCCAGGTGGCGGGCGCGATCGCCGGCCCGCGGGCCGACACGGGGTCGGTGGCGGTCGTCACGGTGCCCGGCGCCTGACCCGCGGCGCCCCGGTCGCGCCCGGGGGTGCGCACCCGCGCGCCCGTAGGATCGACCGGTGCAGTGCCACCACTTCGACGCCGCCCGGTGTCGCTCCTGCACCTGGATCGAGCAGCCCTACGCCGACCAGCTCGCCGCCAAGCAGGAGCGCTGCCGGGAGCTGGTCGACCCGTTCGGGCCGCTCGACTGGCTGCCCCCGGTGGCGAGCGCGGAGTCCGGCTTCCGGAACAAGGCGAAGATGGCCGTCGGCGGCACCGTCGAGGCGCCGACGCTCGGCATCCTCGACCCCGGCGGCGTCGGCGTCGACCTCCGCGACTGCGGCCTCTACCCGGCCTCGCTGCAGGCCGCCCTCCCCGTGCTCGCGGAGTTCGTGACCCTCGCCCGGCTGGTGCCGTACGACGTGCCGACCCGGCGCGGTGAGCTCAAGTACGTGCTGGTCACCGAGTCGCCCGACGGCGAGCTGATGGTGCGGTTCGTGCTGCGGTCGTCCGAGGCGCTGCCCCGGCTCCGCAAGCACCTGCCCTGGCTGCTGGCCGCCCTGCCCCGCGCGGTCGTCGTGTCGGCGAACCTGCTGCCCGAGCACAAGGCCGTCCTGGAGGGCGACACCGAGGTCGTGCTCACCGAGCGGGCGACGCTGCGGATGCGGGTCAACGACGTCGACCTGCACCTGCGGCCGCAGAGCTTCTTCCAGACCAACACCGACGTCGCCGCCGCCCTGTACCGGATCGGGCGCGAGTGGGTGGACGCCGCGGACCCGCGCTCGGTGTGGGACCTGTACTGCGGCGTGGGCGGGTTCGCGCTGCACGTCGCCCGGCCGGGGCGCACCGTCGTGGGCATCGAGACGTCGGCCGAGGCCGTGGCCAGCGCCGAGCACAGCCGGGACGACCTCGGGCTGGCCGGCGTGCGGTTCGCCGCGGGCGACGCGACCGCCTTCGCGCTCGGCGCCGACGCGCCGCCGGACCTCGTGGTCGTGAACCCGCCCCGGCGCGGCATCGGGCCGGCGCTCGCCGGGTGGCTCGAGGCGTCGGGCGTCCGGGACGTCGTGTACTCGTCGTGCAACGCCGCGTCGCTCGCCCGGGACCTCGCGGCGATGCCGTCGCTGCGCCCACGCCGGGGCCGGTTGCTCGACATGTTCCCGCAGACCGGGCACTACGAGGTCGTCGTCGCGCTGTCCCGGGACTGACGCCCGGCCGGGCGGGACCGCGCGGGAACGGCGGCCCGCCGGCCCGTGGGTCGGGCCCGCCGGCGGGGCCGCTCGCACGGCGACGGCGCCCGGTCGTGCCTTTCGTCCCACGTCTGCGGCCCCGCGGCGCTGGACGCTGGGCCCATGCTCAGCGTCGCCGAGGCCCTCGACTACCAGACGCAGGCGGCCCGGACGAAGACCGACCTCGCCCGCCGCCCCGCCGTCTACCTCGTGAACACCATGCTCGCCGGCGCGTACATCGGCCTCGGCGTGGTCATCATGTCGACCGCGGGCGGCCCGCTCGCCGACGTCGGCTCGGGCCTCACCCCGCTGGTGCAGGGGCTCGTGTTCGGCGTCGCGCTCACGATCGTCGTGGTCGCCGGGGGCGAGCTCGCGACCTCCGCGATGATGGTCTTCACGATCGGCGCCGTGCGCGGCGCGATCTCGTGGGCCCGGGCCGGCGCGACGCTGCTCGCCTGCCTCGCCGGCAACCTGCTCGGCGCGTTCGTGCTGGCCGTTGTGCTGCACCTGTCGGGCGCCATGGGCCCCGACCGGCCGGCGGGCCGGATGATCGCGTCGATGATCGCGCACAAGGCGGAGGAGTCGGGCACCGAGCTGTTCTTCCGCGGGGTCATGTGCAACCTCATGGTCTGCCTGGCGATCTGGTGCGCCGGCCGGCTGCAGAACGAGGTCGCCAAGATCATCGTGATCTTCGCCTGCGTGATGGTGTTCATCACCTCGGGCTTCGAGCACGTGGTCGCCAACATGACGACGTTCTCGTTCGGGCTGGTCGGCGGGCTGGACGGCGCGACGGTCGCGGAGTTCGCCCGGAACGTGCTGTTCGTCGGGCTCGGGAACCTGGTCGGCGGCGGGTTGCTGGTCGGCGCCGCGAACGCCGTGGCGGCCGCCCCGGCCCGCGTGCCGGCCTCGGCGGGGTCGGCCGCGGTCGCGGACGCGAGCTCGCCGGTCCCGGTGGAGGCGCCCGCGGCCGAGCCCGAGGTCCTGGCCGCCGCGACGCGCTGACCGCGGGGCGCCGGGCCCTGCGCGCGGCTCCCCGGCCGCGGTACCCGCGGACGCGACCCGGCCGCCGTCCCTCTGCCCGCGCACCGCGCCGCACCCCCGTTGCTCGCCGCGTGAGTGGAACGTCGTGACGGACACGCCGCCGGCGTGTCGGTCACACGGTTCCACTCACGGGCGCCGGGAGCGACGTCCGGGCGGGCACGCGCAGGGTGGGGGTGGGCACGGGGCACG
>NZ_DASQCJ010000146.1:0-4901 GCF_035634735.1 Cellulomonas sp.
CGGTCGCCCATGAGCCAGGTGACCTGGTGGGCCGACTCGGGGGACAGCGACCAGAAGTCCCACTGCATGTCGTTGTCGCGCAGGTTCGAGCCGGGCAGGCGCTTCTGCGAGCGGATGAAGTCGGGGAACTTGATGCCGTCGCGCAGGAAGAACACCGGGGTGTTGTTGCCGACCAGGTCGTAGTTGCCCTCGGACGTGTAGAACTTCAGCGCGAAGCCGCGCGGGTCGCGCCAGGTGTCGGGGGAGCCGTGCTCGCCGGCGACGGAGGAGAACCGCGCCAGCATCTCGGTCTCGACGCCGGGCTGGAACAGCGCGGCGCGGGTGTACCGGCTGACGTCGCCCGTGGTGGTGAAGGTGCCGAAGGCGCCGCCGCCCTTGGCGTGCACGACGCGCTCCGGGACCCGCTCGCGGTTGAACTGCGCGAGCTTCTCGACCAGGTAGTGGTCGTGCAGGACGATCGGGCCGTCGGCGCCGACCGTCTGGGCGTGCGCGTCGGACGCCACGGGGGCGCCGGAGTTGGTGGTCGTCGGGTGGACCTGGGTCACGGGGGTGTCCTTCCGGGTCGTCGGCGCGCCGGTCGAGGGCGCGCCGGGGACCGGGCGGGCGGGGTCGCCCGACCGGGAGTCGTGGGGTGGTCGGTGGTGCGGGTGTCGGGCGGGGCGGCGGCGCGCCCCGGGGCTGCGGTCAGTCGGTCGCGCGGCTGCGGCAGTCGGGGCACAGGCCCCAGAAGGTGACCTCGGCCGTCTCGACCGTGAAGCCGGACGTCGAGCTCGGGACGAGGCACGGCGCCTCGCCGACGACGCAGTCGACGTCGTCGACCGCGCCGCACGAGCGGCAGACCACGTGGTGGTGGTTGTCGCCCACCCGGCGCTCGTACCGGGCGGGGTGCCCGGCCGGCTCGATCCGCCGGAGGATGCCCACGTCGGTCAGCGCGTGCAGGACGTCGTAGACCGCCTGCACCGAGACGGTCGGCAGCGCCTCCCGGGCCCGCCGGAGCACGGCCTCGGCGTCGGCGTGCGGCAGCTCGTCGACCGCACCGAGCACGGCGAGCCGCGGGGCGGTGACGCGCAGGCCCCGGGCGCGGAGCAGCTCCGCGGGGTCGGCGTGGCGGTCGGCGGTGCGGCCCGCGTCGTGCGGGTGGCCGGCGGTCGACGCGGCGCCGGGTGCGGCGGGTGCGTGCTGGTCGACGGGCATGCCGCCACCCTGACACGGTTTCTGGAACTGTTCAAGTAGGTATCTGACGAGGTGTCACGTCGGGGCGGGGCCCGGAGGGGTGGGGTGCGCGGGGTGACGCGGGGAACACGCAGGGGTCCCCGGGTGTTCTGGTAGAGTCATTCACGACTGGCCTGGGTCGACGTGTGTCACCGCTTCACCGCGGGGGCGTCCGGCGGCCCGGGTGCACAAGTGGAGGCCACTCCCACCTGAGTCCCGACCGCCCGGTCCGCCGGCAGCAGGGTCCAGGTCCCCGGTCCAGGTCACGATCCTCTCGCGAGGCGCGTGGCCCGACGGCGCACCGTTCCGACGGGGTGCCGCGGATCGTGTCGGCCCTCCACCTGTGCTCAGGTGCGAGGGCCTTCCTCGTTCCTGGAGGTCACCCACTTCGACTTCGAGGAGCACCACATCAGCGAGCCCCGCATCAACGATCGGATCCGCGTCGCCGAGGTCCGCCTGGTCGGCCCGAACGGCGAGCAGGTCGGCATCGTCCGCGTGGAGGACGCGCTGCGCCTGGCCCAGGACGCCGACCTCGACCTCGTCGAGGTCGCCCCGGACGCCCGCCCGCCCGTCTGCAAGATCATGGACTACGGCAAGTTCAAGTACGAAGCAGACATGAAGGCCCGCGAGGCCCGGCGGAACCAGAGCAACACGGTTCTCAAGGAGATCCGCTTCCGGCTCAAGATCGACCCGCACGACTACGGCACCAAGAAGGGCCACGTCGAGCGGTTCCTGGCGGCCGGCGACAAGGTCAAGGTCATGATCATGTTCCGTGGCCGCGAGCAGTCGCGCCCGGAGATGGGCGTGCGCCTGCTGCAGCGCCTGGCGGCGGACGTCGAGGAGCTCGGCTTCATCGAGAGCATGCCGAAGCAGGACGGCCGCAACATGATCATGGTGCTCGGCCCGACCAAGAAGAAGGCCGAGCAGAAGAACGAGCAGCGCCGTGCCCGCGCCCAGCGCGAGCCCCGCCCCGAGGCCCCCGAGGTCGAGGAGACGGAGACGGACGCCCCGGTCGAGGCCGCCGCCCCGGCTGCCGCTGCTCCGGCTCCGGCCGCTGCGCCGGCCCCGGTCGCCGAGCCCGCCCCGGCTCCCGCCGCTGCCCCGGCCCCGGCTGCTGCCCCGGCTCCGGCCGCCGCGCCGCGTCCGCAGTCGGCGCCGAAGCCGGCGACGGCCCCGCGCCCCGCGGCCGCGCCCCGGCCGGCCGCCGCGCCGAAGCCCGCCACCGCCCCGAAGCCGGCCTCGCGGCCGACCTCGACCCCCCGCCCGACCCCCGGCACCTCGGCCGGGTCGACGGCGGCGCCGGCCCCGCGGCCCACCCCGCGGCCGGCACCGACCCCGCGCCCGTCGGCGCGACCGGCCCCCCGCGGCCAGTCGACCGGCGGCACCGGGAACGCCTGACCTGCACCGACACGCCCGGACCCCACCGGGATCGGACGGACGAGTCGCGCTCCGGCGCGATGCGACGACAAGGAGAGACGGCAGCCATGCCGAAGAACAAGACGCACTCCGGTGCGAAGAAGCGCTTCCGGATCACCGGGAGCGGCAAGGTCATGCGCGAGCAGGCCAACGCGCGTCACCTGCTCGAGCACAAGTCGAGCCGTCGCACGCGTCGCCTCGCCTCGGACCAGGTCGTCTCCGCGGCCGACGCCCCCAAGATCAAGAAGCTGCTCGGCAAGTGACCCGTCGGCGCGCGAGCGCCGCGGTCCTGAGCCGACCCGATAACGAAGCAAGGAGCATCACGTGGCACGCGTGAAGCGGGCGGTCAACGCCCAGAAGAAGCGCCGGGCGACCCTCGAGCGGGCCTCCGGCTACCGCGGTCAGCGGTCGCGCCTGTACCGCAAGGCGAAGGAGCAGGTCACCCACTCCCTCGTCTACGCCTACCGCGACCGCAAGGCGCGCAAGGGCGACTTCCGCAAGCTGTGGATCCAGCGGATCAACGCGGCTGCGCGCGAGCAGGGCCTGACCTACAACCGCCTGATCCAGGGCCTCAAGGCCGCTGGTGTCGAGGTCGACCGTCGCGTGCTGGCCGACCTGGCCGTCACCGACGTCGCCGCGTTCAACGCGCTGGTGCAGGTCGCCAAGGACGCGCTGCCGGCCGACGTGAACGCGCCCAAGGCCGCCGCCTGACGCACGGCGTCATCGCGGGGCGCGCGGGCTGACCGCGCGCACGCACCCCTCAGGACCCCCGGGAGCCGTAGGCCCCCGGGGGTCCTGCGCGTCCGGGGGCCCCTCGCGCCCGGCCGGCCTGCGCGTGCAGGGGCGGCCCCGTGCGCCGAGCGCGGTGGCTCCAGCCGAGTGCGCGGCCTGGAGGTACCGCGCTCGGCTGGAAGCGCCGCGCTGGGCGCCTGCACCCGTCGGGTGGACGGTGCGGGAGGATGGGGCCGTGTCCCGCACCTCCGCCGACGGTCCCGCCGCCGCCCTCCTGACCAACCCGCACGCCGACCGGGTCCGGGCCGTGCGCGCGCTCGGCACCCGCTCGGGCCGCCGGCGCGCCGGGCGGTACCCCGTCGAGGGCCCGCAGGCGGTGCGCGAGGTGGTGCGCTGGGCGCCGCGCACGGTCCGGGACGTGTACCTGACGCCCGAGGCCGCCGACCGGTACGCCGAGATCGTCGAGGACGCGGAGGCCGCGGGCCTGCACCTGCACCTCGGCGACCCCTCGGTGCTCGACGCCATGTCGCCCGACGCGCAGGGGGTCCTGGCCGTCGCCGACCTGCCGGAGGCCGCCCGGCCCGCCGCGCGGGACGAGGTGCCGGTCGGGCCGCTGGGCGCCGACGCGCTCGGCGCCGTGCTCGCCGCCCGCCCGCGCCTGGTGGCCGTGCTGGCGCAGGTGCGCGACCCCGGGAACGCCGGGACGGTGATCCGGGTCGCGGACGCCGCCGGCGCCGACGCGGTCGTGGTCGCGGGGGACAGCGTCGAGACGACGAACCCCAAGGTCGTGCGGTCCACGGCCGGGTCGCTGTTCCACCTGCCGGTGGTGTCCGGGGTGTCGGTCGGCGACGCGGTCGAGGCGCTGCGGGCGGCGGGGCTCGCGGTGCTCGCGGCCGACGGGACGGGCGACCTCGACCTGGACGACCTGCAGGACGCGGCCGCGGTGGCGGGGGCCGGCGTCGGTGCGGACGCCCACGCCGAGCCCGCGGAGCGCGCCGCGCCCGCCGACCTCCGGGCGCCGACGGCCTGGCTGTTCGGCAACGAGGCGTGGGGCCTCCCGCCCGAGGACCGCGACCGCGCCGACGCCGTCGTGCGGGTGCCGCTGCGCGGCCGCGCGGAGTCGCTCAACCTCGGCACGGCCGCGGCGGTCTGCCTCTACGCGTCCTCCCGCGCGCACCGCTGACCCGGCCGCGGGTCCGGCGCCCCGCGCACGCCCGGTGCGGCGCGCGCCCGGTGCGGCGCGCGCCCGTCGTGCCGGCGCACGCCGCGCGGAGCGCGCGCACCGTCGAGTGGAACGTCGTGACCGACACGCCGACGGCGTGTCCGCCACGACGTTCCACTCGAGCCCCGACGGACGCCCCCGACCCCGCGCCGGCCACCCACCCGGCCCCGCCGCACGGCATGCTGGACCGATGCGCGTCTTCGCCGCCCTCTGGCCCACCGACGACGTCCGCCGGCACCTGGCGTCCGCTCTCCGCTCCGCCGTCGGCGTCGACGCCGAGCACGCCCCGGGCCGTGCGCCCGACGGCGTCCGCTGGACG
>NZ_DASQCJ010000147.1:0-31834 GCF_035634735.1 Cellulomonas sp.
CCGAGGATCGCGATGATGTCCTGGAGCTCCTTGTTGCGCTGCAGGATCGACTTCACGCGGGTGGCGACGTCGTAGTGCTCCTGGCCCACGTAGCGCGGGTCGAGGATGCGCGAGGTCGACGCCAGCGGGTCCACCGCCGGGTACAGACCGCGGGACGCGATCTCGCGGGAGAGCTCCGTCGTCGCGTCGAGGTGCGCGAACGTCGTGGCCGGGGCCGGGTCGGTGTAGTCGTCCGCCGGCACGTAGATCGCCTGCAGCGAGGTGATCGAGTGGCCGCGGGTCGAGGTGATGCGCTCCTGCAGGAGGCCCATCTCGTCCGCGAGGTTCGGCTGGTAGCCCACCGCGGACGGCATGCGCCCGAGCAGCGTCGACACCTCGGAGCCGGCCTGCGTGAACCGGAAGATGTTGTCGATGAACAGCAGCACGTCCTGCTTGGCGACGTCGCGGAAGTACTCCGCCATCGTCAGCGCCGACAGGGCGACGCGCAGCCGGGTGCCCGGCGGCTCGTCCATCTGGCCGAAGACGAGGGCGGTCTTGTCGAAGACGCCCGCCTCCTCCATCTCGACGATGAGGTCGTTGCCCTCGCGGGTGCGCTCGCCGACGCCGGCGAACACGGACACGCCGCCGTGGTCCTGCGCGACGCGCTGGATCATCTCCTGGATGAGGACGGTCTTGCCGACGCCCGCGCCGCCGAACAGGCCGATCTTGCCGCCCTGGACGTACGGGGTGAGCAGGTCGATGACCTTGATGCCGGTCTCGAACATCTGGGTCTTCGACTCGAGCTGGTCGAAGGCCGGGGCCTTGCGGTGGATCGGCCAGCGCTCGGTGATCTCGAGCTTCTCGCCCTCGCCGAGGTTGAGCACCTCGCCGGTCACGTTGAACACGTGGCCCTTGGTGACGTCGCCGACGGGCACCGAGATCGGCGCGCCGGTGTCGGTGACCTGGGCGCCGCGCACGAGGCCGTCGGTCGGCTTCAGCGCGATGGCCCGCACCAGCGAGTCGCCGAGGTGCTGCGCGACCTCGAGCGTCATCGTGAACCCGCCGGACTCCTCGCCCTCGCCCTGCGAGGACAGGTCGATGTGGACGGTCAGCGCGTTGTAGATGTCGGGGATCTGGTCCGCGGGGAACTCGATGTCCACGACGGGCCCGATCACACGGGCGACGCGGCCCACGCCGGGCGTGGCCGTGGTGTCCTTCGCGTCGACGGTGGTCGCGGTCATGTCTGCCTGCCTTCGGTCGTCCGCCGGTGTCCGGCGGGCTGGTTCGGGTCGTGCGGTCGGGCGGTTCAGGAGGCGAGCGCGTCGGCGCCCGACACGATCTCGCTGATCTCCTGGGTGATCTCGGCCTGGCGGGCCTGGTTCGCCAGCCGCGTGTACGTGCGGATGAGGTCCTCGGCGTTCTCCGTCGCGGTGTGCATCGCGCGCTGCCTCGCAGCGAGCTCGGACGCCGCCGCCTGCAGCAGGCAGGCGAAGATCCGGGTGCGCACGTACCGCGGGAGCAGCGCGTCCAGCACCTCGGCCGCGTCGGGCTCGAAGTCGTACAGCGGGAGCGCCTCGTGCTCGCCGGCGGGGGCGACGCCCTCGACGACCTCGAGCGGGAGCATCCGGATGACCTGCGGGCGCTGGCTCACCATGTTGACGAACTGCGTCGACACGATGTGCAGCTCCCCCACGCCGCCGTCGGCCGGGGCGGAGTCGAAGGCCTCGAGCAGCGTGCTCGCGATCTCCTCGGCCAGCTCGGACGTCGGGGCGTCGGACTGCCCGGTCCACACGGCCGCCAGCTCACGCTGCCGGAACCGGTAGTAGGACTCCGCGCGGCGGCCGCTGATGTAGAGCGCGACCTCCTTGCCCTCGCCCTCGAGCCGCTCGATCAGCCGCTCGGTCTCGCGGATGACGGACGCCGAGTAGGCGCCCGCCATGCCGCGGTCCGAGGCGATGAGCAGCACGGCGACGCGGTTGGTGTCGTCGCGCTCCGCGAGCAGCGGGTGCGTGACGTCCGAGTGCGTCGCGACGGCGGAGACCGCCCGGGTGATGGCGCGGGCGTACGGCGACGCCGACGCCATCCGGTCCCGGGCGCGGCCGATCCGCGACGCCGCGATCAGCTCCTGGGCGCGGAACATCTTCTTCAGCGACTGGGTCGACCTGATCCGCTGACGGTAGATCCGCTGCTGTCCGGCCATGCGTCAGGCCTTCTTCTGCCGGACGATCTGCTCCTGCTCGACCGGGGTCTCGTCCTCGGGCTGCTCGGCGCCGACCAGCGGCGTGCCGTCGCCCTTGAGGAAGCCGTGGCGGAACTCGTCGACGGCGGAGGCGAGCTTGGCCTCCAGGTCGTCGCCGAGCTTGCCCGTGCCCGCGATCGTGCTGAGCACGTCCGTGTTGCGGCGGAGGTGGTCCAGCAGCTCGGACTCGAACCGGCGGACGTCCTCGACCGGCACGTCGTCCAGCTTGCCCTTGGTGCCGGCCCAGATCGACGCCACCTGCTCCTCGACCGGGAACGGCGAGTACTGGGGCTGCTTGAGCAGCTCCATCAGGCGGGCGCCACGGGTCAGCTGCGCGCGGGACGCGGCGTCCAGGTCGGACGCGAACATCGCGAACGCCTCGAGCGACCGGTACTGCGCCAGGTCGAGCTTCAGCGTTCCCGAGACCTGCTTCATCGCCTTGACCTGCGCGGCACCACCGACGCGGGACACCGAGATGCCGACGTCGACGGCGGGGCGCTGGTCGGCGTTGAACAGGTCGGACTGCAGGAAGATCTGGCCGTCCGTGATGGAGATGACGTTGGTCGGGATGTACGCCGAGACGTCGTTGGCCTTGGTCTCGATGAACGGCAGACCGGTCATCGAGCCGCCGCCGAGCTCGTCGGACAGCTTCGCGCAACGCTCCAGCAGGCGGGAGTGCAGGTAGAACACGTCGCCCGGGTACGCCTCGCGGCCCGGCGGGCGGCGCAGCAGCAGGGACACGGCGCGGTACGCCTCGGCCTGCTTCGACAGGTCGTCGAACACGATGAGGACGTGCTTGCCGCCGTACATCCAGTGCTGGCCGATGGCCGAGCCGGTGTAGGGCGCCAGGTACTTGAAGCCGGCCGGGTCGGACGCCGGGGCCGCGACGATCGTCGTGTACTCCAGGGCGCCGGCCTCCTCGAGCGCGCCGCGCACGGCCGCGATCGTAGAGCCCTTCTGGCCGATGGCGACGTAGATGCAGCGGACCTGCTGCTCCGGGTCGCCCGACTCCCAGTTGGCCTTCTGGTTGAGGATCGTGTCGATCGCGATCGCCGTCTTGCCGGTCTGGCGGTCGCCGATGACGAGCTGCCGCTGGCCGCGGCCGATCGGGATCATCGAGTCGATCGCCTTGATGCCGGTCTGCAGCGGCTCGTGCACCGACTTGCGGGCCATGACGCCCGGGGCCTGGAGCTCGAGCGCGCGGCGGCCCTCGGAGACGATCTCGCCGAGGCCGTCGATCGGCTGACCCAGCGGGTCGACCACGCGGCCGAGGAAGGCGTCGCCGACCGGGACGGACAGGACCTCGCCCGTGCGGCGGACCTCCTGACCCTCCTCGATGCCGGTGAACTCGCCGAGGACGATGACGCCGATCTCGCGGACGTCCAGGTTGAGCGCGAGGCCCAGCGTGCCGTCCTCGAACCGGAGCAGCTCGTTGGCCATCGCGCCCGGCAGGCCCTCGACCCGGGCGATCCCGTCGCCGGCCAGGGTGACCCGCCCGACCTCCTCGGCGGCGGCGCCGGTGGGCTCGTACGTCGTGACGAAGCTGTCCAGCGCGGCGCGGATGTCCTCCGGCCGGATCTGCAGCTCGCTCATGGCATCTCTCCTGTCGTGCAGCACGCCCGCGGCGTGCGCTCCCACGTGGGTGGTCGGGTCGGGCCGTCGGGCCCGGTCAGCTGGCAAGTCGTCGGCGTGCGTCCGCCAGCCGTGCGAGCACGGTCGCGTCGATCACCTCGGGGCCGACCTGCACGCGCAGGCCGCCCAGGACGTGCGGGTCCACGAGGACCTGCACCTGGATCTCGCGCCCGTAGGCGCGGCCGAGGATCTCCGCGAGCCGGGCCCGCTGGGCGGGACCCAGGTCGGCCGCGGTGGTGACCGTGGCGACCGTGCGGCTCCGGCGCTCGGCGATCAGGTCGCCGAGGTGCCCGAGGGTCGCGACGTACCGGCGGCCGCGCGGCGCCACGGCCGCCCGGCGCGCGAGCACGCGGGTCGCCGTCGCACCGGTCCCGGCCGTCAGGCGGTCGACGAGCTCGCCGCGCGCCTGCGCGTGCAGCGTGTCGTCGTACAGCCGGCGGCGCACCTCGCGCTGCCCGGCGAGCGCCCGGCCGAGCCGGAACAGCTCCTCCTGGACCTGCTCGATGGTGCCGTCGGCCTCGGCCGACGCGAGCACGGCCGAGAAGGCCAGCTGCTCGGCGGCGTCGGCGAGGTCGCCCTCCTCGGACCACCGCGCCCGCACCAGCCCCTGCGCGGCCTCGGCCACGCGGGGGTCGGCGCCGGCCAGCAGCCGGGTCGCGAGCGCGGCCTTGGCCTCGCCGGCGGCCGACGGGTCGGTGAGGGTGCGCCGCAGCGAGCCGGACGAGTCCAGCGCGTCGACCAGCGCGAACAGCTGCTCTCCGAGCAGCAGCCCCTCGGCGCCGGCCGCCCGCAGCACCGGCTCGAACCGGCCCTCCGCGGCGGCCAGCGACGCCCGGCTCGTCCCTCGCATCAGTTCCCCTTACCCGCGGTGGCGGTGGTCTGCGCGTCCAGCTCGTCCAGGAACCGCTCGACGACGCGCGAGCGACGCGCCTCGTCCGCGAGCGACTCGCCGACGATCTTCGACGCGAGCTCGGTGGCCAGGGAGCCGACGTCCGCACGGAGCGACACGGCGGCCTGCTGGCGCTCGGCCTCGATCTGGCGCTGGGCCGTCTCGGCGATCCGCGCCTGCTCGGCGGTGGCCTTCTCGCGCGCCTCGGCGACGATCTGGCCGGCCTCGGAGCGCGCGTCCTCGCGGATGCGCGCCGCCTCGGCGCGGGCGTCCTGGAGCTGCTGCTCGTACTCCGCCTTGGCGGCGGCAGCCTCCTCCTGGGCGCTGGCGGCCTTGGCGAGGCCGCCCTCGATCTTCTCGGTCCGCTCGTCGAGCACCGCCTGGAACTTCGGCAGCACGAGCTTGTAGAAGACGACGCCGATCACGATCAGCACGACCGACGACCACAGGATGTCGTAGCCGGCGGGGATGAGCAGGCGCCAGCCCTCGACCTCTTCGGTCTCCGCGGCCAGGATGCTCGCCGCGGGGAGCGCGGCTGCGATCACGAGAAGAGGAAGCCGGTGATCAGGCCGAGGAGGCCGAGCACCTCGACGAAGCCGATACCGATGAACATGGTGGTCCGGAGCTGGCCGGCGACCTCGGGCTGGCGCGCCATGCCCTCGACGGTCTTGCCGATCAGGATGCCGAGGCCGATGCCCGGGCCGAGAACCGCGAGGCCGTAGCCCACGGTCGCGATGTTGCCCGAGATGGCGTTCTCGGCCGCAAGGATGACGCTGGGGTCCGCGAGAAGAGACACGCTGTGCTCGTTCCTTCCGTTTGGCCGCCGGCCGGTCGACCGGCGGTCGTGTGGTGACGAGGGCCCGTCGCGGCCCTCGTGGGGTGGTGCTGGTCAGATCAGGTCAGTGCTCGTCCTCGACCGACTGGCTGAGGTACACGGCCGTCAGGACGACGAAGATGTAGGCCTGCAGCGCGGCGACGAACACCTCGAACAGGGTGATCGCGAAGCCGCCGGCGAGGGTCAGCGCGCCGAACGGCTTGAGGCCGCCGCTCGCCTCGAACAGCAGGAACTGGGTGGCCGAGAAGCAGAGCACCAGCATGAGGTGCCCGGCGACCATGTTGGCCATGAGCCGGATCGCCAGCGTGACGGGCCGCAGGACGAAGACCTGCAGGAACTCCACCGGCGTCAGCAGCACGTACAGCGGCCACGGCACGCCCGGGGGGAACAGGCTGCTCTTGAGGAAGCCGCCCACGCCGTGCGCCTTGACGCCCGCGCCGATGTACATCACGTAGACCCAGAGGGCCAGCATGACCGGCAGGCCGATCAGCGAGGTGCCCGCGATGTTGAGGAACGGGATGACGCCCGTGATGTTGAAGGCGAAGATCGCGAAGAAGATCGTCGTCAGGAGCGCGACGTACTTGGGCGCCTTCTCCTTGCCGAGGATGTCCTGGGCGACGTTGACCCGGACGAAGTCGAGCAGCATCTCGGCCATGTTCTGGCCGCGGCGCGGGACCAGGCGGGCCCGGCGCGCGGCGATGACCATGACGGTCAGCAGCACCGCGACGGCGACGAAGCGCACGACCTGGATGCGGTTGATCTCGAAGATCGTGCCCTCGAACCAGATGGCGGGAGGGAAGAACTCGGCGATCGACGGCTTGTGGAACCCGGACTCGCCTTCGGCAGCGAGCGGCAGGATCGTCGCAAGGCTGGACAGAGCAGTCTCCTGTAGGTCGAAGGCTCGCGGCGTCGGGTGCCTCGAGGTGCGGGTCACCGCGCCGGGACCCGGCCGTCGTGGGTGGTTCGGCTGGAAGCCTAGCCTACGGAACGGCCGGACCCGTCCGGCTCGTCCCCATTCGGGACCTTGGACCCAGCACCTGTAGGTGACACGTAAGGCACCCTGCCCCGCGACACCGCGCGGTAGTCCAGGAGCGCGGAGCCGATGACCGCCACGGCGACCACGACGGCCAGCACGTACCGGTCGTAGAAGTCCATGCCGCGCAGCACCGCGAGCACCACGATCACGACCACGAGCTTGCCCAGCCAGGTGCCCATGATGACGGCCATCATGCGGCCGGGGGCGGCGGTGTCGGTCTTGAGCATCGACAGCGTCGTGGTCCCCGAGAACACCAGCGCGATGGCCGCGCCGATCAGCGCGCCCCACACCCCGGGCAGGCCGGCGACGAGCCAGCCCACCAGCACGCCGACGACGGTGACGCCGACGACGAGCCAGATCATGTCGCGCAGCGCGCGGCGGAACACGGCGGCCACCTCGGGGCTGTCCCCCGGGCGGGGGGTCGGCTCGGCGGTGGGGTCGGTCATCGGTCCGTCCTCGGGTCGGCGTCGTGCAGGGCGTCGGTCAGGCGGGTCAGGGGGTGCGCCGCGGGGCCGGCGGGGCCGGCGGCGACGGCGTGGCCGGCGGGCCCGGCGGCCGGCGCGGCGTGCCAGGCCCGGCGGTGGGCGTCGGCCGCGTGCCGGGCGGGGGCGGGGGCGGGGGCCGGGCCGGGCGCGCCGGCGGCGCGGTGCTCGGCGCCGGGCGGCGGGGCGGGCTGCGGCGCCGGTGCGGGCTCGGGCCCGGTGGGCGGGCGCACGCCGGGCCCGCCGCCGGGGGTGCCGCCGCCGGCCGTGCTGCGCCCGCGCAGCGGGCCGAGGGTCAGCGCGAGCGCGGCGAGCACGCCGACGGCCAGCCCGACGAGCACGGCGGTGGTGGAGAACCAGACGAGCGCGGTCGCGGCGCCGGTGAACACGAAGGTCCAGACGTACAGGATGATCACCGCGCGCCGGTGCGAGTGGCCGAGCGCCAGCATCCGGTGGTGCAGGTGCATCCGGTCCGGGTGGAACGGCGACCTGCCCGACCCGACCCGGCGGATCACCGCGAGCCCCATGTCCAGCAGCGGCAGCAGCAGCACGGCCAGCGGCAGCAGGATCGGCAGGAACGCGGGGAACGACTGCCGGGTCGAGGCGACGGCCGGGTCGATCTGGCCGGTCACCTGGATGCCGGCCGCGGCGATCACCAGGCCGATGAGCATCGAGCCCGAGTCGCCCATGAAGATCCGGGCCGGGTTGAAGTTGTGCGGCAGGAAGCCCACGCACGCCCCCACCAGCAGCGCCACGACGAGCGTGGCCAGGTTGGAGTAGTCGCCGGGGCTCGCGTCGCGGGTGAGCACGTACGAGTAGAGGAAGAACCCGGCGCCGCCGATCGCGATCAGCCCGGCGGCGAGCCCGTCCAGGCCGTCGACGAAGTTCACCGCGTTCATCGCGACGACGACCACGAGCACGGTGAGGCCCAGCCAGATCCGGTCCGAGCCCACGACGACCCCGTCGATCGGCAGCTGGTAGAGCTGCACGCCCATCGACGCCATGACGAACGCGGCGAGCACCTGCCCGACCAGCTTCGTCATCCAGTCCAGGTCCCAGATGTCGTCCGCGACGCCCAGCGCGCACACGATCGTCGCCGCGGCGGCGATGCCGATCACCGGCTCCGGCCGGTCGAAGACGTCCGCCAGGAACGGCAGCTGGCTCGCCATGACGAGGCCGACCATGATCCCGGCCCACATCGCCAGGCCGCCGAGCCGCGGCGTCGGGATGGAGTGCACGTCCCTGCTCCGCACGGCCGTGATCGCGCCCCAGCGGAGCGCGCACCACCGCGCCAGCGGCGTCAGCACGTAGGTCGCCGCCGCGGCGATCAGCAGGAGCAGGAGGTACGCCCTCACCGGCCGGGGTCACCCGCCACGACGGGGGCGACCTCGCGGAGGCGCTCCAGGGAGATGGCGCCCTGCCGGACGACGCGGAGCTCGTCCCCGGTGGCGTCGACGATCGTCGAGGCGACCTGGCCCGGGGTGCGGCCGCCGTCCAGGTAGGTCTGCACGCGGTCGCCCAGCTGCTCGTAGGCCTCGCCGACCTCGAGCGCCGACGGCTGGCCGGTGCGGTTCGCGCTGGACACCGCCATCGGGCCGGTGCGGCCCAGCAGCGCCAGCGCGACGGGGTGGTCCGGCACGCGCAGCGCGACGGTGCCGTGGGTCTCCCCCAGGTCCCAGGCCAGCGAGGGCTGGGCCACCAGGATGATCGTGAGGCCGCCGGGCCAGAAGGCCTCGGCGAGGTCGCGCGCCGCGGCGGGCACGCCCATGGCCAGGCCGTCCATCGTCCGGGCGTCCGGCATCAGCACCGGCGGGGGCATCTGGCGGCCGCGGCCCTTCGCGGCCAGCAGGGCGTTGACCGCGGGCGGCGTGAACGCGTCCGCGCCGATGCCGTAGACCGTGTCCGTCGGCAGCACGACGAGCCCGCCGCGCGAGACCGTGTGCACGGCGGCGTCGAGGGCCGGGCCCCAGGTCGCGGGGTCGGTGGCGTCGAGCACGGCGTCGGCAGTCACGGCTGCGAGTCTCCCACGACCGGCTGGGCGTGCGGACGCGGCTCGCCCGCGGGGGCGGTCCCGGGAGCGCCGGCCCGGCGGCGGGCGACCAGCATCCGGGGCCGGCCCGTGAGGTCCGGGCGCGACTCCACGGCCTCGAACGCCCCGGTGGCCTCCGCGGCCGCGCGCGCCGCCGCGTCCTGCACCTCCGCGTGCTCCATGACCAGCAGCCCGCCGGGCACCAGCAGCCGGGCCGCGGCGGCCAGCACCGCGCGCGGCACCTCCAGGCCGTCGGTCCCGCCCCCGTACAGCGCGAGGTCGGGGTCGTGGTCGCGGACCTCCGGGTCGACCGGGACCGCGTCCGGCGGGATGTACGGCGGGTTCGACACGACGACGTCGACCGTGCCGTCGAGGTCCGCCAGCAGGGCGGCGTCGCGGACGTCGCCGAGCTCGACCCGGACCTCCCCCGCGCCGACCCGCTCGCCGTTGCCCCGGGTCAGCGCCACGGCGGCCGGGGACGCGTCGACCGCGGCCACCCGCGCCTCGGGCACCTCGGTCGCCAGCGACAGCGCGATGCCCCCCGCGCCGCAGCACAGGTCCACGACGACCGGCGACCGGCCCTCGGTGGCGATCCGCGCCGCCTCGTCGATCCCGACCTGCGCGACCGTCTCGGTCTCGGGCCGCGGCACGAACACCCCGGGCCGGACGGCGAGGGTCAGGTAGCGGAACACCGTCGAGCCGACGATGTGCTGCAGCGGCTCGCGGCGCCGGCGGCGGTCGACCAGCCCGGCGAACTCCTCGGTGAACCCGTCCGGCACCGGCGGGGCCAGCACGAGGTCGAGGCGCGGCAGGCCCAGCGCGTGCGCGGCGAGCGCGGTCGCGTCGTGCCGGGGCGAGCCCACGCCGGCCTCGGCCAGCACGCGGGTGGCGGCCTCGACCAGGGCGCGCATGGTGGGGGCGCCGGGCGCCTGCGCGGGGGCGCCGGGGGCGGTCACCGCTCCCCCGCGGCGGCCAGCCGGGCGGCCTCGTCCGCGTCGACCGCCGACTGCACGACCGGCTGCAGGTCGCCGTCGAGCACGGCGTCCAGGTTGTACGCCTTGTACCCCGTGCGGTGGTCGGCGATCCGGTTCTCCGGGAAGTTGTACGTCCGGATCCGCTCCGAGCGGTCCACCGTGCGCACCTGCGACCGGCGGGCCTCGCTCGCCGCCGCGGCGGCCTCCTCCTGGCGCGCGGCCAGCAGCCGGGCGCGCAGCACGCGCATGGCCTGCTCGCGGTTCTGCAGCTGCGACTTCTCGTTCTGCATCGACACCACGATGCCGGTCGGCAGGTGGGTGATCCGCACCGCCGAGTCCGTCGTGTTGACCGACTGCCCGCCGGGGCCCGACGACCGGTACACGTCGATCCGCAGCTCGTTCGGGTCGATCTCGACCTCGCCCTCGTCCTCCACCTCGGGGAACACGAGCACGCCCGCGGCCGAGGTGTGGATCCGGCCCTGGGACTCGGTGACCGGCACGCGCTGGACGCGGTGCACGCCGCCCTCGTACTTCAGGCTCGCCCAGACGCCGTCCGCGGGGTCGGTGACCGCGCCGCGGGCCTTGATCGCGACCTGCACGTCCTTGTAGCCGCCCAGGTCCGACTCGGTGGACTCGAGCGTCTCGGCCCTCCAGCCCCGCCGCTCGGCGTACCGCAGGTACATCCGCAGCAGGTCGCCGGCGAACAGCGCCGACTCCTCGCCGCCCTCGCCGGCCTTGATCTCCAGGATCACGTCGCGGGCGTCGTCGGGGTCGCGCGGGACCAGCACCCGGCGCAGCTTCTTCGCCGCGTGCTCCTCGGCCTCGGCGAGGGACGGGAGCTCCGCGGCGAACGCCTCGTCCTCCTGCGCGAGCTCGCGCGCGTCCGCCAGGTCGTCGGCGGCGGCCCGCCAGGCGCCGTGCGCCTGCGCGACCCGGCCCAGCTCGGCGTACCGCCGGCCGAGGGTGCGCGCGAGCGCCTGGTCGGCGTGCACCGCCGGGTCGGCGAGCTGCTGCTCGATCCGCGCGTGCTCGTCGAGCAGCGGGCGGGCGGCCGCGAACGGGTCGGTCATCGCGGGGGGTCTCCTGGGGGCGGGGCGCCGCGGCGCGGGGGCGTCGCCGGTCGCACGCGGAGCCGGGACCGCACCGGCCCCGGACATGCGAAGACGCCGGTGCCCGGCGGCCCTCGGGGGACCGCCGCGCACCGGCGTCAGGACGGCTAGTTCGCCGGGCGCTTGCCGTAGCGCGCCTCGAACCGGGCCACGCGGCCACCGGTGTCGAGGATCTTCTGCTTGCCCGTGTAGAACGGGTGGCAGGCGCTGCAGACGTCGGCGCGGATCTCGCCGGAGGTCTCGGTGGAGCGCGTGGTGAACGTGTTGCCACAGGTGCAGGTCACCTGGGTCACCACGTACTCGGGGTGGATGTCAGTCTTCACAGGTGTTCTCCTCGGGTAGGGCCTCCGGGTCGTGCGCGCGAGCCGCGCACGTGAACCGCAGACCGACGGGACAGTCTGCCAGAACAGCGGGCGGGGCGGAAATCTTCCCGCCGGTCGCGATCGGGGCCGCGCCGTCCTAGCGTCGAGGGCGATGAGCACCCGACGCGCCCCGCTGACCCTGTCCGCCCTGGCCGCCGCCGCCCTGCTGCTGTCCGCGTGCAGCGCCGGGGCCGACGACGACGCGTCCGCCGCTCCCCCGACCGCGTCCGCCCCGGCATCCGCCTCGGCGTCGGCCGCCCCGTCCCCGACCGGCACGCCGCGGCCGAGCGCGCCCGCCGCCGCGGGCTGCACCGGGACCGGTGGCCTCGCGCCGGCCACCGCCGCGACCGTCGACACCATCGACCTGGACGGCGACGGCGTGCCCGACCGGCTGTGGCTCGCCGACGACGGCGGCACCCGCACCGTGGGCGTCTCCACCGCCGCCGGCGCCACGCTGACCCACCCGGTCGACCTCGCCGGCCCCGCGGGGGCCACCGCGTTCGCGCTCCGGCCCGACCCCGCCGAGCCCGCCATGGTCCTCGTCTCGGACAACCGCGTCGCCGACCTGCTGGTCGTGCAGGACTGCGAGCTCGTCGCCGCGACCGACACCCGCGGCGAGCCGTGGCAGTTCGACCAGGGCTTCGCCGGCCAGGGCACCGGCGTCGGCTGCGTGGACCTGGACGGCGACGGCACCCTCGACCTCGTCGGGCTGAACCTGGTCGACGACACGGTCACGCGCACCCTGATCCGCGTCGACGGGACCACCGCGTCCGCCGGGACGTCCGACCAGGTCGCCGCCGGCACCGACGCCGCGCGGGAGACCGCCCGGGCGATCACCTGCGGCGACCGGACCCTCAGCGCCGACGGGGTGCACGAGCCCGCCTGACCCGCCCCTACGATGGGCACCGTGCTCCGCATCGGCCTGGTGATCGACGACGGTCTCGACAAGCCGGACGGGGTGCAGCAGATCGTGCTGACCCTCGGCCGCCGGCTCACCGCGCTCGGGCACGAGGTGCACTACATCACCTCCACCACGGAGCGCACCGACCTGCCGCACCTGCACGTGCTCGGCCGCACGGTGTCCGTGCGGTTCAACGGCAACCGGCTGCGCAGCCCGCTGCCCGCGCGGCGCGCCGACGTCCGCCGGCTGCTCGCCGAGGTCCCGTTCGACGTCCTGCACGTGACCATGCCGTACAGCCCGCTGCTCGCCGGGCGGGTGGTGTCGGCGGCGTCGCCGCGCACCGCCGTCGTCGGGCAGTTCGTCATCTACCCGCAGGACCGGCTGACCCGCTGGGGCATCCGGGCGCTGGGGCTCGCGGAGCGCCGGCGGCTGCGGCGGTTCGACGCGATCACCGCGCTGTCCGAGGCGGCGCGGGAGTCCGTGCGGGAGGCCTACGGGCGGGACGTGCCGGTCATCGGGGGGCCGGTGGAGCTGGGCGCGCCGGCGGCCGGGCCGGACGGCGCCCCTGCGGGCGCTCCGGCGGGCTCCCCGGCGGCCTCCCGCGTGCCCGCCACCGGCGACGACCGGCCCGTGCGGATCGTGTTCCTCGGCCGGCTCGTCGAGCGCAAGGGTCCGCGCGAGCTGCTGGCCGCCGCCGCCGCGATGCCGGCCACCCGCCCCTGGACGCTGACGCTCGCCGGCCGCGGCCCGCTGCTCGACGAGCTGCGCGAGCGCGCCCGCGCCGCGGGGATCGCCGACCGGGTCGACTTCCCCGGCTTCGTCGCCGAGGAGGACAAGGCGGCCCTGCTGGCCGGCGCGGACGTCGTCGCCCTGCCGTCGACCGGCGGCGAGAGCTTCGGCATGTCCGTGGTCGAGGCGCTGGCGGACGCCGGCGGCGTCGTCCTCGCGGGCGACAACCCCGGCTACCGCACGCCGATGGCGGGCCTCGAGGACCAGCTCGTCGACCCGCGGGACACCGCGGCGTTCGCGCGCACGCTGGCGCGCTGGGTCGACGACCCGGCGGGGCGGGCGGCGGCGCGGGCCCCGCAGCGCGCGGCGGCGCAGCGGTTCGACGCGGGCGAGATCACCGCCCAGACCCTGGCCTGGTACGAGGCGGCGATCGCCGCCCGCCGCGCCGGGGCCCGCGCCCCGCGCTGAC
This sequence comes from Cellulomonas sp., assembly GCF_035634735.1. Lineage (GTDB taxonomy): Bacteria > Actinomycetota > Actinomycetes > Actinomycetales > Cellulomonadaceae > Cellulomonas. The sequence goes on from NZ_DASQCJ010000147.1 coordinate 13,666, forward strand.
CCGCGCCCCGGCGCTGCGCGCCCTGACCCGCGCCCCGGCGCTGCGCGCCCTGCGCGCTCTCACGCCGCGCTCCCCCGCGCCCCCTCGCCGCCCGCGCGCCCCCTCGCCGCCCGCGCGCCCCCTCGCCGAGATGGCAACTCTCGGCTGTCCCGAGGCGCCCGCGCACAGCCGAGAGTTGCCATCTCGGCGGGTACGTCCCGGGCGGACGCACGACGGGGCGGCGCCCCGGGAGGGGTGCCGCCCCGTCGTGGGGGACCTCGTCAGACGATCGCGCGGTTCTGCGCCTCGTCGTGGTGGCCGTGGCCGTGGCCGTTCTGCGCCGGGGTCGTCTTCTGGACCTGGAGCAGGAACTCGACGTTGCTCTTGGTGTCGCGGAGCTTGCCGAGCAGCAGCTCGATGGCCTGCTGCTGGTCCAGCGCGCCCATGACGCGGCGGAGCTTCCAGATGATCTTGAGCTCGTCCGGGGCGATGAGGATCTCCTCGCGGCGGGTGCCGGACGCGTTGACGTCCACCGCCGGGAAGATCCGCTTGTCCGCGAGCGACCGGGAGAGCCGGAGCTCCATGTTCCCGGTGCCCTTGAACTCCTCGAAGATGACCTCGTCCATCTTGGAGCCGGTCTCGACCAGCGCGGAGGCGAGGATCGTCAGCGAGCCGCCGTGCTCGATGTTGCGCGCGGCGCCGAAGAACCGCTTCGGCGGGTAGAGCGCCGACGCGTCCACGCCGCCCGAGAGGATCCGCCCGGAGGCCGGGGCCGCCAGGTTGTACGCGCGGGACAGGCGGGTGAGCGAGTCGAGCAGCACCACGACGTCCTGACCGAGCTCGACCAGGCGCTTGGCGCGCTCGATCGCGAGCTCCGCGACCATCGTGTGGTCCGAGGCGGGGCGGTCGAAGGTCGAGGCGATGACCTCGCCCTTCACGGTCCGCTCCATGTCGGTGACCTCCTCGGGGCGCTCGTCGACGAGCACGACCATGAGGTGGACCTCGGGGTTGTTCGCGGTGATCGCGTTCGCGATCTGCTGCATGATGATCGTCTTGCCGGCCTTGGGCGGGGCGACGATGAGGCCGCGCTGGCCCTTGCCGATCGGGGCGACGATGTCGATGACCCGCGGCGTCAGGTGGTTCGTCTCGTTCTCGAGGCGCAGCCGGTCCTGCGGGTACAGCGGGGTCAGCTTGGTGAACTCGGGGCGGGTGCGCGCCTGCTCGGGCGCCATCCCGTTCACCGTGTCCAGCCGCACGAGCGCGTTGGCCTTGTTCGGCCGGCCCGCGCCGCCCTGCCCCTGGCCCTGCGGCTCGCCCTCGCGGGGCGCGCGGACGGCACCGGTGATGGCGTCGCCGCGGCGCAGGCCGGCCTTGCGGACCTGCGCGAGCGGCAGGTACACGTCGTTCGGGCCGGGCAGGTAGCCGCTGGTGCGGACGAACGCGTACGAGTCCAGCACGTCGAGGATGCCCGCGACCGGGACGAGCACGTCGTCCTCGGCGATCTCGACCTCCTCGTAGGGCAGGTCGCCGACGCCGCCGCGCTGGCCGCGGCCGCGCTTGCGGCCGTCGCGGTCGCGGTACCGGTCGCGCGAGCGCCGGCGGCGGCCGCCGCGCTCGTCGTCGTCCTGACCGTCCTGCGCCTGCTCGGCCGGGTTCTGGCCCGCCTGGCGCGGCTGGTCCTGCGGCTGCTGCTGGCGCTGGCGCTGGCCCTCGGCCGGCTCGCGGCGGTCACCGCGCTCGGCCCGGTCGCCGCGCTCGCCGCGGTCGCCCGCGGAGGTCGGCCCCTCGGGCAGCGTCACGTCGACGGTCGGCGCACCGGCGCCGCGGCCCGCGCGGCGGGAGCGGCGCTCCCCGGTGACGGTGCCGACGGCGTCGGCCGCGCGGGCGGCGCGGTCGTCCGCCTGCTGGCGGGAGTCGAGCGAGCGCTCGACGGCCTCGAGCCCGGCGAGCACGTCGACGGTGCGGCCGCGGCCGTCCGCGGGGGCCTCGGCGGCCGGTGCGGTCACCTCGGCCGCGGTGGCCTCGGGGCGCACGGCCCGGCGGCGCTGGCCGCGGGGCGCGCTCTCGGCGCCGGCCTCGGCGGCCGGGGCGGCGGTCTCGGCGGCGGTCTCGGCGGCCGGCGCGGCGTCGGGCCGGCCCGCGTCGCGCGTCGCCGCGCGGCGGGTGCGCCCGGCGGGGCGCTCGCCGCCGCCGGAGCGCTTGGCCTGGATGGCGTCGACCAGGTCGCTCTTGCGCATCCGGGAGGTCCCGGTCACGCCGAGCTCGGCCGCCAGGGCCTGGAGCTCCGGCATGCGCATGGCGGACACGGCGCCACCACGGGCGGAGCCACCGGAGGCGCTGCTCACGGCCGGCTCGATGGTGTCTGTCACGAAGGACCCTTCCCCCTCGTCGGGGACCGCCGCCCACGGTCGGGGCGCGCGGTCCGCGTCCGGCCCGATCTCGGGGCCGGCGCGTCGGTGAAGCCGCACGGGTCGCGCCGATCGCGTCGACTCGCGTGGGCTGGATCGCTCCCGGGCTCGGATCTCCTGAGCGACGCTGCACCGGAAAATGGCTGAGCGGATGTCAGGACGAGGCCCGGGGAACGGCTCGATCATACCACCGGGGGCGCGTCGATCAGGGCAGTCTCCGGGCCTCCGCGCCCGCGGTGTCGATCGCGAGCGGCACGATGCGCCAGCCGCCCATCACCCCGCCGAACACCTGCTGGAGCGCGTCGTCCGCGTCGGTCGGCCGGGCACCGTCCGCGCCGGGTCCGCCGGCCGCGCGCGCGAGCACGAGCACCGTCGGGCCCGCCCCCGACACGACCGCCGCGGCGCCCCGCGCGCGCAGCGCGTCGACGAGGGCCAGGCTCTCCGCCATCACCGGGCGCCGGTAGCCCTGGTGCAGCCGGTCCTCGGTGGCCGGGAGCAGCAGGTCCGGGCGGCGCCCCAGCGCCTCGACCAGCAGCGCCGCGCGGCCCGCCTGGTACGCGGCGTCGCCGTGCGGGACCTGCGCGGGCAGCACGCCGCGCGCGTGCGACGTCGACAGCCGGCTCGACGGCACGACCGCGACCGGCGCCACGTCGGGGTGCACGGCGAGCCGCGCCGCACGCACCGCACCGTCGGCGCCCTCGGACCAGGCCACCGTCGCGCCGCCGAGCAGCGCCGGCGCCGCGTTGTCCGGGTGCCCCTCGAGCTCCGTCGCCAGCCGCAGCACCACGTCGTCGTCCAGCGACTCCGGCTCGGCGACGAGCGCCCGCGCCGCGAGCAGCCCCGCGACCACCGCGCCCGCCGACGACCCGAGCCCGCGGCCGTGCGGGATCCGGTTGCGGCAGGTCAGGTGCAGGCCGGTCTGCGGCGCCCCGACGTGGTCGAGCGCGTGCCGGAGCGCGCGGACGACGAGGTGGTCGTCGCCGGACGGCACCTCCTCGGCGCCCTCCCCCACGACGTCCACCACCACGTCGGCGGAGCCGAGCGCGCGCACCTCGACCTCGTCGTGCAGCGCGAGCGCGAGGCCCAGCGCGTCGAAGCCCGGGCCGAGGTTCGCGCTCGTCGCCGGGACGCGCACCCGCGCCCGGTCGGCACCCAGTCGCACGGCGGGCCTCAGCCGAGGCCGAGCGCGGCGGCGATCTCCACCACGTCGGGGCGCACCCGCGTGGTCTCGACCTCCGTGCCGTCCGCCGTGCGCAGCGCCCACTGCGGGTCCTTGAGGCCGTGGCCGGTGACCGTCACGACGACGCGCGCCCCGGCGGGCACGCGGCCCTCCTGGGCGAGGCGCAGGATGCCCGCGACGCCCGCGGCCGACGCCGGCTCGACGAACACGCCGACCTGCGAGGACAGCACGCGGTGCGCGTGCAGGATCTCGTCGTCCGTCACCGCCTCGATCAGCCCGCCGGACAGGTCGCGGGCCGCCTCGGCCTGCGTCCAGGACGCCGGGTTGCCGATCCGGATCGCGGTGGCGATCGTCTCGGGCTCGGTGATCGGGTAGCCGTGCACGATCGGCGCGGCGCCGGCGGCCTGGAACCCCCACATCGCGGGCGTGTGCGTGGCGACCGGGTCGAGGTCCGCGCCGGCGTCCAGGCCCGCGTACTCGCGGAAGCCCTTCCAGTACGCGGTGATGTTGCCCGCGTTGCCGACGGGCAGCGCGTGGATGTCCGGGGCGTCACCCAGCGCGTCGACGATCTCGAACGCGCCGGTCTTCTGGCCCTCGATGCGGTCCGGGTTCACCGAGTTCACCAGCTCGACCGGGTACGCCTCGGCGAGCTTGCGCGCCGCGATCAGGCAGTCGTCGAAGTTGCCGTCGACCTGCAGCAGCGTCGCACCGTGCGCGACCGCCTGGCTGAGCTTGCCCATCGCGATCTTGCCGTCCGGCACCAGCACCGCGCAGACCATGCCCGCGGCGGTCGCGTACGCGGCGGCGGACGCGGAGGTGTTGCCGGTGGAGGCGCACACGACGGCCTTCGCGCCGCGGCCCGCGGCGGCGGACATCGCGGTCGTCATGCCGCGGTCCTTGAACGAGCCGGTCGGGTTCATGCCCTCGACCTTGACGAACACCTCGGCCCCGGTGAGCCGCGACAGCGCGGGGGCCTCGACGAGCGGCGTGCCGCCCTCGCCGAGCGTGACGACGCGCTGCTGCACGTGCGCCGGCAGGCGGTCGGCGTACTCGCGGATCACGCCGCGCCACTGGTGTGCCATCAGGACCCCTCGACTCGCAGGACGGAGACGACCTCGCGCACGGAGGCGAGGTCGCGGATCGCGGCGACGGTGGCGGCCAGCGCGGCCTCCGGCGCCTCGTGCGTGGTGATGACCAGCCGGGCGACGCCGGGGGCGTCGTCGCCGGTGCCGGCGTCGCCGGGCGCGGCGGCGGTCGCGGGCGGCGCGGCGTCGGCGGGCGACTGCCGGACGGCCTCGATCGACACCCCGTGCTCGGCGAGCACCGCGGACACGTGCGCGAGCACGCCCGGGCGGTCGTCGACGTCGAGCCGCACCTGGTAGCGGGTCCGCGCCGACTCCGCGGGCAGCACCGGCAGCGCCGCGTACCAGGACTCGGCCGGGCCGCGCCCGCCGTGCACCCGGTGCCGCGCGGCCGACACCACGTCGCCGAGCACCGCGCTCGCCGTGGGGGCACCGCCCGCGCCGCGCCCGTAGAACATGAGCTCGCCCGCGGCCTCGGCCTCGACGAACACCGCGTTGAACGCGCCGCGCACCCCCGCGAGCGGGTGGGTCAGCGGCACCAGCGCGGGGTGCACCCGGACCTGGACGCCCTCGGCTCCGTCCTCGGCCGCGCGGCGGTCGGCGATCGCCAGCAGCTTGATGACGTGCCCGGTGCGCGCGGCCCAGGCCACGTCGTCCGCCGTCACCTGCATGATGCCCTGGCGGTCGACGTCGTCGATCGACACCCGGGTGTGGAACGCGAGCGAGGCGAGGATCGCGGCCTTCGCGGCGGCGTCGAAGCCCTCCACGTCCGCCGTCGGGTCGGCCTCCGCGTAGCCCAGCGCCTGCGCCTCGGCCACGGCGTCCGCCAGGTCGAGACCCTCGGTCGCCATCCGGTCCAGCACGTAGTTGGTCGTGCCGTTCACGATGCCGAGCACGCGGTGCACGCGGTCGCCGGTCAGCGACTCGCGAACCGGGCGCACCAGCGGGATCGCGCCGGCCACCGCGGCCTCGAAGTACAGGTCCACCCCGGCGGCGTCCGCGGCCTGGTAGAGCGTCGGGCCGTCCTCGGCCAGCAGCGCCTTGTTGGCGGTGACGACGGCCGCGCCGTGCTCGATCGCGCGGAGCAGCAGCCCGCGGGCCGGCTCGGTGCCGCCGACGACCTCGACCACGACGTCGGCCTTCGCGACGAGGGCCTCGGCGTCGGCGGTGAGCAGCGCGCGGTCCACGACCGGGTCGCGCGGCGCGTCCACGTCGCGCACGGCCACCCCGACGAGCTCGAGCGGCGCACCGACCCGCGCGGCCAGGTCGGACGCCTGCGTCGTGAGCAGCCGGACGACCTCCGTGCCGACGACGCCGCAGCCGAGCAGCGCGACGCGCACCGCGGGGCGGCCGGTCGCGCCGGGCGCGGGCGAGGTGGGGCTGACGGACTCGTCGCGTGCGGTCACCGCGTGCACCTTCCGATCACGCCCGGTCTGCTCCGGGCCTGCTGGGGTGGGGTCCGGCGCAGCGGCGCCCGACCGGACCACAGGATAGGGGCGCGCCCTCCGCGGGCGGCCGGGTATCCACACCGTGGGCGCGACGGTCCGGCCGGCGGTTGCGGCCGGGTGCGTCAGGCGATCCGCCGGCGGTCGGTCCGGATGCGTCACGCGGTCCCCTCGACGACCTCCACCACGGCCACGAGCCGGGCGCGCAACGGATCGAGGTCGCGGACGACGGCCTCGCGGACCACCTCGGACTCGACGGCGAAGTACCCGTGGACGATCCGGTTGCGGGTGGAGCGGACGGACGCCCAGTCGCCGCCGCAGATCTCGTCGCGCAGCCCCACCGGCAGGCCGGCGAGGCAGTCGATCGCCGCCGCGAGGCGCAGGCACGCGGCGTCGAAGCCCGCGGGGTCGTCCAGACCGAGACGGTCGACGTGCGCGCGCACGGCGTCCACGTGCTCGACGGCCTCGACGACGAGGTCCTCCGGTGTGCGCCTCACAGCGCAACGGCCTCGACCGTGGCGGCGACCCGGGGCTTGAGCATGCGGGCCGGCACCACGTCCACCGGCCGCTCCAGGATCTGCTCCAGCTCGACCTGCACGCGACCGAGGTCGAACAGGCTGACGCCGGGCGCCAGGTCGACCAGCAGGTCCACGTCCGACTCCGGCCCGTCCTCACCGCGCGCGACCGACCCGAACACCCGGACGTTCGACATGCCGTGCTCGGCTGCCGCCGCGACGATCGCGTCCCGCTGCCGGCCGAGCACGCGGTTGAGCATCGTCTCCGGCTGCGTCCCACCCGATGCCACGGCACCCGAGCCCGCGGCATCCGGCGGCGCCCCGCCGTGCCCGTCCCCCGGCACCCCGCCGACCACCACCTCGGCCGTCGGCGGCACGAGGTCCACCGTCGGCGGCACCGCGTCCACCCGGCGCAGCAGCCGCGCCACCTCCGGCTGGCTCCGCCCGAGCGCGCCCGCGATCCGCCGCTGGCTCCACCCGAGGTCCGCGGCCTGCCGCGCCGCGAGCACGAGCCCGCGCGCCGCCTCGGCCCGCAGCCGGTCGGCCCGCGCCGCCGCCGCGCCGAGGTACGCGGTGAACGCCGCCTCGACCGCCGCCGTCCCGTCCTGGTCCTGGGTCAGGTCCCCGTCGACCATCCTCACCACCTCCGATAGCAGAAGCTATCGGCGGCGGCGCCCACTCAACCGGGGCCGAGCCACCTACGCAGCCGCCGGCCCCGCGGCGGGCTCAGCCCAGGTCGAGCGCCAGCAGGTCGTCCTCGGTCTCGCGCCGCACCAGCACCCGGGTCGCCCCGTCGCGCACGGCGACCACCGGCGGCCGCGGCACGTGGTTGTAGTTCGACGCCATCGACCGCCCGTAGGCCCCGGAGGCCGCGACCGCGAGCAGGTCGCCGGCCGCGACGTCCGCCGGCAGCTGCACCTCGTGCACGACGATGTCGCCGCTCTCGCAGTGCTTGCCGACCACCCGCGCGAGCACCGTCTCCGCGGCGCCCTCCCGGGACACGACCGCCGCGTGGTAGTGCGCGCCGTACAGCGCGGGCCGGATGTTGTCGCTCATCCCGCCGTCCACGGAGACGTACAGGCGCGACCGGCCCTCGTCGAGCGACACCGGCTTCACGGTCCCGACGGTGTACAGCGTCAGCGTGGTGGGGCCGACGATCGCCCGGCCCGGCTCGAACGACAGCCGCGGCAGCGGCGTGCCGAGCGCGGCGCAGGTGGCGTCGACGGCGGCGGCGATCTTTTTCGCGATCCGGTCGACGTCCAGCGGGACCTCGCCGGGCAGGTAGGCGATGCCGAACCCGCCGCCGAGGTCGACCTCCGGCACCAGGTACCCGGTGCGTCCCGCCAGCTCGGCCCGCAGCCCCAGCACCGACTGCGCCGCGACCGCGAACCCCGCGGGGTCGAGGATCTGCGAGCCGATGTGCGAGTGGATGCCCAGCAGCCGCAGCTCCGGGTGCCGGAGCACGAGCTGCAGCGCCGTGAGCGCGGGGCTGTCGCCGCCGTCGGCGGGCGTCGCGACGGACAGGCCGAACTTCTGGTCCTCGTGCGCGGTCGAGATGTACTCGTGGCCGCCGGCGTGCACGCCGGTGGTGACCCGCACCATGATCGGCGCGGGCTCGGCGCCGGCGCCGCGCGCGCGGACCGCCGCGGCCACGCGCTCGACCTCGCCGAGGGAGTCGACGATGATCCGCCCCACCCCGGCGTCGAGCGCCCGGGCGATCTCCGCGTCCGACTTGTTGTTGCCGTGCAGGCCCAGGTCCGCGCCCGGCACGCCGGCCCGCAGGGCGACGGCGAGCTCGCCGCCGGTCGAGGTGTCGACCCGCAGGCCCTCCTCGTGCGCCCAGCGCGCGACGGCGACCGAGAGGAACGCCTTGCCCGCGTAGTAGACGTCCACGCCGGCGCCGACCTCGGCGAACGCGGACTCGAAGGCGGTCCGCAGCGCGCGGGCGCGCGCGCGGAAGTCGGCCTCGTCGAGCACGTACGCGGGCGTGCCCTGCTCGGCCGCCAGGTCGCGCAGGTCCACCCCCGCGACGCGCACGGCCCCGTCGGCGCCGCGGCCGGCGGAGGCGGGCCAGGGCAGGCCGAGCGGGGCCGGCGCGGCGGTCGGGCCGCCGGTCACATGCGCTCCGGCGCGCTCACGCCGAGCAGCGCCAGGCCGTTCGCGAGCACCTGGCGGGTCGCGTCGTTCAGCCACAGCCGGGTGCGGTGCACGTCGGACACCTCCTCGTCGCCGAACGGCAGGACGCGGCGCTGGTCGTACCACTTGTGGTACGCCCCGGCGAGCTCCTCCAGGTACCGGGCGACGCGGTGCGGCTCGCGCAGCTCCGCGGCCTGGGCGACGATCCGCGGCAGCTCGGCGATCTTGCCGAGCAGCACCGACTCCGTCGCGTGGTCGAGCAGCGACGCGTCGAAGCCGTCCGCGCGGCGCACCCCGGCGTCGGCGGCGTTGCGGCCCACCGAGCAGGTGCGGGCGTGCGCGTACTGCACGTAGTAGACGGGGTTCTCGTTGGTCGCCCGGGTGAGCAGGTCGAGGTCCAGGTCGATCGAGGAGTCGGTCGACGACCGCGCCAGCGAGTACCGCGCGGCGTCCACGCCCACGGCGTCGACCAGGTCCTCGAGCGTGACGACCGTGCCGGCGCGCTTGCTCATCCGGACCGGCTGGCCGTCCTTGACCAGGTTGACCATCTGGCCGATGAGGATCTCGAGGTTGACCCCCGGGACGTCGCCGAACGCGGCGCACGCCGCCATCATCCGGCCGACGTAGCCGTGGTGGTCGGCGCCGAGCATCATGATCGCCCGGTCGAAGCCGCGCTCGCGCTTGTCGAGGTAGTACGCCAGGTCGCCCGCGATGTACGCGGCCTCGCCGTCGGACTTGACGATGACGCGGTCCTTGTCGTCGCCGAACTCGGTGGTGCGCAGCCAGGTCGCGCCGTCGGACTCGAAGACGTGGCCGAGCTCCCGCAGCCGCGCGACGGCCCGGTCGACGGCGCCGTTCTCGTGCAGCGAGTCCTCGTGGAAGTACACGTCGAAGTCGACGCCGAAGTCGTGCAGCGCGGTCTTGATCTCGCCGAACATGAGGTCGACGCCGCGGGCGCGGAACGCCTCCTGCGCCTCGGCGTCCGGCAGCGTGCGCGGGTCGGGCTCGCCGGCCGCCACGGCCTGGGCGATCACGGTCTCGGCGATGTCGGAGATGTACTGGCCGCCGTAGCCGTCCTCCGGCGCGTCCTCGCCCTTGGCGCGGGCCAGCAGCGAGCGGGCGAACCGGTCGATCTGCGCGCCGTGGTCGTTGAAGTAGTACTCGCGGGTCACGGCCGCGCCGGACGCCTCGAGCACCCGGGCCAGGCTGTCGCCGACCGCGGCCCACCGGACGCCGCCGATGTGGATCGGGCCGGTCGGGTTGGCGGAGACGAACTCCAGGTTGATCTTCTCGCCGGCCAGCGTCTCGTTGCGGCCGTACCCGCCGGCGGCCTCGACGACCGCGCGCGCCAGCTCGCCCGCCGCCGCGGCGTCGAGCGTGATGTTGAGGAAGCCGGGCCCGGCCACGTCGACCTTCGCGACGCCCGGGGCGTCCGCCAGCCGGCGCGCGAGCTCCTCGGCGAAGGCGCGGGGGTTGGTCCCGGCCTTCTTCGCCAGCTGCAGCGCGACGTTGGTCGCCCAGTCGCCGTGCTCGCGCTGGCGGGGTCGCTCCACGTGCACGGTGGCGGGCAGGTCGGCGGCGTCCAGGGCGAAGGTCCCGTCGGCGACGGCGCCCGCGAGGGCGGCGCGCAGGGACTCGGAGAGCTCAGCGGGGGTCACCGGACAAGCGTAGCGACGCGGCGGGGCTGCCCGGACCCGTCAGGCGGGCGGTGCGGCGGGGTCGGCCGCGCCCCCCGGCGGCCGCCGCGGGCCCCAGGTGTCCTCCAGCATCACCGGCCGGCAGGCGACGGTCGCCGCGCCCAGCAGCACCACCAGCGTCCCGAGCAGGAACAGCAGCGCCGCCGTCCACGTCCCGGTCGCGTCGTACAGCGCGCCGACCAGCAGCGGCCCGGTCCCCGCGATCGCGTACCCGACGCCCTGCGTGAACCCGGACAGCGAGGCCGCGCCCGCCGACGTCCGGGTGCGCAGGTTGATCAGCGCCAGCAGCACCGGGAACGCGCCCGGCCCGATGCCGCCGAGCAGCACCCACAGCCAGACCGGCCCGCCCGGGGCGACCAGGAGGCCGACGTACGACACCGCCCAGCAGGCCACGAACACCACGACCAGCCCGATCGGGTTCCGCATCCGGGAGGCGGCGATCGGCGCGACCAGCGCCGCCGGCAGGCCGAGGATCGCGAACACCGACAACCACACCCCGGCGGCGTGCGCCGACGTGCCGCCGTCGACCAGGATCTGCGGCAGCCAGGCGAACATCACGTAGGAGTCGAGCGAGTTCATCGCGAACGTGATCGCCATGCCCCACGCCAGGGGGCTGCGCCACACCCGGCCGCCCGACCGGTGCCGGGAGGTCAGCGCCGGCGTGGTCGCGGGGGCCCGGCGCAGCAGGCCGGACAGGTGGGTGCGCGCCGCGGCCGACCGGACGACCACCACCACCCACGGCACCGCCGCCAGCACCCCGACGACGGCCCACGCCGACAGCGCGGTCCGCCAGCCCAGCCGCTCGGCGACCGGGAGCGCCAGCAGCGCGGGCAGCGCCGTGCTGAACGACATCGTCACCGAGTAGATCGACGTCACCACGCCGATCCGGTCCGGGAAGTACCGCTTCACCACCGGCGGCAGCAGCACGTTGCCCATGCCCATGCCGGCGAGCGCGATCACCGACCAGCCGAGGAACCCCGCGGCGGACGTCGACGTGGACCGGACGACCTCGCCCGTCACCGACAGCAGCATCGCCGCGACCAGCAGCGGCTCCAGCCCGACCCGGCGCGCGAGCACCGGGGTGAGCGAGCCGAACGCCGCGAACGACGCCACGGGGATCGTGCCGAGCAGGCCCGCCTCGGTGGGCGACAGCGCCACGTCCGCGCGCACCAGGTCGAGGATCGGCGACACCGACGCCACGGCGATGCGCAGGTTCAGCGCGACCAGCACGACCCCGAGCAGGACGACGCGGCGACCGCGCCAGGGCGCGACGGGGCCGGCGGGCGGGGTGGTGGACGACATGCGGCCTCGGTTCTGCACGGGAGACTGCGCGCGTCGGCGGGCGCTGGCGGACGGGTGCCCCGGTCGTGTTGAATCGCGGCACAACTGACCAGGGAGACTACTCCGCATGACGCGACGCACCGGACTCATCGACGCGACGGTGGCGCAGCTCCGAGCGCGCATCACCTCGGGCGACTGGCCGGTCGGCACCCGCATCCCGCCGGAGCCCGCCCTGGTCGAGCTGCTCGGCGTCGGCCGCAACACGGTCCGCGAGGCGGTCCAGTCGCTGGTGCACGCCGGCCTCCTCGAGCGGCGGCAGGGCTCGGGCACCTACGTGCTGTCCGTCTCCGAGCTCGCCGTCAGCATGGGCCGCCAGATCGCCGACGCCCGGCAGCGGGACGTCATCGAGGTCCGGCGCAGCCTGGAGGTGGAGGCCGCCCGGCTCGCCGCGCGCCGCCGCACCACCGCCGACGTCGCGACCATCACCGGCCTGCGCGACCAGCGCGCCGAGGCGTACCGCTCCGGCGCCCTCGACCGGATGGTCGCCGCCGACCTCGCGCTGCACCGCGCGATCGCCCGCGCCGCGCGCAACCCGGTGCTGCTGTCGCTGTACGAGAACCTCATCGACGCGATCACCGACAACATCCGGTTCAACTTCGCGCAGATCCTGCAGGACGGCGACAACCACGACGGGCTGGTCGAGGCCATCGCGGCGGGCGACGACGTGCGCGCCGTCGACGAGACCAGCGTCTACCTGTCCGGGCTGCTCGGGGAGGACTGAGAGCCTGGTAGTCTCGTGCACCGCGCCGCTGGTTCGCCGGTCGGCGTGCGGCGGTACCCCGCCCTCGTAGCTCAGTGGATAGAGCGTCTGCCTCCGGAGCAGAAGGTCGTAGGTTCGAATCCTATCGAGGGCACCAGCACGCAGGCCCGGCCCCGTCAGGGACCGGGCCTCCGTCGTCCCCGGGCCGGGCGGCCCCGCACCGGGCGGCCCGGGCGGCCGCGTCAGCCGTCCGCCGGGAACCGGATCCCCGCGGCGAGGCGCGCCGCCGTCTGCACCCGGCTGACCGCCACGCTGCGGTCCAGCCACGCCGCCGCGGCGGCCCGGTCGCCGGTCTCGACGGCCCGGACGAACGCCCGGAACTCGGTCGCGAGCCGGTCCCCCGCCAGCCCGTCGTCGACCGTCTCCACCGTCCCGTCGGCCAGCTCCAGCGTCACCGCCCCGACCAGGTTCGGCGACGCCGACGTCGTGATGCGGCCCGCGGTGCCCTGGATCAGGCCGCCCTGCGGCCCGGCGGAGTCCTTCGCCTGGGTGCAGGTCGCGACGAACCCCGGGTAGCGGAGCACCAGCACGCCGCTGGTGTCGATCCCCCGCTCGACGTTGGCGGTGTAGTCCGCCCGCTCCGGCTCCCCGAACAGGCCGAGCACGAAGTGCAGGTTGTACAGCCCCAGGTCCATCAGCGCGCCGCCCGACTGCTCCGGGTCGAACGCCGGCGGCACCTCCCCCGCCCGGAACGCGTCGTAGCGCCGCGAGTACTGGCTGTACTGGCTCTGCACCAGCTTCACGTCGCCGACCCGCGGCAGCCACCGGCGCACCTGGGCGAACGCGGCCAGGTGGATCGTCGTGATCGCCTCGAACAGGAACCGGCCGCGCTCCCCGGCGAGCCGGCGCAGGTCCAGCGCCTCGTCGACGGTGCTCGTCATCGGCTTCTCGACCACGACGTGCAGCCCGCGCTCCAGACCCTCGCGGGCGTAGGCGACGTGCGCCGCGTTCGGCACCGCGACGTACAGCGTGTCGATCCCCGCGGCGCACAGCGCGTCCAGGTCGTCCGTCACGAGCGGCACGCCGGTGCGCGCGGCGAGCTCCCGCGCCCGGTCCAGCGACCGCGGACGCGCGAGCAGCCCGGCGACCTCCAGGCCCGGGACGCGCGGCGCCGCGCGCTCCAGGAACTCCGCCACCATGGCACCCGCACCGACGACCCCGAGACGCATCACCCGGAGATCATCCCCCGCCGCGGCGGGCGTCCCGGCCCGCGCGACCGGACCGCGCGCGGGTCAGCGCGGCGCGCGCGGCAGCGACCGCGTCGCCGGCTCCGCGAACTCCAGGGTGATCCGCAGGTGCCGCAGCTCGCGCTGGTCGAGCACCCGGCCGGCGCCCTCGTAGTGGATCGACTCGCCGTCGATCAGCTCCAGCCGGGCCATGGGCGCGTCGACCAGCAGCGTCTCCGTCGTCGCGTCCTCGACGCGCAGGCTCCCCCCGGTGCCCTCGATGCGGACCGTGTGGCCGCGCAGGTCGACCGCGCGCAGCAGGGCGCGGGTCGCGCCGTCGCGCAGCAGGATCCGGGTCGGTCGCAGCACAGGGGGTCCTTCCGGGGGCGGGGTCGTGCGGGCGGGTCGGCGGGCGGCACGGCGCGGGGAAGCGCATGCCACCCAGATCGTACGATCGGCCGCCACCAGGGGACGTGTGAGGAGTTCGGCCGCCGTTCGACCCGCCACCACGGCCCGGCCGGTACCGTCGCCGCGTGCCCCGCCGCCAGCCGTCGTCGATCCCCGGCCTCGTCGAGCACCGCGAGCCGCTCGCGCCGGGCGAGGCGCACGTCGACCCCGCCGACCCGCACGGCCGCGCCCGACGCACGGGCGACAGCTCCGACTGGTTCTCGTGGCGCGCGGAGCTGTTCTCCTGGGTCGCGGCGGTGCTCGCGGTCGTCGAGGTGGTGGTCGCCCTCCGCGCGGCGTCCTGGCGCCCGCTCGTCGCGGCCGCGCTCCTCCTGCTGGCGGCGGCGCTCGCGTGGCGGACACGCACGCGGTACGACCGCTCCCCGCGGGGCCGGCGCGACCTGCTGCGGATGAGCGGCGGGTTGGTCGGCGCGCTGCTGGTCTTCTTCGCCGGGCTCCCGTTCCTGGCGCCCTGACCGGGCCCCGTCCCTCAGCCGCCGCGGCGCCGGCCGGCGGCCGCTCGCCTGGCCGGGCCGCTCCGCCCGTGGCACTGTGCCGAGGTGACCACCCCCGCCGCGGCCACGCCCGCGACACCGCCGGCCGCCGCGCGCGGCGCCGCCGCGGCCGAGCCCCGGGGACCGTGGGACGTCGGCTCCCCCGCCCGGCTGCTCGCCGCCGCCCTCGTGTGCGGCGCCGCGGTCCTGATCTTCGCCGTGCACGTCCGGCCGCTCGGCTACGTGCCGCTGGTGGCGGGCGTCGCGCTCGGCCTGGCCGTCGACCGCGCGCTCGGGCGGGACCTGGCGCTCATCGGCACCGGCATGGCGATCGTCTCCGCCATCTCGCTGCAGGCCGACCTGTCCGACGCGGGCATGGCGCGGTTCACCGTGGCCCTGTCGCTCGCCGTCCTGGTGCCGTGGGCGCTCTCCCGGTACCTCTTCGGGCAGCGGACCATCCGGTTCCCGGTCGCCACCGGGCGCCGCTGGGCCCGGTGGCAGTGGGTCTACCTCGCCGCCGTCGTGGTCATCGGCTACCTCGTCCTGCCCTTCTACTTCATCGGGTCCGGCGCGTACCGGAACTGGCCGGACCTGGACGGCGGCCAGGACATCGCGCGGCTGTTCGTGGGCGTGAACGCCGTCGGCATCTGGGACGAGCTGTTCTTCATCTGCACGGTCTTCGCCCTGCTGCGCCGGCACCTCGGCCTGTGGACCGCCAACGTGCTGCAGTCGGTCGTCTTCGTGTCGTTCCTCTGGGAGCTCGGCTACCGGGAGTGGGGACCGCTGCTCACCGTGCCGTTCGCGCTCGTCCAGGGGTGGATCTTCGCGCGCAGCACCTCGCTGCCGTACGTCGTCGCCGTGCACCTGCTGTTCGACCTCGTCGTGTTCGGCGTCCTGGTGCACGCGCACCACCCCGAGCTGCTCGACGTGTTCGTCACCGCGCCGGGCTGACGGAGCCGCGGGACTGGTCCGGTCGGGGTGGTCGGCGGCGTGCCGGCGGCGTGTCGGTGGCCCCCGCTAGCGTCCGGGGCGAAGCCGCGTCCAGGGCGAGGACCGCGGGTCGCACCCGACCTCCCGGAGCCCTCGTTGACCACCGCACGGACCGACGCACCCACCACCGCCGCCCCGCCCGCCCTCGTCACCGTCGTCGTGGAGGACGGCCGTCCGACCCTCGTCGACGTCGCCGGGTGGGCCGACCCCGCCGGCCGGGTGCCCGCCACCCCGGCGACCCCGTTCCACCTCTGCTCGGCCGCCAAGGCCGTCACCGCGGTCGGTGTTCTGCGGCTGGCCGCGCGCGGACTGCTCGACCTCGACGCCGACGTGCGCGAGCTCGTCCCGCTCGACGTGCCGGGGCGCGCCGGCCCGACCCTGCGCCAGCTGCTCGGGCACCGCGGCGGCGTCGTCGACCCGCCCGGCGCGTTCGAGCCCTGCGCCGGCCGCGTCCCGGCCACCGCAGACGTCCTCGCCGGCACCACCGCGGCGCACCCCGGCCCGGTCCGGGTCGCCGCCGAGCCGGGGTCGTGCTTCGCCTACTCCGACGCCGGCTACTGCGTCGTCGAGCGCGCCGTCGAGGTCGCGACCGGCGCGCCCTTCGCCGACGTCCTGCACCAGGAGGTCGCCGCCCCGCTCGGCCTCCGGTCGACCGGCTTCTGGGCCGGCGAGCCCGCCGACGAGACCCGCGGCCCGCGGGCGGCCGTCGTCGCCCGGCTCGCCGTCTCCGCCGCCGCCGGGCACCGCTCCGACGGGCGGCGGGTGGCCGGCGGGCGGGCGCACTACGCCGGCCTCGCGGCCTCGGGCCTGTGGGCGTCCGCCGAGGACCTCGCCGTCCTGCTCGCGGACGTCGGCCGGGCGCTCGACGGGCGGGGCGGGGTGCTGCTCGACGCCGACCAGGGCGCCGCGCTGGTCCGCGACCCCGGCGGCCTCGGGGTCGGCCTGGGCGTCTGCCCGTTCGGCGCCCCCGGCCGGCCGTGCGTGATGACCCAGGGGTGGGGCGTCGGGTTCCAGTGCCAGGTGCGGTGGTACCCAGCGGCGCGCGGCGCGGTGGCCGTCGTGCTCGGCGCCGATCCGGGCGTCGCGCAGGACGCGTCGGCCGTGGGGGCCGCCGTGGCGGCGGTGGTCGACGGGCGGGGGTGGCGGTGACCGGGACGCGGTGCCACCCGGTCGGCGGCGCCCGGCTCAGACCAACGCCGGCCGGCGGATCGGTGACGACGCCGCACCGCGCTCGTGCGACCGCAGCCAGCCGGTCGGCGCCGCCGCCAGCAGGTCCCGCGCGAGCGGTGCCGACGCCGCGCGGGCTCCCCGGGACGGCAGGGCCCCGTCGGGCTGCGTCCCCGCCAGTGCGCCGAGGTCCGCGCGCGTCCAGTGCACGCCGAGCGGCCCCTCGCCGGGCAGGTCCGACGGGACGAACAGCAGGGCGGCGTCGCCGTCCGGGTCCGGGACCGGCGGGAGCGCGACGAGCAGGTGCCGGGTCACCAGGTCCACCAGCGGGAGCGCCCCGCCGACGAACCGGTCCGCGAGCCGCGGCCGGTCCGCCGCCAGCCACAGGGCAGGCCCGCGCAGCCGCCGGACCAGCCGCATCCCGCGGCGGTCGCCGACCACCACGTCCGGTCGGGCCGCGGCGTGCGCGGCGGCCACGTCGGGGTCGGGCAGGTCGGGGCTGGTGGCCACCACGACGGCGCCGAGCCGCAGGCAGGCCGCGACCGTCGCCGACCGGGCGGGTCCGGGTCCGAGCACGAGGGACACCCGGTGACCCGCCCGCACCCCCGCGGAGTGCAGCGCCGCGGCGAGCCGGATCGCACGGTCCGCGCGGACTCCCGGGTGGTCCGGGTCGGAACCGGTCACGGTGCCTCCTCGTGCTCGCACGCCGGCGGGTCCGGCGGCATGGACCTACCGTCCCGCGGTCGGGTCCCCCGCGTCGTCATCCCCCGGGAGGGATCGCGGCTACCGCCGCCGCGGTACGACCGCGACCGCAGGGGGACCCCGGCGCTCGCGGCATCGGTCGGACGGAGGACCCGAGCCGGCGCCGGGCGCGGGTGCCTCAGAACAGGGGCGGCTCGTCGTGGGGGTCGGCGGTGGCGTCGTGCGACTGCCCGGTGCCCGGCCGCGTCAGGTACCGGTGCCCGGTGGGGGTGATCCACTCGAACAGGCCGGGTGCGATCTGCCGCAGCCGGAAGCCGCCGTCGGTCTTGAGGCGGTGGTGCCGGTGGCACAGCGGCCCGAGGTTGTCCGCGTCGGTGCGGCCCAGGGCAGCGTCGGGGTCGGCGCCGGGCTGGGGGTGGAACTCCTCGGTGTGGTCGAGGTCGCAGCCGCAGGCCGGGCGGACGCAGCCGGGTGCGACGCACGTCCCGTCGCGGGTGCGGACGAACTCATCGAGGGCGGCAGGGGGTCGGTAGCGCTCGCGCCCGACGTCCAGCAGCCGGTGGGAGACCGGGTCGGTGACCAGCCGCCGCCAGACCCCGCCGACCGCCAGGGCCCGGGCGCGGACCGCGTCGATGGGGCCGTGGCCCTCGAGGTCTGCGG
>NZ_DASQCJ010000148.1:0-18414 GCF_035634735.1 Cellulomonas sp.
GGGCGCGCGCCCGTGGCCCCGCGCGGCGTGCGGGTGCTGTTCTCCCAGGGGGAGATCGCCGACGACCTGCTGCGCCGGCTGGTCCGCGCCGAGCCGCCGGGCCGGGTCGTCGTGGCCGTCACGAGCGACCGCGCGCTGGGCGCCGACCTGGAGGCGGCGGGCGCCCGCGTGCTGCCGTCGGCGACCCTGCTGGCCCGCCTCGGCCGGGTCTGACCGCACCAGCCCCGCGCACCCGCACCCGCGAGGTCGTCACATCCGCGCGAGGTCGTCATTCGTATCAGCCGACCTCATCCGGTTGTGACGACCTCACGGCGCGAGCGCGAGCGCAGAGCCCGCGCCCGCGCCCGCGCCCGCGCCCGCGCGCCCCGCGTCAGCCCGTGTGCTCCCCGGAGTAGATCGCCTCGACGTCCGTCGCGAAGTCCTTCAGCACGTGCGTCCGCCGCACGCTCAGCTTCGGCGTCAGGTACCCGCCCGCGATCGTGAGGTCCCGGTCGAGGATGCGGTACCGCCGGATCGACTCGGCCCGGGACACCGCCCGGTTCGCCCGCTCCACGCCCTCGTCGATCGACGCGAGCACGTCCGGGTGCACGGCGGCCGCCGCCACGGACAGCTCCGGCAGCCCGTGCGCGGCGCACCAGCCCGGCAGCCCCTCGGCGTCGAGCGTGACGAGCGCGCCGATGAACGGCCGCCCGTCGCCGACCACCACGACCTGGCTGATCAGCGGGTGCGCGCGGAGCCGGTCCTCGAGCACGGCCGGGGCGACGTTCTTGCCGCCGGCGGTGACGATGATCTCCTTCTTGCGCCCGGTGATCCGCAGGTAGCCGTCGTCGTCGAGCGACCCGAGGTCGCCGGTGCGGAACCAGCCGTCGTCGAAGGCCTCGTCGGTCGCGACGGGGTTGCCGTGGTACCGGCCGAACACCTGGTGGCCGCGGACCTCCACCTCGCCGTCGTCGGCGATCCGCACCGCGGTGCCGGGCAGCGGCGGGCCGACGGTGCCGATCCGGGTCTTGCCCGGCATGTTGACGGTCGCCGGCGCGGTGGTCTCGGTCAGCCCGTAGCCCTCGAGCACGCGCACGCCGATGCCGCGGAAGAAGTGGCCCAGCCGCTCGCCCAGCGGGGCGCCGCCGGAGATGGCCCACTCGATCTGGCCGCCCATCGCGGCGCGGAGCTTGTGGAACACGAGCCGGTCGGCGACGGCCCGCTGCACCCGCAGGCCGACCGACGGGCCGCCGGCGTCGAGGGCCTTCGAGTAGGCGATGGCCGTGCGCGCGGCCCACTGGAAGATCTTCAGCTTGCCGCCGGCCGCGGCCTTCTGCTCGGCCGAGTTGTAGACCTTCTCGAACACCCGGGGCACCGACAGGATGAACGTCGGCTTGAACTCGCCGAGGTCCTGCAGCAGCTGCCTGGTGTCGGGGGTGTGCCCGAGCACGGCGCCGGCCGGCATGCAGAGCACCTCGACGAACCGGGCGAACACGTGCGCCAGCGGCATGAACAGCAGTGTCCGCGCGCCGGGCGTCGACACCACCTCGTGCAGCCCCTCGACGGCGTTCCGCGCGAGGACCGCGAAGTTGCCGTGGGTCAGCTCGACGCCCTTGGGGCGGCCGGTGGTCCCGGAGGTGTAGATGATCGTCGCGACGTCGTCCCGGCCGGCGTGCCGGCGCAGCCGGTCCACCTCCGAGTCGGGCACCGCCGCGCCCTCGGCGGCGAGCGCGTCGACCGCGCCGCCGTCGATCACGAGCACGTCCTGCAGCAGCGGCGCCTCGGGGCGCACCTCGGCGACCGTGGCGGCGTGCTCCGCGGTCTCGACGACCAGCAGCGTCACCGCGGCGTCGGTGAGGATCCAGTGCACCTGCTCCGCGGACGACGTCTCGTAGACGGGCACCGGGACCGCGCCGGCGCTCCACAGCGCCCAGTCGAGCACCGTCCACTCGTACCGGGTGCGGGACATGATGCCGACCCGGTCGCCCGGGCGGACGCCGCGCGCGACGAACCCGCGGGCCACGTCGCGCACCCGGCGGTCGAACTGCGCGGCGCTCACGGTGCGCCACGTCGTCGTCCCGGGGGTCTTGTACTCCATGAGCGGGCCGTCGCCCGTCTCGGCCACCCGCGCGGCGAGCAGGTCGAGCAGGTTCTCCCGCGGCCCCGCCTCGATGAGCAGGGGTGTGCTGAACTCCTCCATGGCTGGCTCCGTTGTCAGGCGTGGGAAGGGTGTCAGGAGCATAAGGGACTTTCGTCCCGGTCGCGGCGCCCGACACGTCCCCCGAGCGGGTGGCCGGCGCCGGTGCCGGCGGAAGAACCGCCCGGGCGCTGGGAGCGTGTGCAGAGAAGGCCGCCCAGCACGCTAGCGTGGGGGCGCACGCGCGCAGTGTCGCCGCCGCGGCACCGGTGCAGCGTCCCGGTCCGGCGGTCCTCGCGGGTGCGCCACGCAGAGATCTCACGCGGAAGCAGGGAAGCATGCACGCCATCGGTGTGGACATCGGCGGGACGAAGATCGCCGCCGGTGTGGTCGACGAGGACGGCCGGATCATCGCGAAGACCCGTCGCGACACCGACCCCCGCGACTCCGCGAGCGTCGACCGAGGCGTCATCGAGGCGTGCCAGGAGCTCGCCGAGAAGCACGAGATCGGCGCGATCGGCCTCGCCGCCCCCGGCTTCATCGGCACCGACCAGGCCACCGTGCTGTTCACCCCGAACCTGCCGTGGCGCGAGCACCCGCTGCGGGACATCGTCGCCAAGGAGATCGGCGACGAGGTGAAGATCGTCGTGGCGAACGACGCCAACGCGGCGGGCTGGGCCGAGTTCCGGTTCGGCGCCGCGCGCGACGAGCAGGACATGCTGCTGCTCACGATCGGGACCGGCCTGGGCGGCGCGATCGTCGTCAACGGCGAGCTCGTGCTCGGCGCCTGGGGCGTCGCGGCCGAGGTCGGCCACATGCGCGTGGTCCCCGGCGGCCACTACTGCGGCTGCGGCCACGAGGGCTGCTGGGAGCAGTACGCCTCGGGCAGCGCGCTGGTGCGCGACGCGCAGTCCGCGCTGATCACCGAGCCCGCGCGCGGCACCCGGCTGCTCGAGCTCGCCGGCGGCGACGCCGACGCGCTGACCGGCCCGCACGTCACCCAGGCCGCGCAGGAGGGCGACCCGCTGGCCGTCGAGCTGCTGGCCGAGCTCGGCCGGTGGATCGGCGAGGGCTCCGCGTCGGTCGCGGCGCTGCTCGACCCGTCGATCGTCGTGATCGGCGGCGGCGTGAGCGCCGCGGGCGACCTGCTGCTGGCCCCGGCCCGCCGCGCGTTCCTCGACCAGCTGTCGGCGCGCGGCCACCGCCCGGAGGCGACGTTCGCGCTCGCCTCGATGGGCAACGACGCGGGCATCGTCGGCGCCGCGGACCTCGCGCGCCGCTGAGGCCGACCGCACGTCCGCGACGGGCGCGCCCGGAGCCGGGGGAGACCCCGCGCCCGGCGCGCCCGTCGCGCGTCCGGGACCGTCAGACGACGGCGCCGTCCGAGTCGTCGTCCTCCGGGTCCCGGCGGTGCGGCATCCGCCACAGCAGGACCACCAGGCCCAGCACGAACGTGACGACGGACGCCTGCATGACGACCGGCGGGGCGCCCCGCCAGAAGATCAGCACGACCAGCCACACGACGGGCATCAGCGCGATCGCGAGCCACGCCATCGTCAGCAGCGGGTCGCCGCCGAGCACGGGGCCGGGCTCCGGCGGCCGGAAGTGCTCGGCCTCGTCGACGCGCCGCTCGGCCTCGTCGATCTGGTCGGTCGCGTCCCAGTCGCGGCCCGACGCCGGCGGGGTGCCGGCGTCCCCGGGGGCGGTCGCGCCGGGCTCGGCGGGCGTCCCCGGCTGCTCGCGGGGACGCCGGACGACGCGCCGGTCGGTCACCCACGGCGCGACGGGGTAGGTTACGGCGGGACCGGACGACGTCCGCGGGTCGTCCTGGCCTGCGGCGGCGGCCGCCGGCGGCTCCGTCGGCCCGGTCGGGTCGGCGTCGCCGCGGAGCTCCGCGACGATGGCGGCCCACTGCTCGTCGGTGACGCGGTCGCCGGAGGGGTCGTGCGGCCGGTCGGCGCGCGGGCCGTCGGGCTC
Source organism: Cellulomonas sp. (assembly GCF_035634735.1). Taxonomy (GTDB): domain Bacteria; phylum Actinomycetota; class Actinomycetes; order Actinomycetales; family Cellulomonadaceae; genus Cellulomonas. The sequence continues at coordinate 4,094 of NZ_DASQCJ010000148.1, forward strand.
GTCGCCGTCGGGCGACGGGTCGGGGCGGTCGGGACGCGGGGCCATGGCAGCACTCTAGAGTCGGCTACGAGCGCCGGGCACCCGACGGGTGCGCGACGGCCCGCACGACGAGGGCGAGAGGTGGCAGGTTGTTCTACTGGTTCATGAAGCGGGTCCTGGTGGGCCCGCTGCTGCACCTGCTGTTCCGCCCGTGGGTGCGGGGCGCGGAGCACGTGCCGAGCAGCGGCGCGGCGATCCTGGCCAGCAACCACCTGGCGGTCGTCGACTCGTTCTTCCTGCCGCTGGTGCTGGACCGCGAGATCGTGTTCATCGGCAAGAACGAGTACTTCACCGGCCGCGGCCTCAAGGGCCGGCTCACCGCGGGCTTCATGCGCGGCGTCGGCACCATCCCGGTCGACCGCTCCGGCGGCAAGGCGTCCGAGGCGGCCCTGCGCACCGGCCTGAACCGGCTGGCGGAGGGCAAGCTGTTCGGGATCTACCCCGAGGGCACCCGCAGCCCCGACGGTCGCCTGTACCGCGGCAAAACCGGCGTGGCGCGCATGGCCCTGGAGTCGGGCGCCCCGGTGATCCCCGTCGCGATGATCGACACGGACAAGGCGCAGCCGCTCGGCCAGCGCCTGCCGCGGCCGCGGCGGATCGGCATCGTCATCGGCGAGCCGCTCGACTTCAGCCGGTACAAGGGCATGGAGAACGACCGGTTCATCCTGCGCTCGGTGACCGACGAGATCATGTACGCGCTCATGGCCCTGTCCGGCCAGGAGTACGTGGACATCTACGCCGCGACCCAGAAGGCGCGCATCGCGACCGGGCACCCCGCGGCGACCGGCCCGGCGGCCCCCGAGCCCACCGCGCCCGGCGGCCGGGCCGTGCCCGATGTCCAGCCTCCGGTCCCGCCGGAGGAGGAGTCCGCGGCTCAGTAGGATGAGCCGCGTCCGTCGCGCTCCGCGCGGCGCGACCCGAGGACCTCGGTCCCGGGTCCGGCCCCGCGGGGTGCCCTTCAGTGGCCCGGGGGCTGGGATGACCCAGCTGTGCTGTTCTATCGAGAGGTGTGTCTCATGTCGGTTCGTCGCGTCGCGCTCCTGACCGCGGGTGGCTTCGCTCCGTGCCTGTCCTCGGCCGTCGGTGGCCTCATCGAGCGCTACACCGAGATCGCCCCCGAGGTCGAGATCATCGCCTACCAGCACGGGTACCACGGGCTCCTGCGCGGCGACAAGATCGTGATCGACGCCGAGGGCCGCGCGCAGGCGCACCTGCTGCACCGGTTCGGCGGCTCGCCGATCGGCAACTCGCGCGTGAAGCTCACCAACGCGGCCGACTGCGTCAAGCGCGGACTGGTCGCCGAGGGCCAGGACCCGCTGCAGGTCGCGGCCGAGCAGCTCAAGGCCGACGGCGTCGACGTGCTGCACACGATCGGCGGCGACGACACCAACACCACGGCGGCCGACCTCGCCGCGTACCTGGCGGACAACGACTACGGCCTGACCGTCGTCGGCCTGCCGAAGACCATCGACAACGACGTGGTGCCGATCAAGCAGTCGCTCGGCGCGTGGACCGCCGCCGAGGAGGCGGCCGGCTTCGCCGCGAACGTCATCGGCGAGCACCGCTCGGGCCCGCGCATGCTGATCGTGCACGAGGTCATGGGCCGGCACTGCGGCTGGCTGACCGCCGCCGCGGCCGCCGAGTACCGCAAGTGGCTCGACCGCCAGGAGTGGGCCCCGGCCCTCGGCCTGACGCGCGAGCGCTGGGACATCCACGCCGTCTTCCTGCCCGAGCTCGCGCTCGACATCGACGCCGAGGCCGCGCGCCTCAAGGCGATCATGGACACCCAGGGCAACGTCAACATCTTCCTGTCCGAGGGCGCGGGCATGCACGAGATCGTCGAGCAGCTCGAGGCGTCCGGCGCCGAGGTGCCGCGCGACCCGTTCGGCCACGTCAAGCTCGACACGATCAACCCGGGCCAGTGGTTCGCGAAGCAGTTCGCGGAGAAGCTCGGCGCCGAGAAGGTCATGGTTCAGAAGTCGGGCTACTACTCGCGCGCCGCTGCCGCGAACGCCGAGGACCTGCGCCTCATCAAGTCGATGACCGACCTCGCCGTCGAGTGCGCCCTGCGCAACGAGTCCGGCGTGATCGGCCACGACGAGGAGGACGGCGACCGCCTCAAGGCCATCGCGTTCCCGCGGATCGCGGGCGGCAAGGCGTTCGACGTCTCGCAGCCGTGGTTCGGCGCGATCCTGGAGGGCATCGGGCAGCCCCTGGTGCCCGCGACGGCGCACTGATGAGCGTCGAGGCGGACCCGCGGGTCCTCGCGGGGCTCGAGGCCTGGCGGGGCCTGCCCGTCACGCAGCAGCCGGCGTGGCCGGACACCGACGCGCTCCAGCGCGTGACGGACCGGCTCGCCGGGCTGCCGCCCCTGGTGTTCGCGGGGGAGGCCGACGCGCTGCGCGGCCAGCTCGCGGCCGCCGGTCGGGGTGAGGCGTTCCTGCTGCAGGGCGGCGACTGCGCCGAGACCTTCGCCGAGGCCACCGCGGACAACATCCGCGGCAAGATCATGACCGTCCTGCAGATGGCGGTCGTGCTCACCTACGGCGCCAGCCTGCCCGTCATCAAGATGGGCCGGATGGCCGGGCAGTACGCGAAGCCGCGCTCGTCGGACTCCGAGACCCGCGACGGCGTCACGCTGCCCGCGTTCCGGGGCGACATCATCAACGGCTTCGAGTTCACGCCCGAGGCCCGCACGCCCGACCCGGAGCGGCTGCTCGACGCGTACCACACGTCGGCGTCGACCCTGAACCTCATCCGCGCGTTCACCACCGGGGGCTTCGCGTCCCTGCTGCGGGTGCACGAGTGGAACCGGGGCTTCACGGCCAACCCCGCGTACGCGCGGTACGAGGAGATCGCCGCCGAGATCGACCGGGCCATCCGGTTCATGGCGGCGTGCGGCGCCGACTTCGACGCGCTGCGCACGGTGGACTTCTACTCGAGCCACGAGGGGCTGCTGCTCGACTACGAGCGGCCGCTCACCCGGATCGACTCGCGGACCGGCCTGCCGTACGACTGCTCGGCGCACTTCCTGTGGATCGGGGAGCGCACCCGGCAGCTCGACGGGGCGCACGTCGACTACTTCAGCCGCGTGCACAACCCGATCGGCATCAAGCTCGGCCCGACGTCCACCGCGGACGACGCGCTGCGCCTGGTCGACAAGCTCAACCCGAGCGCCGAGGCCGGCCGGATCACGTTCATCACCCGCATGGGCGCCGGCAAGATCCGCGACCTGCTGCCCTCGCTGGTGGAGAAGGTCACGGCCGACGGCCGCCCCGTCACCTGGGTGTGCGACCCGATGCACGGCAACGGCATCACGTCCGCCTCGGGCTACAAGACCCGCCGGTTCTCCGACGTCATGGACGAGGTCGCCGGGTTCTTCGAGGTGCACCGCGCGCTGGGCACCGTCCCGGGCGGCCTGCACATCGAGCTCACCGGGGACGACGTCACCGAGGTGCTCGGCGGCGCCGAGGAGATCGACGACGCCGGGCTGGCGCGCCGGTACGAGACGCTGGTCGACCCGCGGCTGAACCACCAGCAGTCGCTGGAGCTCGCGTTCCAGGTGGTGGAGCTGCTCCGGCGCAGCTGAGCCGCCCGCACGACGCACGACGGCCGCCGCCCCCGCGCAGGGGACGGCGGCCGTCGTCGTGGGTGGGGCCGGCGCGGCGTCAGGCCGCGCGCTGGTTGAACCGCAGCATGTTGCCCGACGGGTCCCGGAACGCGCAGTCCCGGACCCCGTACGGCTGGTCGATCGGCTCCTGGAGGACCTCGCCGCCCGCCGAGCGGATGTGCTCGAACGTGGCGTCGACGTCGTCGGTCTGGAAGATGACGCCCCGCAGCAGGCCCTTGGCGAGCAGCTCGGCCATGGCCTGCTTGTCGGCGTCGGACGCGCCCGGGTCCGCGAGCGGCGGCTCGAGCACGATCGTGACGTCCGGCTGGTGCGGCGGGCCGACGCTCAGCCACCGCATCCCCTCGAACCGGACGTCGTTGCGCACCTCGAGGCCGAGGACGTCCCGGTAGAACGCCAGGGCCAGGTCGTGGTCGTGCACGGCGATGAAGCACTGCTGCAGCGTGATGTCCATGCCGGTCACGCTAGAGGCACGGGGTCGCGCGACGCTTCTCCGTTCCTGACCGGTCGGGTGCGGACCTTCGCGACGCACGCGGGGACGGCCGCGCCGGCGTCGTGCTGCTGGCCCCGGTAGGCCGACGGGCTCACGCCGACCAGCTCGGTGAACCGGGAGCTGAACGAGCCGAGCGAGGTGCAGCCGACCTCGACGCACACGTCGGTGACGCTCAGGTCGCCGCGGCGGAGCAGCGCCTTGGCGCGCTCGATGCGCCGGGTCATCAGGTACCCGTAGGGCGTCTCGCCGTACGCCGCCCGGAACGACCGGGAGAAGTGGCCGGCGGACATCAGCGCGTCCCTCGCGAGCGTCGGCACGTCGAGCGGCTGGGCGTAGTCGCGGTCCATCCGGTCCCGCGCGCGGCGGAGCCGGACCAGGTCGTCCAGGGACGGGTTCGGCACGCGGACCTCCTCTCCGCTCAGACCACCGTCAGCGTGATCGTCGAGCCCTTGGCGACCTGCTGGTCGGCCGGCACGCTCTGGTCGCGCACGGTGCCGAACAGGCCGCCGAGCACGTTGCGCCGCTCCGCCTTGAGGCCGATCGCCTCGAGGGCGGCGGCCGCCTCGGCGTACTGCTTGCCGGTGAGGTTCGGCATCGCGACGGTCTCCGGGCCCTTCGACACCTGCAGCGTGACGGTGTCCGTGCGGTGGCCGGCGGCGCCCCCCTCGGGGGTCTGGGCGATGATCCGCCCGGCGGGCACGGTGTCGCTGAACGCCTCCTCGGGCGTGACCACGAGACCGAGGGTCTGCAGCTGCTGCGTGGCCTCCTCGAGCGTCGCGCCGACCACCGAGACGATCCGGACGGGCTCGGGGCCGTCCGACAGCGTGAGCAGCACGGTCGAGCCGCGCCTCAGGCTCTGGCCGGGCTCCACGGGGTTGCCGTCCGCGTCGGTGACGGCGAGCACCGCGCCGTTCGGGGCGGCGTCGTCCCAGTGGTCGCCCTCGACGTAGTCGGGCTCGAGGCCCGCGGCGGCGAGCGCCGCCTCGGCGTCGGCCTGCATCGTGCCGACCAGGGTCTCCGCCGGCATCGCCACGAGGTCGACGCCCTTCGACACGGTGAGCGTCACGGTGCCGTCCTTGCGCACCCGCTCGCCGTCCCCGGGGTCGGCGGACACCACGTCGCCGGACGGCACGGCGTCGTCGAACGCCCGGACGACGTCGGAGGCCAGGCCGGCGGCGTCGAGCGCGCTGAGCGCCTCCTCCTCGGCCAGCGCGGAGACCGTGGGCACGGTCGTGTACGCGCCGGGGCCCACGGCCAGGTACCACCACGTGCCGGCCCCGAGCGCGGCGAGCAGCAGGACCGCCGCGACGACCCAGCGCCACGGGCGGCGCCGCCCGGAGGTGCCGGCGGCGGGGGAGCCGGAGACGGTCACCGCGCCGATGGGCAGCGCGACCGTGCGGCCGGGCGCCTCGATGCGGGTGGTGGCGCCGCCGGGCTCCGCGGGCTCGTCGGCCGCGGGGTCGCCGGTGCGGTCCGGGTCGCGCACGGGCGCGCCGGTGTCGTGCTCCGGGTCGGTGGCGTGCGGCAGGGACACGACGGGCTCGCGGTCCACCCGCCGGGCCAGCGTCGCGGGGTCGAGGGTGGTGCGGGTGCGGCGCAGGAGGGCCAGGGCGGCGCCGGCGTCGGCGGGCCGGTCCTCCGGCTCCCGCGCGGCCAGGGCGGCGACCAGCTCGTCGACCTCGACCGGCAGCCAGGACGCGTCGTCGGCGTCGGACGGGGCGGGGACGTCGTTGTTGACGTGCTGGAACGCGATCTGGATCGGCGTCTCGCCGGTGAACGGCTGCGCGCCGGTCAGCATCTCGTACAGCAGCACGCCGGTCGCGTAGACGTCGGTGCGCGCGTCGCTCTCGCCGCGGACGACCAGCTCGGGCGACAGGTAGGCGACGGTGCCGAACACCGTGCCCGTCGTCGTGGACGTCACCTCGGTGACGGCGCGGGCCAGCCCGAAGTCGGCGACCTTGATCCGGCCGTCCGTCGCCATCAGGACGTTCTCGGGCTTGACGTCGCGGTGCACGAGGCCGGCGCGGTGCGCGGCGCCGAGCGCGTCCAGCACGTGCTCGGCCACCCGCAGCGCCTCGTCCACGGTCAGGGAGCCGCGCTCGGACAGGTGCCGGCGCAGGTTCACGCCGTCGACGTACTCCATGGTCAGGTACGACGTGTCGCCGTCGACGCCCTGGTCGTACACGCCGACCAGGCCCGGGTGGGTCAGCCGGGCCGCGGCCCGTGCCTCGCGCCGGAACCGCGCGACGAAGTCGGCGCCCGCCCGGCCCTCGGCCAGGTGCGGGTGCATGACCTTGAGCGCGACGTCGCGGTCCAGGCGCCGGTCGACCGCCAGGTACACCGTCGCCATGCCGCCGCGCGCGATGCGCTGGACGACCTCGTAGCGCCCGTCGACCAGGCGGCCGACGAGCGGATCGGTGACGGTGGCTCCCACGGGCGGCATTCTACGGGCGGGGGCGGCCCGGACCCCGGAGGCCCGCGGTCAGTAGCGCGCCATGTGGGTCTGGACGTTGGCGACGTACCGCCGGGTGTCGCTGAACATGCCGTTCCGCTTCACCGAGGACGCGCCCTGGTAGTACGACGCGATGGCCGTCGACAGGTCGGGGGAGGTGCGCACGAGCTGGCGCAGGATCGCCACGCCCGCCACCACGTTGTCGTCCGGGTCGAGCAGGTTGAGGTCGCGGCCCACGAGCTGCGAGGCCCACTCGCCGGAGGTGGGGATGACCTGCATCGTGCCGATGGCGTTCGCGGGGGAGACGGACGTGTGGTTGAAGCCCGACTCCTGGAACGCGATCGCCTGCGCCAGCGCCGGGTCGACGCCCATCGCGCGGGCGGTCGAGGCGACCCGCGCCTGCATCTCGGCCTTCGACGGCACGCCCATGGCGATCAGCGAGGCCTTGTTGGCGTTCGCGGAGGCGACGACGCTCGGCGCGTAGGTGCGGCCCAGGAAGGTGTTGCCGACGAGCTGCGTGCCGCTGCTCGCGGGGGCGGGGGCGGCCGTGGCGGTGGCGCCGGGGACGGTGAGGGTCTGGCCGACGCGGATGAACGCGCGGGAGTCCAGGCCGTTGGCGGCGGTGATCGCGGCGACGGTGGTGCCGTAGCGCTTGGCGATGGCGGAGACGGTCTCGCCGGAGGCGACGGTGTGCGACCCGCCGGTGGCGGTGGTCGTGGCGGCGGGGGCGGCCGTGGCGGTGGCGCCGGCGCCGGGGACGGTGAGGGTCTGGCCGACGCGGATGAACGCGCGGGAGTCCAGGCCGTTGGCCGACACGATCGCGGCGACCGTGGTGCCGTAGCGCTTCGCGATGGCCGAGACGGTCTCGCCGGAGGCGACCGTGTGGGACCCGCCGGTGGCCGCCGTCGTGGCGGCGGGGGCGGTGCCGCCCGAGGTCGGGATCGTCAGGCTCTGGCCCTCGCGGATGAAGGCGCTGCCGTTCAGCCCGTTCGCGCTGCGGACCGCGGACACGGTCGTGCCGTACTTCGCGGCGATGTGGCTGACGGTGTCGCCCGAGCGCACCGTGTACGACTCGTCGGCGTGCGCGGCGGGCGCCGTCGCGGTGGCCGCGACCGCCACGATCGCGAGCGCGCCGGTGCTGGTGGCGAGGAGCCGGCCACGGCGGGCCGCGGCGCCGGCCGGGGCGCCCGGGGTGCGGGCGGCCTGGTCCGTGAGGGCGAGGGCGGGCTGCGACATGGTGGGGACCCCTGGTGCTGAGACGTCGTGGTGCGGCGGCGGTACGCGCTCGGAGCGCGTGACTCGTGTGACTCGTGTGACTGAAGTGACCAGTGCGACGGTAGTGCACGTCCTGGGGCCTGGGAAGTCGACGGCGCCATTTGGTGCATTGACCAGGACATTTCGGACGCATTCCTCACACCCCCGGGCGGCTCCGCTGGGCCGGCAGGGGGAACGGGGCGCGGCGCGCGGGTGGCGCGTCGGGGTGGGGCGGGCGGCGCGTCCGCGTCGCGCGGGCGGTGCTCGCGGTGCGCGCGCGACGGGCGCGCGTCAGTACGCTGGCCCGCGTGACTGCGCAGAACCCCGATGACCTGGTCGACTCCTGGCTGACCGTGCCCGACGTGGCGGACGAGCTCGGCCTCGACGCCGGCCGGGTCCGCCGCCTGCTCAAGGAGCGCCGCCTCGCCGGCGTCCGCTGCGGCGAGCCGCCCGTCCTCAGCATCCCCGCGGCGTTCCTGGTCCCCGTCGACGCCCGCAACCCCGCGACGGCGCCGGAGGGCTACGCCGAGGAGGCGCCGGCCGCGCGCGCCGCGGTGCTCGCCTCGCTGCAGGGCACCCTGTCGGTGCTCGGCGACGTCGGCATGTCCGACGCCGAGGCGATCGCGTGGCTGTTCACGCCCGACGAGTCGCTGCCGGGCCGGCCGGTGGACGCGCTGCGCGCGGGCCACAAGACCGAGGTGCGGCGGCGGGCGCAGGCGCTGCTCTGACGCCCGCGGGCCGCGGCGGCCGTGGCGGTTCCACCCCGGCCGGGGCCGGGGTCAGGCCCGGCGGTCGACCGCGGCGTGGCCGAGGGCGACGAGCATCTGCCGGCCCTCCTCGGTGAGCTCGGCCCGGGCGAGCGCGGCGAACCCGCGCTCGCTCAGGTCGGCGATCAGCGCCTCGACGTCCGCCACGGCGCCGCTGGCCGCGATGCGGTCCGCGAGCGCGCGGCACGCGGCGTCGTCGAGCGCACGGTCGCCGAGGCCGGCGTGCAGCGCGTCGGCGAGCCCGGTGTCCCCGGCCGCGAGGGCGTGCGCCATCGCGCGCGCCACCAGGACGGTCCGCTTGCCCTCGCGCAGGTCGTCGCCCGCGGGCTTCCCGGTCGTCGCCGGGTCGCCGAACACGCCGAGCAGGTCGTCGCGGAGCTGGAAGGCCTCGCCGAGGGGCAGGCCGTAGGCGGCGGTCGCGGCGAGCGCGTCCTCGCCCGCGCCCGCGAGGACGGCGCCCAGCAGCAGCGGGTGCTCCACGCTGTAGCGCGCGGCCTTCGCCACGATCACCTCGCGGGCGCGCCGCTCGTCGGCAGCGGGGTCCTCGCCCCAGGGCAGCACCTCCGCGAGCAGGTCGAGGTACTGCCCGACCGTCACCTCGGTGCGCATCCGCTCGAACACCGCGTGCGCGGCGGCGCGGCGGGCGGCGGGGAGGTCGGCGACCGCGCGCACGAACTCGCGCTCGCTCGCCACCAGGGCGAGGTCGCCCAGCAGGATCGCCGCCGACTCGCCGAACCGGTCCGGGTCGCCCGACCAGCCCTGCTCGGCGTGGCGCGCGGCGAACCGCCGGTGCGCCGCGGGCCTGCCGCGCCGGGTGTCGGAGTCGTCCATCACGTCGTCGTGGAACAGCGCCGCCGCCTGGAACAGCTCGAGCGCGGCGCCGACCCGCAGGACCGCCGCGGCCTCGGGGGAGGCCGGGTCGCCGCCGTGCGCGCGCCAGGACCACCAGCAGAACGCGGCACGGAGCCGCTTGCCGCCGGCGAGCATGTGGCTCAGGGCCTCCGCGAGCGGGGCCGCGCCGGCGCCGGCGGCGACCAGCTCGGGCAGCAGGGCGTCGACGTGCTCCGTGAGCAGGGCGTCGACCCGGCTGCGGAGGTCCTCGGCGTCGACGAGTGCGGGGGCGGTGCTCACCCGGCGAGCCTAGGGCCTCAGAGCCGGACGGTCCCGCCCAGCGTCAGCGTCCGGACCCCGTCGCGGTCCAGCACGCCCAGGGTGAGCAGCTCGGTGCCGCCGTCCCCGCGGACGAACGTCGACGTCGCGGCGAGGCCGGTGGTGCCCGGGTCCACCACCGTCTCGCCGAAGCCCGCCGCGACCAGCTGCTCCCGCACCGCCTGCACCAGCTGGTCGGTGTCGAGCGGGCTGCGCAGGTTGAGGCTGAGGGTGGTGAGCCCGGTCGCGGCGTCGGTCTCGGCGCTGGACACGAGGATCTCGCTGCCCTCGGGCGGGGACACCAGGTCGGTGGGGAAGCCCGCCGCCAGGTCGCCGACCGACGACCCCGTCGACGTGGGGCTGGGCAGCAGCGACTCGGTCGGCGCGGGCGCCGGGGCCGTGGCGGTCGCCGCGCCCGAGCCGGTGGGCGCGGCGGTCCCGTCGCCGTCGGTGCAGGCCGCCGAGCCGACCGCCACGAGGGCGACGAGGAGGGCGGCGGTGGTGGGGCGGCGGAGCACGGGCGCCACAGTAGCGCCGCGCCACGGGCGGGCGCCGACTCCTCCACAGGCGGGTGAGTGGTGACACGTCCCCAGGGCGGGCCGGGGGGAACGGCGGGCGGCGGGCGGGGTGCGGTCGGCTGGCGGGCATGACGACCACGACGCCCCGGCCGGACGCCCGGCCCGACGAGACCCGCCCCCCGGACACCGAGCACCGGACCGACGAGACCCGGACACCCGACGCCGACGACCCGACCGGGGAGAGCCTGGCACCGGGCGGCGATCACCCGGCCGGGGAGACCCGGACACCCGACGCCGACCACCCGGCCGGGGAGACCCGGGGACCGGGCGGCGACCGCCCGACCGGCGAGCGCGTGCCCGCCGACGCCGGCCGAGCCCGGTCCGGCGACCTCGCCGGCGGTGCCGGCGGCGCGCGAGCCGGCGAGCGCGCCGGCACGTCGCCCGTCGGGAGCGAGCCCGTCGGGAGCGAGCCCGTCGGGAGCGAGCCCGCCGGGAGCGAGCCCGCCGGGCGGCGCGCCGTGCTCCGCCTCGGTCACCCGCGCGAGCTGCTCGCCCTCGTGCCGTACCAGCTCGGCTTCGTGCCGCGCGACTCCGCCGTGCTGGTGGCCCTCCGGCCGCCGGGCCGCCGGCTCGGGGTGGTGGCGCGGGCCGACCTGCCGGACCTGCTCGGCCCCGGCGGGCCGCGGCTCGCGGCCGACCTCGCCGCCCACCTGCGGGCCGACGGCGCGGCCGAGGTGGTCGTCGTCCTGTACGCGGGCGAGGGCGACCCGCGCGACCCCGAGCGCGGCCTCCGCACGCGGGCCGGTTCGCGCGCCGGCCGCGCCGCCGACGTCCTCGGCCGGGCACTGGCCCACCTCGGGCCCGTGACCGTCTGGTCCGTCGACGACGACCGCTACGTCGGCCTCGACTGCCGGGACCGCGGCTGCTGCCCGGTGGGCGGCAGCCCGCTGGCCGACCTGTCGGGCGGGGAGATCGCCGGTCGGCTCGTGGCCCGCCGGGGCGGCGTCGCCGGGTCGCGGGAGGAGCTCGGCGTGATCCGGCCCGCGGCACCCGGACCGCGCCGGTCCGCCTCGGCCGCCCGGTCCCGCTGGCTCGACGCCCTGCTGCGCGCCGACGGCCCGGACGCCGTGCTGCGCTGGCGGCGGCGCTCGCTCGCCGCGTGGCGGGGTGCCCTCGCGGGGGCGCGGGGTCCCGCCGCCGCCCGGGTGCCGTCCGCCGCGCTGGGACGCGTCGAGGCCGCGCTGCTCGACCCGGTGGTGCGGGACGCGGTCGTGCTGACGCTCGTGGCGCCGGACGACGCCGGGCTGCCGGACGCGCTGCTGGTCGCCGGCTCGCCGTGGCCGCCGGGGGTGGCCTGGTCGGGCCCCGCGGGATGGACGGACGACGAGGCGTGGCCGGGGGAGGACGACGCCGTGGGGTCCGCGGACCGCGCCGCGCCACCGGTCTCCGGCGAGCGCCGGGACGCCGAGGACTCCCGGGGCGCCGAGGACTCCCGGGACGGCGACGCCCCCCGGGGCGCCGTGGACTCCCGGGGCGCCGAGGGGCCCCGGAGCGTCGAGCACGCCCGGGACACCGAGCGCCCCCGGGACGCGGACCGCGCCCGGGACGCCGACGACCCCGACGCCGCCGACGTGTCCGAGCGCGTCCGCGCCGCGCTCGACCGGCTCGTCGACCCGGTGCGTGGCCGGGAGCCCTGCGAGGACGTCGCGGCCGCCGGGTGGGGGGTGCTCGAGCGCGTCGTGGCGCACGGCCGGCGCGACCGGCAGGCGCCCGCCCTCACCCTGCTCGCGCTGCTGGCGTGGTGGGACGGCGACGCCGTCCGGGCGTCCGTGCTGGTCGACCGGGCGCTGGACCAGGACCCGGGCCACCGGCTCGCCGAGCTGCTGGACCGCGCCCTCGGCGCGGGCCTCCCGCCGGGCTGGGTGCGTCGTCGCTGCTGAGCGCCCCACCGCCGGTCGTGCGCCCCGACCCGTTCCGGTACGGTCGGAGCACGGTCCACGGCCCGCACCCGCGCGACGGCGCACCGGTGCGCGCCCGAGGACGCACAGCGCACGTGCGAGGAGCACACATGAGCATCGTGGTCGGGTACCTGGCGACGGTCGAGGGGCGTGCCGCCCTCGCCGCGGCGACGGGCGAGGCGGTCCGCCGGTCGGAGCCGCTGGTGGTGGTCGTGAGCGAGCGCGGCGACGAGACGGACGAGCAGAAGGCCGAGCTCGCGACCGCGCTCGACGAGGTCCGCGCCTCGCTCGAGGCGGAGGACGTCCCGCACGACGTCCGGGTCATCTCCGGCGGCCGCGACGTCGCGGAGTCCCTCATCGGCACCGCCGAGGAGACCGACGCGACCCTCATCGTCATCGGGCTGCGCCGCCGCAGCCCGGTCGGCAAGCTGATCCTCGGGGCCAACGCGCAGCGCATCCTGCTCGACTCCCCGTGCCCGGTCCTGGCGGTCAAGCCCGACCCCAGCTGACCGTCGCGGCCGCCCCTGCACCGACACGCCCGGGCGACCGGGACACGCCGGGGACCGGCGACCCACGCACCGTTCGAGGCCCGTCGCGGGAATCCGCGGCGGGCCTCGTGCGTTGAGCACCTACGACAGGTCATCCGGCCTGCCGGACCGAGGCCTCGCCGCCCGTCCGGGGGCATCCCGAGGTGGGTGCGGGCCGGTACAATATCGAGGTACCCGATGCGCCGAACCGGGTCCCTTGCTGCCGAAAGGTCATTCGTGACGCCCCAGACTCCCACCCCCACACTCCCGCGTGAGTTCGAGCACCCCGCCCTGCAGGACCTCGTGCGCGCCGGGCGCACCAACGGCAGCGTCGACGCCGCTGCGCTGCGTCACGCGTGCGAGGCCGCTCAGGTGGAGGACGCCAGGCGGCTGAAGGCCGTCGTGCGCGGTCTGGCCAACGCCGGCATCACCATCGAGGAGCCGACCGCCGCGCCCGCCCGCGCGGTCGCGGCCACCACCGCCAAGGCGCGGCCGTCGGCCAAGGCCGTCGTCGCGGCCGAGGACGGCGACGAGGCGGAGAAGCCCGCCCGCAAGACGCGCGCCGCCGCCGCCAAGCCGGCCGCCAAGAAGGCGACCGCCGGGAAGGCCGCCACCGCCAAGCCCGTCAAGGCGACGAAGGCCACCAAGGCCAAGTCGGACGAGGACGGCGACGAGGAGGACGTCGAGCTCGAGGACGTCGAGATCGACGAGGCCGAGCTCGAGGCCGGCGACGACGCCGAGGAGACCACCGAGGACGGCGAGTCGGAGGAGACCCCGGCCGCCGCCAAGAAGGCCCCCGCGGCCGAGGAGTCCACGGACACCGGCTTCGTCGTGTCCGACCGGGACGAGGACGACGCGCCGGCCCAGCAGGTCGTGACCGCCGGCGCCACCGCCGACCCGGTCAAGGACTACCTCAAGCAGATCGGCAAGGTCGCGCTGCTGAACGCCGAGCAGGAGGTCGAGCTCGCCAAGCGCATCGAGGCCGGCCTGTTCGCCGAGGAGCGCCTCGCCGCGATCGGTGACGACCTCGAGCCGAAGGCCCGCCGCGAGCTGCAGTGGATCGCGCAGGACGGCCGCCGCGCCAAGAACCACCTGCTCGAGGCCAACCTCCGCCTGGTCGTCTCGCTCGCCAAGCGCTACACCGGCCGCGGCATGCTGTTCCTGGACCTGATCCAGGAGGGCAACCTCGGTCTGATCCGCGCGGTCGAGAAGTTCGACTACACCAAGGGCTACAAGTTCTCGACGTACGCCACCTGGTGGATCCGGCAGGCGATCACCCGCGCCATGGCCGACCAGGCCCGCACCATCCGCATCCCGGTGCACATGGTCGAGGTCATCAACAAGCTGGCGCGCGTGCAGCGGCAGATGCTCCAGGACCTCGGTCGGGAGCCCACGCCGGAGGAGCTCGCCAAGGAGCTCGACATGACCCCCGAGAAGGTCGTCGAGGTCCAGAAGTACGGCCGCGAGCCCATCTCGCTGCACACCCCGCTCGGCGAGGACGGCGACAGCGAGTTCGGTGACCTCATCGAGGACTCC
>NZ_DASQCJ010000149.1:0-6965 GCF_035634735.1 Cellulomonas sp.
TCGTGCAGCTCGGCCAGCAGCCGCCGCATGATCTTGCCGGACCGGGTCTTGGGCACCTCGGGGACGAGGACGACGTGCTTCGGCTTGGCGACCGGGCCGATCTCGCGCTGCACCTGCGCGCGCAGGTCCTCGCGCAGCGCCGCGGCGGCGGCCCGCCAGGCGGCCAGGTCCTCGACCGGCCCGGGCGCGACGGCCGGCACCACGAACGCGGCGACGGCCTGCCCGCCCACGGCGTCCGTCACGCCCGCGACGCCGGCCTCCCCGACCGCCGGGTGCGCGACGAGCGCCGACTCGATCTCGATGGTCGACAGCCGGTGGCCCGCGACGTTCACGACGTCGTCCACCCGGCCGAGCAGCCACACGTCGCCGTCGGCGTCCCAGGACGCCCCGTCGCCGGCCAGGAAGTAGCCGTGCGCGGCGAACGGCCGCCAGTAGGAGTCGCGGAACCGCGCCGGGTCGCCCCAGACGGTCCGCGCCATCCCGGGCCAGGTCCGGTCCAGGACCAGGTAGCCGCCGGAGCCGCGGGGCACCTCGGCGCCCGCGTCGTCGACGACCTTGGCCGAGAAGCCGGGCAGCGCGCGGGTGGCCGAGCCGGGCTTGAGCGTGGTGACGCCGGGCAGCGGGGCGATGACGGCAGCGCCCGTCTCGGACTGCCACCAGGTGTCGACGACGGGTGCGCGGTCCGCCCCGAACTGCGAGCGGAACCACACCCACGCCTCGGGGTTGATCGCCTCGCCGACGGTGCCCAGCAGCCGGATCGTCGACAGGTCGTACCCGTCCGGCAGGCCGTCCGGGAACCAGGTCATGAACGTCCGGATCAGCGTCGGCGCCGTGTAGTAGACCGTGACGCCGTACCGCTCGATGACCTCGAGGTGCCGCTCGCGGTGCGGGGTGTCCGGCGTGCCCTCGTAGATCACCTGGGTCAGCCCGTTGCTGAGCGGCCCGTAGATCTCGTAGGTGTGGGCGGTGACCCAGGCGAGGTCGGCGGTGCACCAGTGGACGTCGTCGGGCTTCGCGTCGAACATCGCCCAGTGCGTCCAGGACGCGTGCGTGAGGTAGCCGCCGGTGGTGTGCACCAGGCCCTTCGGCTTCCCGGTGGTGCCGGACGTGTAGATGATGAACAGCGGGTGCTCGGCGTCGAAGGCCTGCGCCTCGTGCACGTCCGACGCGGTGTCCACGACGTCGTGCCACCAGACGTCGCGCCCCTCGGTCCAGGCGACGTCCTGCCCGGTGCGCCGGACCACCAGCACGTGCTCGACGTGGTCCAGGCCGTCGACCGCGGCGTCGGCGGCGGACTTCACCTCGACGGCCTGGCCGCGGCGGAACTGGCCGTCGCTGGTGACGAGCAGCTTCGCGCCGGTGTCCTGCACCCGGAACCGCACGGCCTCCGCGGAGAACCCGCCGAACACCAGCGAGTGCACCGCGCCGATCCGCGCGATGGCCAGCGTCACGACGATCGTCTCGGCGATCACCGGCAGGTAGACGACGACCCGGTCGCCGGGGCCGATGCCGAGGTCGGTCAGGGCGTTGGCCGCCCGGGACACCTCGCGCTGCAGGTCGGCGTAGGTGATCGACCGGCGGTCGCCGCGCTCGCCCTCGGCGTGGATCGCGACCTTGTCGCCGCGGCCGGCGGCCACGTGCCGGTCGACGCAGTTCACCGCGGCGTTCAGCTTCCCGCCGACGAACCACTGCGCCTCGGGGACGGTCAGCTCGCCGTCCGGACCCTCGACCGCGGGGGACCAGGTGTGCGCGGTGTGCCAGGGCTCGGCCCACTCGAGGCGCCGCGCGGCGTCCTCCCAGAAGCCCACGTGGTCGGCGTCGGCGCGCGCCCGCAGCCGCTCCGCCTCCGCCGGGCCCACGTTCCAGTCGCCGGCCGGGGCCGGGTACGCGCGGGTCTCGGTCTGCAGCGCGGCGATGGTCGCGCCCGTCGTGCTCGTCATGCCCACCTTCTCAGCAGCGACTTCTCGGCCAGGCCGATCAGCGCGTCGGTCGTCTTGCCCAGCAGCGCCAGCAGGAGGATCGCGAGGATCGCCCGGTCGACGCGGCCGTTCTGCCCGCTGTCCATCAGGAGGAAGCCCAGGCCCATCGACGACGCGATGAGCTCCGCGGCCACCAGGAACAGCCAGGACTGCGCGAGCGCGAGCCGCAGGCCCGCCACCACGGAGGGCACGGCGGCGGGCAGCTGCACGGCGCCCAGCAGCCGCGCCCCGCGCAGCCCGTACGCGCGCCCGGCCTCGACCAGGTGCGCGTCGACGTGCCGCAGCGCGGCGACGACGGTCGTGTACACGGGGAAGAACGCCCCGATCGCGATGAGGGTCAGCTTGGAGTCCTCCCCGATCCCCATCCACAGGATCAGCAGCGGGACCCACGCCAGCGACGGCACCGCCCGGACCGCGCCGAGGGTCGGCTCGAGCAGCGCGCCCGCCAGCCGGGACAGGCCGACCACCGACCCGGCCGCCAGGCCGAGGGCCGCGCCGACCAGGAACCCGAGCAGGACCCGCTGGGTCGAGATGGCGACGTACTGGCCGAGCAGCCCCCGCTCCGCGAGGTCGACGGCGGCCGTCCACACGGACGCCGGGCTCGGCAGCTGGTACGGCGCGACCAGGCCCGACGTCGTGACGACCTGCCACGTGACGAGCAGGACCGCGGGGACGAGCAGGCCGAGCGCGATCCGCACGGGCCGCCGCGCGAGCGGCCCGGCACCGGGCCGGGCGGGCAGCCCGAGGCCGAACGGGTTCAGCCCGGGCAGCGCGCGGCCGCGGCCGTCGGTCACCGGTGCCGCGGACCCGGTGATCGTCGCGGGAACGGGGGACATGGGTCAGCCGGCGATCGTGGTCGGGTCGGCGTTCTCCGCGAACTGGGGGTCGAAGAGCTCGTCCAGGGCGGTGTCGACCAGGTCCTGGCTCGCCACGTCGCCGGACTCGACGAAGATCGGGCCGACCACCTCGAGCACGTCGCGCTGCGCCTGGCCGGGGACCGGGTCGATGTCGAGCGTGGTGCGCTCGGTGATGACGGTCTCGGCGACCGCCGGGTCGATGCCGGCCACCTCGGCGAGGATGCTGACGACCTCGTCGGGGTTCTCCTGCGCCCACGCGCGCGCCTTCTCGTACGCGTCGACGACGACCTGCGCCAGGTCGGGGCTCGCGTCGAGGAAGTCCTGGGTGGCGTTGAGGAACCCGTAGGTGTTGAAGTCGACGTTCCGGTACAGCAGCGTCGAGCCGGCCTCGGCCTCGCTCGCGGCCATCAGCGGGTCCAGGCCGGACCACGCGTCGACCGAGCCGTTCTCCAGCGCCGCCTTGCCGTCGGCGTGCTGCAGGTTCTGCACCTCGACGTCGGCCGGGTCGACGCCCGCCTCGTCGAGCGCCTGCAGCAGGAAGAAGTACGGGTCGGTGCCCTTCGTCGCGGCGACCGAGCGGCCGGCCAGGTCGGCGACGTCGGTGATGTCCGAGCCCGCCGGCACGACCAGCGCGGCCCACTCGGGCTGCCCGTAGATGTCGATGGTCCGGATCGGCGAGCCGTTGGACCGGGCGAGCAGCGCCGCCGACCCCGCGGTGGAGCCGACGTCGACCGCGCCGGCGCGCAGCGCCTCGTTGGCCTTGTTCGACCCGGCCGACTGCACCCACTCGACGTCGACGTCGTCGCCGAGCGTCTCCTCCAGCCAGCCCTGGTCCTTGATGACCAGGCTCAGCGGGTTGTAGGTGGCGAAGTCGACCGTCAGGGTGTCGGCGCTCCAGCCGTCGGCGGCGGTCGCGCCGTCCTCCGGGGCGTCCGCCTGGGCGGCCTCGCCCTCGCCGGCCACGCAGCCGGCGAGCAGCAGGGTCGCGGCGACGGCGGCGGCGCCGAGGGCGATCGGGCCGCGCGCTCGGCGACGGAGGGCGGTGGTCAGGGCGGTCATGGCGGGCTCCAGGGGGTGTCGGGGTCGTGGGGTGGTGCGGGTCAGATCGAGTGGTGCGCGTCCGGGTCGTGCGCCGGGTGGTGCGAGGGCACGCCCAGCCCGTCCAGCAGCTCGGCGCGCAGCTCGGCCAGCCGGGCGTCGGCGCGGTCGCGGGGGCGGTCGCCCGGGACGGTGATGACGGAGCGGACGGAGGCGTCGCCGGGCGCGCCCGGGCCGCCGAGCGCGCCGAGCAGGACGACGCGGTCGGCCAGGTACAGCGCCTCCTCGACGTCGTGCGTCACCAGCAGCACCGTCGTCGGGCGGCTGGCGTGCACCTCCAGCAGCAGGTCCTGCATCCGCAGCCGGGTCAGGGCGTCGAGCGCGCCGAACGGCTCGTCGAGCAGCAGCACCCCCGGGCGGCGGGCCAGCGCCCGGGCCAGCGACGCGCGCTGCGCCATGCCGCCGGACACCTGTCGCGGACGCAGCCCCGCCGAGCCCGCGAGCCCGACCAGGTCCAGCAGCCGGGCGACCTGGTCGCGGGACCCGGCGCGCGGCGTGCCGCGGGGGACGCCGAGCGCGACGTTGTGCGCCAGCGTGCGCCACGGCAGCAGCCGCGGCTCCTGGAACGCGACGGCGGTGCGCGGGTCGTACGGCGCGACCGGCGCGTCGCCGATCAGGATCGAGCCCGCGTCGGGGGTGTCGAGTCCGGCGACCTGGCGGAGCAGCGTCGACTTGCCGCAGCCGGACGGGCCGATGACGGCGACGATCTCGCCGGCGGCGATCGACAGGTCGAGGCCGGCGAGCACGGGGCGCGGGCCGGCGGGGGTGGCGAAGGTGCGGGCGACGCCGCGGAGCGCGACGGGGCGCGCGGCGCCGGCCGCGTCGTCGGCGGGGCGGGTGCCGGAGGCGGTCGAGCCGGCGTCGGCGGGGGCCGTGCCGGGGGCGTCGGCGAGGGCCGGTGGGGCGTCGGCCGGGGCCGCGCCGGGGGCGGCCGGTCGGGCGGACGTGGTCGCGCCGGGGTCGGCGGCGGCCGGGCCGGCGGTGCGGGGGGCGGGGCTCATGGGGGTTCCCGGGTCGTCGGGGCCGCGGGGGCGCGGCGCGGGGCGGCGGGGCTCGGTCGCGGACCTGCGGCGGAGCGCGGGTCGGACGGGCCGCCGGCGGGCGGGTGCTGCCGGGGTGCTGCCGGGCGCGGCCGGTGGGCGTCGGGGACGCGGGTCAGGCGGCGCGGGAGGTGCGCGGACAGCTCGCCGAGCGGCGACAGCAGCGCGGCGACGCGGGCATCGGCCGGCCCGGGCGCTGGGTCGTGCGCTGCATCGACCGGGCCACGGGCCGCCTCCTTCACGCTGTCTCGCCTGTTGAGACGCAAATGTTCACGTCTCGGGATCACCGCCGACAGTAGCGCCCGACGTGCGGCGGGACAACCTCGTCTCGCCGCGCTCCACCCCGCGCCGGCCCCGCGCCGGCCCCGCGTCCACCCCGCGCCGAGTGGGCAGCAGATGTCCCCTCCGGCCTCGCGGAAGGGACATCTGCTGCCCACTCGGCGGAACCCGGAGCGGCGTCGGGTCAGCGGCGGGCGGCGCGCAGGGTCAGGTGGACCGCGATGCCCGCGAGCAGGCCCCAGAACGCCGCCGAGACCCCGCCCACGCTCACGCCCGAGACCGTCACCAGGAACGTCACCGCCGCCGCCTCGCGGTGCCCGGCCGGGCCGAACGCGGCGCCGAGCGACGCGGCGAGCGTCCCCACCAGCGCCAGGCCGGCCGCCGCGGCGATCAGCCCGGCCCGCGCCGCCAGTGCCACCGCGGCGACGGCCGCCGACGCCACCGCCAGCACCACGTACCCGCACCCCGCCACGACCGCGGCCCGCCACCGCCGCCGCGGGTCCGGGCCGCCCTCGGGGCCGGCGGCGAGCGCCGCGCTGATCGCCGCGAGGTTGATCGCGTGCCCGCCGAACGGGGCGGCGAGCACCGTCCCGGCGCCGGTCACGAGCATGACCCGGCGCAGGGGAGCGGCGTACCCGAACCCGGCCAGCACCGCCACGCCCGGGATGTTCTGCGACGCCATCGTCACGACGAACAGCGGCACCGCCACCGAGACCACCGCCGACCAGGACGGCTGCGGGGTGGTCCAGGTCAGCGACGGCAGCAGGTCGGACGGGTCGAGGGCGCGCACGCCCGGCGAGGCGACCGCGATCGCCACCGCGAGCCCGATCGCCGCGGGGGTGGCCCAGCGCGGCGCCAGCCGCAGCAGCACGAGCCACACGACCACCACCGGCCCGACCAGCAGCGGCCGCTCGGCGACCGCGAGCACCGGCTGCAGGCACAGGTCGACCAGGACGCCCGCGAGCATCGCGTTCGCGAGCGGCACCGGGATCAGCCGCACCCAGCGCTCGAGCCGCCGCCACAGCCCGACCGCCGCGAGCAGCACGCCGCACAGCACGAACCCGGCGACCGCCTCCGGCCAACCGCCCGCCGCCGTCCCGGTCGTGGCCAGCAGCGCGGCGCCGGGCGTGGACCACGCGACGGTGATCGGCAGCCGGGTGCGCCACGCGAGCAGGACCGTCGCGGCGCCCATCGCGAGCGTGACCGCGAGCAGCCCGGACGCCGCCTGGGCGGGGGTGGCGCCGACCGCGCGCAGCCCGCCGAGCACGACGGCGAACGCGCTGGTGAAGCCGACGAGCGCGGTGACGACGCCCGCGGCGAGGTGCGTGCCGCCGTCGCGGGCCGCGGGGTCGGTCGGCGCGGGGTCGGTGGCCGTCGGGGAGAGCGCGTCGGCGGGGGCGTCATCGGGCCGGGTCACGCGCCGCACGGTAGCGCCGGGGTGTGTCGGCCGCGTTGCGGCGTCCGCGCCCTCGGGCGGGCCGTGAGGTCGTCACATCGCGGCGAGGTCGTCACTCACGCGTGACGACCTCGCGCGGATGTGACGACCTCACCGCGGGGGAGCCGGCCCGTGCCGCCGGGCCGGCCGTGCCGACGCCCCCGCGGTCAGCCCAGCAGCCCGGCGATCTGCTCCAGGTGCGCGGGGGCGGCCTGGACCAGCAGCGTCGTCACCGCGGTGCCCCGCCACGCCGCTGCCTGCGCCCGCACGTCGTCCG